>PCAX01000024.1 GCA_002730795.1 Chloroflexota bacterium
ATTGCCGGTAGCTTCACAATATGAAAACGAAGATTCGTATCCAGCGGACCTGATAGACAAAATGGCTGAAATGGGTCTATTTGGTATCACAATAGAAGAAAAGTACGGAGGTATGGGCCTGGATTACACAACTTACGCGATGGTTTTTGAAGAACTTTCAAAGGGATGGATGTCGATAACCGGACCCATTGGAACTCATTCAATATTGGCGTATGCGATCCAAAAATTTGGCACCGAAGACCAGAAAGTGAAGTGGCTTCCAAAACTAGCATCAGGCGAAAAACGTGGCGGACTAGCTTTAAGCGAACCTGTAGGGGGAAGTGATGTTGCCTCAATGGAAACTGAAGCAAAAAAAGATGGTAAAAATTACATAATTAACGGAAATAAATTATTTATAACTAATGGTCGGGAAGGGGACGTTTTTTTTCTTCTAGCAAAAACCGATTTGAAAATCTCGCCGAAACATAGGGGAATCACTGGGTTTATAGCGGAAAAAGGTCAAGGATTTACTGCCGGAAAGGATCTAAACAAACTTGGATACAGGGGCGTAGACACGGCTGAACTGATTTTTCAAAATTTTGTTATATCTCATGAAAATGTCCTTGGGGGAGCAGAAGGACAGGGATTTTATCAGGTTATGGATGCATTAGAAACTGGCAGAATTAATATTGCCGCTCGCGCTGTGGGCGTCGCCACTGCAGCATTTGAAGCAGCAATCAAATACGCCCAGGAACGTAAAACCTTTGGCAAGCCTATATCCGAACGACAGACTATCCAAAACAGTTTAGCTGACATGGCGACAAAAATTCATGCGGCGAGACTTATGACTTACGACGCAGCCAAACAAAAAGATTCAGGAGGTCGTTTCGACATGGAAGCAGGCATGGCGAAACTATATGCGAGCGAAATGTGTGGCGAAGTAACCTTGGATGCTATGCGGGTTTTCGGAGGTTATGGCTACATGAAAGATTTACCATTAGAAAGATATTACAGGGATGCTCCTCTTATGATAATAGGCGAAGGAACTTCCGAAATCCAAAGATTGGTTATCGCACGGAATCTACTAAAAAAATACACCATTTAATAATTCCGATAACGACACAAGTTTTTAAGAAAGTTCCTTTTTAAAAAATTCAACTGTTCTGGTTAACGATAATTCTGCAGCTTCCTGATCATAGACCTCTGACCTATCGTCATTACAAAATGCATGCTGTGCTCCAGAATAAATAAAAAACTCATTTTTAACTTCATGTTCATCTAGGGCCCTGCGTAAATCTGGGACTTGATCGGTGACCGGATCATTTTCAGCATAGTGCCCCTGTATAGCACAATTAACTTTGGACCAGTCCGGTTCATGTTTCGTTAATACACCATAGTAAGGTGCTACTGCATCAACAGCATTCATTGTCGCAAGATAAAAACACATACCTCCGCCCATGCAGTATCCTACGCAACCAACCTTTCCGGTACTGTTCAGAGCGTGACTTTTTAAAAAGGAACTGGCAGCTTTAAGAACACGAGCAGCATGGTCCATTTCCAGTTCTCTCATCAATGTCATTGCATGGTCGGGTTCTTCGGCAGTGACACCGTCATATAAATCCGGGGCAAAGGCTACATACCCGTTTTCAGCAAAAACATCCGCTTGTTTCTTAATATGGTGTACGAGCCCCCACCATTCCTGTATGACCAAAACTCCTGGGCCCTTATTGGATTCAGGTAACGATAAATAACCCCGAACCGAATTACTTTTCTCACCGACTTCGATCATCTTACCATTCATAAATTACACCTGTCTGTTGATTGATATTGTCAATTATTTATAGTCTCAGCGGCTCAAAATAACTGAAATTGTACCCAACAAACACAGAATTATTCCTAGAATTTCATATTTTTTTAGTTTTTCTTGGAAAAACATGACTCCTAGAATCACCGCAAAAACAGGTGCGGTGCTCGTGAAAATGGAATTAACCGTCACACTGTTTACACTCAAAGAAATAAACCAAGATAACATCGCAATCGTTATACAAAAAGACCCTGCAACTATCAGTCGCCAATCACGCTTATTAATGATTAGAATTTCATTTCGTCTAAAAAAAAGTATTACAATTCCCATAACAATTAATGGTCCCAGACACCTCATTAGTGCCGCTGACACAGCGCTCGCTTCAATTAATGCCCTATCATTGGAAAAATTTCCGATCCCCCAAAAAAGTCCAGCTAAAGCGCTAAATGCCACCCCTAAAATATAGTTGTGATTAACCGATACTTTATCACCCAGTTCAAAAGAACTTAGGTTAATACTGCCAATACCGACAAAAATCACTAATCCTCCAATAAGCACCCCTGTAGGGGGAATCAACAAGTTGAAAACAATATCAAAACCTACAGCGCTCAAAAGTTGAAAACCAATGCAGACTGTAAAAAATATTCCTAGAGGGATTTTTTTTATTCCCGATAGGTAGGTAACTATACCTAAGAGGCTAAAGGCAGATCCTAAAATCATATAAAGATATGTCTTTAGCGTATATGAGAAAAGTTCGCGCCATTGAGATCCAATAATAAGGATTAAGGCAATGATTGTCCCAGAAATAATTGCCTCGGTAAATGGAAATACTATCGCCGTTCTCGAACGAATAGACTTCAGAACAGCGCCTGAGACCGCCCACCATACCGCACTGGACAATGCCGCAAAGGGAATTATTGAATCGAGCAAGATAAGGACCTAATCAACAAAGAATTCGATTGAAATTTCATACGTTAAAAGTCCGTATTTAAACCAAACTCATAAGCATTATATCCTGTAAAACCGATTGGCAGGTTCAGCTTTTACTAAATATGTTATGGGCCAACTTATTGTGTCCACGGGAATTAGTCCACCGTTATAACATAAGACCATTATGAATGATAGTCATGAGAACTGTGGGTGTGGCGGTGTTGATTTCCACATCCTTCCAATGTCAATCGATGAGGCTATAGTAGACCGTTATGGCAAAATTGCATCTCAATGTAAGGAAAAGAAATTGGTTCCTGATTCATGTGGGTGCCACTCAGTTAATTTTTATAATGATGATAACCTGACTGAATTGTCAGAAGAAACCATCTTGTCATCTATGGGTAATGGGAATCCTGTCGAAATTTCCGAGATCAACCCTGGTGAAACGGTTTTGGACCTAGGAAGTGGCGGGGGTATTGACGTTTTCTTAGCAGCTAATAAAGTTGGAGATACCGGTAAAGTGATAGGTATAGACATGACACCTGAAATGGTTTCTATTGCCCAATCCAACGGAAGAAAAATGGGTATCAATAACGTAATTTTTAAATTGGGGCGCATTGAAACCATAACAGAACTCGATGAGAGTATAGACCTTCTTATATCCAATTGTGTAATCAACCTTTCTAATAATAAAGACCTTGTTTTTAACGAGATATTCAGAGTGCTCAAACCTGGGGGTAGATTCGTCATTTCGGATAGAGTAACTGAAAAACAATTACCGGAAGAAATATTAAAATCAAATGAACAGTGGACGTCGTGTGTCGCCGGAGCGGATTTAAAGTCACGATACCTCGAAAGACTACATGACATTGGTTATTCGAACGTGGAAATTTTACGTGAGGAGTTTTCTTTTCCAAAAGCAGTAGACAATGATCACAAAAAGTATATTAAGGACCTTACATTAAGAGCGTGGAAACCAGAATAAAATATACCTTTAACTTACCTTCAATCCCATTTACATCGTTCGACAAAACCACAGTCGGTAAAGCCACATCCATAAAATGATATCTAAGGGTTATCTAATACCTCTAGCAGTTCTGTACAAATTTCGATCGCGGTATCTATATTGCCACCAGGGCAGAATAAAATGAGATTTCCGTATATAAAATAGTCCCAATATTTCGCCTTTTTACAATTTTGAATTCCATGTGATGCGGGACCTGAAGCTTTGTCTCCTCCACATTGCCGAGCATCCTTTAACCCTTCTGGCCATGATGATTCTTTCTTGTCCAGAACAGCATTCTCTCCCACTCTCTCTTCAGCAAAAATTGTTCCATCATCTACCGCAGATTGGCCCGTAGGATAAAACCTAACTTCAAAATCCTTTCTATCGTATGGATCTTTTCCCCAAAATCCAAAATAAGCTGAATCCGCCCCAGTTAGTTCACTCACATCGTAAGTTTTCGATTTTTTGAATCCCACAGCTTTCAGATCTTCAAGCGTTAATGATTTGTCTGGGTTAGAAACCTTTTCAAATACCCCTTCCGATTGGTTGGAGCCCTGATTACCACAACTTAAAAGTACTATGATGGCTAGAGTAGATAATAAAATCGCACCTGTTCGTATCAACGCTCATACCTCCTTTTAATTTTCCTCAAAGCATTAGTAATACTTATCATAAACAATTTTTTTGGCAAAAGATTTAATCACAAATAGTTTGTATATCCAGATTAATTGTTATTCTAAACGTTAGATTGTGTCATTGCATTGCTGGTGATTTACTTAATGTTTGTAAACATACTTTTAAATAAAGACAACATCTTCTAAATTTTTATTAATAATGATTAAAGAAAATCGATATGGGTGGCTGGTATCAATTACTGGTGGTGTTAACGGCTTCTTGAGCTCCGGTCCCACATTTTTCGCTTCCAGTGTAATTTTTAGAGCCGTCGAAAACGAATTTAATTGGTCAAGGACTTTGGTTTCGGGGGTAGCAACATTTGGTCGTTTTGGTGGCTCACTGTTCGGTCCTTTTGAGGGTTGGCTAATTGATAAATTTGGCGTTGGTAAAATGGTGTTCATTGGATTTTTCTTGGCTGGGTTGGGCTTGATATGTTTTTCGTTAATTCAAAACGCAATACAGTATTACCTTTCATTTTTTTTAATATCACTTGGATTTTCAATTGGTGGATTTACTCCCTCAATTACCGCGGTCAACAACTGGGTATCTAACAGAAAAGCTACCGCTATGTCCTTGGTAACTATAGGATCTACTTTAGGGGCGTTGACAGCTCCAATATTGGTATGGGGAATTTCCGACATAGGCTGGAGGTACACCATATTGATTTTAGGTGTCATTATTTTAGTTGCCGGGGTACCACTAGCCCGTGTCTTGGGTAAACCTGCCCCTAAAAATTCAACATCCAATGTTGTAGATACGACTAAAGTTGAAATAAGTAATAGTGATTTCACCCCCAAAGAAGCATTAAAAACTCGGTCTTTCTGGGCCCTTTCTTTAAGTCACATGCTGGTAAACGCTTCATTAGGAGCATTAATGGCTCACATATATTTTTATTTAACAGATAAGAATGGACCTAATTTAGATCCAGAAATTGCTGGCATAATACTACCTATCATGGCTATTTTTTCCATGATGTTTCAGTTTGTCGGGGGAATACTTGGAGACACTTTTAGTAAACGGTTTATGGCATCAGGGTTTATTGCGGTTCAGGGCCTGTCAATATTACTACTTATAATGGCTGAAACTTTAACGGGTGTGTATATTTTTGCGGTGGTTTGGGGCATAGGATATGGTGGTAGAAACCCTTTAATACACGCTATGAGAGGTGAATATTTTGGGCGCAAACATTTCGCTACAATAACAGGTTTATCTAGTTTAGGGGTTGGGATTTCAATGATGATATCCCCTTTATTGGTCGGAATGTTTTTCGATATACAAAATTCGTATGAAAAATCGTTCTACGTCCTTTTTATGTTATGCTTGGTATCCTCTTTGGTTATTATTTTTTCAACCAAACCGATCAAAAAGCATGATACGACAACACGCGATAATCTCTCTGATTTAGGGTGATTCATGTATAAATCTGAATACCAAATATCAGGCATGACATGCCAGGGATGTGTTAACTCCATTAAAAAACAATTTTCCACGGACAATAGAATTATTTCTTCCGAAATCGATCTAAATTCGTCAAATTTAAACCTTGAATCGACAGTGGATTTAAAACCTGGAGACCTTAACGCCATAATAGGAGATTTAAAAAAATATAACGTATCTTACAAAACTAACTCTTCTATTAGCACCTCAGATAAAGGCCAAAACTCTTCAGGGAATATGAAAGAACGGAAAAAATTTACTCCTTTAATAATCTCCCTCTTATTAATCACTCTGTTGGCGTTGGTTCCTCAGATAAGGGATGGGTTTAATGTGGAAGGATTTATGAAATCCTTAATGGGATATTTCTTCGTGATTTTCTCACTGTTCAAATTGCTAAACATTAAGGGATTTGCCGATTCATTTTCTAATTACGATCTAATAGCATCAAAGGTACCTTCATACGGAACAATATATCCGTTTATAGAGTTGACTCTTGGAATATGTTTTCTTGCAAACTTTGGACTTTTATACGTAAATGTACTGACTTTCATAATTATGTCCGTTGGAAGTATTGGAATCGGTAAGTCATTGAAAAATAAAGATCAGTTGGAGTGCGCGTGCCTAGGTGCATCTTTTAGTTTACCGCTAACTCCCGTAACACTAATTGAAAATTTAACAATGGCCGCCATGGCCTTATATATGATTACAAAACTCGTGTAATCACGTTTGTGTCAATTTCGTTTGCGGCGATTTATTAACCAATATCAAAATCGATGCAAGAAATAACAAACATATACCTATCCACCATACAAAGTTGTATGACCCAATTTGATCATAAACGTAACCCGCAAGAGGAGCCCCAATTCCACCAATTAGCATTATCAAAAGATACGATGAACCTTTAATCGCCCCTACATGTTCACGCCCAAACTGTTCCGCCCAAATATAGTTTTGTATAAACATCAGCCCTCCGATTCCAACGCCGAATATTGCCATTGAAACAAACATCACCCAAAAACTAAACGCATAAATGGTAATTACACTTGCTACAACCAAACAAATAAAACTTGCCGATGCGATCCACCTGGAGTTAATTTTGGAAACTAAAAATCCCACTATAAATGAGGTTATTCCGGCACAGACCGCATCAAAAGCAGTAGATATTGATACCAAAGTAGGATCGAGCCCTCTATCCATAAAAGCTGGAATTCTATGAAGAGCAATTGTACCTATAGCAAAGTAAAATAAAGCAAATATAACTATTAATTGCCAATAGGTGTAAGTTCCAACAGATTCGCGTAAAGTAAAGGATTTTTCCATCGAACCTTCAAAGCCATCAGGAACAAATTCGTCATTTAGCAAACCGTCAGGGTTCAGTCCCATATCTTTGGGCTCACGCCTAAGAAAAATCAACGAAACTGGAACTATAATTACCAAGCCCAAAAAACCCATGTAAATCAATGATGATTCCCATCCAAATTTATTTATGAAATATTGGGTCAAAGGTATAAAAACTATTGCCCCAATCGGAATTCCAAGGGATACAAATGAAAACGCTTTACCTCTGTTAATCACAAACCATTTAACAATCGGAACAGAAACAAACATATTCCCGGGATTGTTAAAATTCATAAATCCCATGATTATGAAAACTGAAACAATTTGCCACGAGTTTTTTGAGAAACTCAAAAAGAATATGGCACCGATCGTTATTGTCGCGGCTAGAGGTAACAAGATTCTAGGTCCAAACCTGTCAATCAAATGACCAACAAACGGTGCCGAAATGGCTGCCGATATCATCATGCTTGATTGAGCTAGGCCAAATGTGGCTCTACCTATCCCTAAGTCCTCTCCCATTGGTTTAATGAATAAACCAAAATTTAAGCTTAAAAGACCCATGCCCACAAATGAAATGATTCCCATGACCCCAACGATCACCCATCCATAAAAAAATTTACTCATTTATCACACAATTTAATCTTGTCTACAGGTGCAAACGGCTTTAAATACAAACGCAGATTATAGGAAAACGTCCGATCCATACATATAGGCGCATATTAGGTATATCAGCATATAGAGTTAATTTTTACATTTCCCTGTTTTACATCATCATTATTAAAACATCGTCTGTCAATTAAAGTTCTAGAACCATTGAGAACATTAAACTAAAAATGGCTATTTAAACGTTCGGTGCTAGTTGTTAAAAAAAATAAGCGGTATTATTCATTACAATTAAATAAACCAACGCCCATTAATCCCCAGGAGTTTAATATTGATATACGAGTTCAGAACCTACGAAATTCTCCCAGGAAGCATTAATCAGGTTATTCAAAAATTTTCCGAAAAAATAGATGGTCGGAATTCAATAACTAAAATAGGAGCGTTTTGGTATACGGAAATCGGTCCTCTGAATCAAATAATTCACGTATGGCCCTACAAAAATATGGAACACCGGAATAGTAGCAGAAAAGAAGCAATAGAAAAAGGTTTATGGCCACCAGACGCATCCAGATATATGGTCACAATGAACACCGAGTTTTGGTTGCCCGTGTCTTTCAGTCCGGAATGGACAGACAGAAACATTGGGCCCTTTTTCGAAATGAGAATTTATACCTACCCTCCCCTTCAAACAGACATAGTAATAGAATCCTGGAAGGAAAATTTAGATAAACGGAACGCTCTTTCACCTTTGGTCGGAGCATTCGTTTCCGAAGTTGGAAACGTAAACAGATTTATGCACATATGGGCATATAAAAGTCTTCAGCATAGAACAGAGGCGAGAGAACAATTTCCGTCTATTGATTGGCCACCAAAAAACGATGCAAAGCCCCCAATAAAAATGGAAAACAAAATAGTTGTTGCAAGCGATTTTTCTCCAATAAAATAAAGAGTTACCACCGACTGGCAACACTTGTTATTTTCCGGAAAATCAGACCTTACTCAAGACCGGTGATTCCTTATAAATTTGGACCCTGTGCCTACATGAATCAGCAACGAAAATATTCCCATCTGGAGATGACATAACGGCAGTGGGAAGCCAAAAACGTTTTTCTTGTTCAAAAAGGGCTGCATTTTCTCTCCAACTGGCCTGTTCAGGGTTCACATCCAGAAAATCTTTGCACCATTTCGATAGTGTGGCGTCTCCGTACAAAGTTTTTACCCAATTCTGATTACCATCAAATATTTGTATTCGATTATTGCGCCAATCTGAAACATATATATGCCCGCTATCACTGACATGAACGCCGGATGGTCGGGAAAACTGGCTCTTTTCAGACCCAGAAACTCCAAACTTAAACAAAAATTCCCCATCTTGGTTAAACACTTGTATTCGATCATTTCTCCAATCAGCAATCCATATGTTGTTCAAAGCATCAACACATAACCCCCAAGGATAGTTAAACTGACCGTCATCATAACCAAAAGTTCCAAAATGGGATAAAAGATTTCCCCTTGAATCAAACTTTTGAACACGCGAGTTTAAATGATCCACGACTACGATGTTCCCATCCATATCCAATCTAATCCCTGATGGCCGGTTAAAATGACCTGGTCCACTTCCAAGCTCTCCCCATCTTTCTATAAAGGTCCCATCGCTATCGAAGACTGAAATATTGTGCATAAATTCATCTGAAACGTAAACACGATTCCCTTTGTCGATAACTATCGAAGACGGTAAGATTGTTTGCCCGGGTTCAGTACCCCAGCGACCGAACTCATGTTTATATTCGGAATCCGTCGTTTGGACACTTATCCTGACATCCTTATTTGACGCATTTGAGCGACTTAAAACATATAAAAGACCTTCATTATCAAGTGCCAAATCAACAGGGTTCATAAAACCCCGTCCTTCGAAAGAGGCTATTCCTATCGTATGACTATAATTAATCATCGTTTAGGAATTCCCGGGAGATTTCAAATTTATTGGGTTAAACTTTCCATTCAGCACCCATTCCGAATCTACATCCAAAAATTCATCAAGTATGGAAGCGTAAACATCTCGGTAATCTACTACGTACTTAACATCACCATCCAGTTGATCCGTTTTTGACAATTTCGGATATTCCCCATACATTCCCCCTTTTACGGAATCCCCGATCAAAAAAGCAACACCGCCCGAACCATGGTCGGTACCATCACCGTTGTCTTCAATCCGTCTGCCAAACTCCGAAAACACCCATATAACAGTATCGTCATATTTATTCATTTCTCGAATATCTTCAACAAAGTTTTCGACACCTTCGGAAAGTTGTTGCCACAAGAGCGCATGATTTACCAATTCATTCGTATGCGTATCAAAACTACCGTGTTGTGTATAAAAAATTCGTGTGCCCAAATCTGCGGACATGACTTGAGCAACGCCTTTCAAACTTTGTGCTATAGGGTTATCTTCAGAATATTCCACATTTGAAGAATACTCTTTAGGTGCCTCTTTCAATATGTCAGCTCCATCCAACATACCTCGTCCCGTCTCTAATAATCGTAGCGAAACAAAAGAATCGTCAGAATATGGTTGATATATACGACTTACGGTATCAAGTAATATTTCTCGCTGGTTACCACCCGACAANCCGGTATACAAACCATATGATTCNAGAGATCCGACGGAGGCAACAGATACGCCAGGAAAAGCNAGGGACCTGGGTAATCCTCTACCAAAATTTACAGTGGCNACNGGGTTTTTGCCATCAGGGTCTATAGCTTTGGTGGTTTTCCCAAGCCAACCTTCTGACGAAGTTTTAAATGGTTCTGCNGTGTGCCATATATCCATTGATCTGAAGTGAGACCTATTGGGCTCCGGATAACCTATACCCATAATTACGGCCATATCTCCGTTTTGGTACAAACCCTTGAAGGTTCCCATGTTTGAATTNAAGCCGATTTTNTTATCGATTTCGATGATCTTNTCGTCACGTAAAGCCATATTGGGCCGATAGTCGTAATACAAACCATCCTGATAAGGAACAATNGTGTTTAAATAATCGTTACCACCTGACAGTTGAATCACAACGAGATTTTTACCTGCAAGGTTTGTATNATTACGATCTATTTTAAGTTGACTCATATAAAGATTCCTTACTAACTAACAGTACTGATAATCAGGTGTAGAGCCTATTAGTTTAAACATTTCGAAAACGAGAGCCGTTTCCGAAATACTCTTATCAGACCGATCGATATGGTCAATCAAGATGGACCTTGTGCGNTCTGATATCTCTATAAATCCCATAGATCTTAAACAGCTATCAAGATAATTNGNGGCTGAATCATTTGCTATTGAGGATGTGACTTCTTCAGNCATTCGTTTCATCCCNNGGGCATNATGATTAGANAGCTCAGNNGCTACAAAGTTAATTCGCTCTACCAANGCTCCACTATCTATCCANTCTTCNCCTTCATGCCANCCNTCAACACTAGGAGGGTTTAATAGAAAT
Organism: Chloroflexota bacterium; assembly: GCA_002730795.1. GTDB lineage: Bacteria > Chloroflexota > Dehalococcoidia > Lucifugimonadales > Lucifugimonadaceae. The sequence goes on from PCAX01000024.1 coordinate 11,264, forward strand.
TGACCCATAAACGTCGTTTGAGAGGCAAGTTCGGAAGAGTCCATGTCNGGAATGTCNAACCGATCTGTAAGACGCGTAGTTCCNAAAACTAATTCTGNAGGGCTTTTTATCTTTTTGAACCTTATTTCCGGGGATCTGAAATGGTCGGATAGGAAAATATCCCTAAGTACTGATCTTATATCACCATTTGTTGACTGAAACGTGTCGGCCAATCTTTCTATTTCATGTTGATTCTCATTGTCAGAAACAAAAAACAGGTACAACCTTTTACAAATAAACTCAGCNGTAACTCTGTTTCGCACGATTATATTNACGATATCCTCTCCANTCCAATTTCCCGTTTCNCCTAGGAAGGTTTTCTCNCCTCTGTCATGGTCATCAGGGTCAAATCTGAATTCCATCGGAAAAGGTCCAAGGAAAAACGGAGGNGGGGTNGGTCTGGAAGCCCAACCAGTAAATGCCCTAGCTGCTTCTTTCACGTCATCTTCTGTGTATNCACCTTCCCCAGATTNATNTATACCCATCGAAAATAATTCTAGTAATTCTCTACCATAATTTTCATTCGGGGCGTTTTTGTGNCTGTTTTGGTTATCAAGCCAGTACATCATCCCAGGATTTCGTGATATTTCCAATAAGATATTTTTAAAACTTCCGAGTCCAACTTTTCTGAATAAATCNATTTCGGCCAACATTTCCAGNCCGTGATCGAGTTTTATACCACCTACAGCTAACAAACCATGCCAGAACAGAGCAATTTTTTCTTCCAAAGGNTTTTGAGTTCTGANCAATCTCCAAGACCAATTGGGGATNGCATGTCCGACCGAGCGCGCTTCTACTGACGCAGGAAAATACCTATCCATAAGATCTTGATCTTCAGGTTCACCATATTCAGGGTTTAGTAGGTATTCAACAATTTCAGAATAATCCAATTTAGAATATTCATACAGGTTCTCGTTGGATAGTCCGAACCCTGCTCTCCTAAAGAGGTGGGCAATTTCGGCGAGTTTAACGTCATTCGAAGTGTTTGCTATAACCATTTTAATTTCCCAATTTTGCCAAAAATGTATTAACGGAAATTGTACCCACGTAATTGCCCACAATCAACCTATGGAACTATTACATTTACTAGTAAGGTCTCACGCGAACATTCGAACGTTCTTCCTGAATTGACATAGCAACGGACGCGTCCTTGTCTGCAAACCCTCGTGAAATCGCCTCATCAATCTCTTCGAGACAGAGTGGAACGATTCTCAATGGAACCTCCAAATCCTTTGCTAAATCTAATGCCAACCCTACATCTTTTCTGGCGTGCTTCAACGTGAAACGCGGGTTGAAATCGTTTTTCATGAAAGTCTCTGGAATCCTTATGTTAATGTTTCCNCCCGAACCGATAGCGCTAGAACGCAGAGCTTGGTACATTAAATCAGAGTCTAATCCAGCCTTCCTGCCTATGGTAAGACATTCAGCCAAAACCTGATCCAANGTAAAGCATGCGAGATTATTCAGTAATTTCACTAACGTAGCCGTCCCAGGTTCACCCGTGTGAACAATTGTNGAACATGTGNGATTTAAATAAGGTCGTATTAAATCGAAATATGTTTTCTTTGANCCNACTAATGCAGTTAGTTTTCCAGTAACAGCTGCCTCCACGCCTCCACTTACCGGGACATCAATATATCGAATTGATTTTGATTTTAATTCTTTAACAATGGTCTCGACCATCCTTGGATCACCCGTAGAATGGTCAACGATGAAAGTATTTTTTTTCATTAATCCNACAAAATCATTTCTTGCTAGTAATAGGTTTTTGATTTCATCGGGACCTGGTAGACACAGAAAAAAAATATCACTGGTTTTGGTGATGTCTTCCAGTTTTTTTATAAATGTTATGTTGGTTCCATCGCATTTTTTAGAATATTTTTCCTGAATATCATAGGCATTTACTTTTAACCCCGATTCAGATAAGCGTTTAGCTAACGGGAATCCTAGTTTACCTATGCCTATAAAACCAACTTCTGTGTTAGGAAAATCACGTGTCATAATACCCACCAAAAAAACTTGTTGCAGTATAAGAGGCTTAGCCTCTCTATCCTAACAAAATTCAATTTAACTTTTTTGAATGAATCGGTCTATTCAACCAAGGATACGGCGTTTAAACAGGCCGACACTGCTAGTTGATCTGATCCGGGACTAAATGGGGTAACGTCGACCTCGTAGCCACCTTCTTCATAAGCTTCAGTCGTCGGTAAATATGCATTATGACCATTACTGAATCCCGAAATAATTAGGTTGTCAAAAGAACTTTGGGCCTTTATAGATGATGCTATTTCTGCAAAAGGTTCCACCGGCATCGAAACTAAAACAGCATCACCAATTCTAATGGCTTGAACCCTCATTGTTATGAATCCATTCCTAGCTGCCAATTTTTGATTTTTTACTACGTTAATAGATATATTGATTTTCCGAAGATGAGAAACTTCTAATTTTAATTTTTCTGGTGAAGATTCGTCTTGGTTTAATAAATCTATTTTTTTCCTCAATCTTTCAAATTTTTCCTCCAACATTTTTAGATCAGGCAATTCCCTACAGGGTAAATCAACAGAAACGTTGGAAACTTCGAGGCTGGCGTCTGGGTTTGTTGTTGGATCATCTTTATAAATACCCAAATTAGCACCTGAAGGAATTATTTCTTTCAAGGAACGGTCTCGTTCCGGAAAAAAATCCATTTCCAATCTGAGTTTAGCTACTTCTGCCCCAAGAATTTTTCCGGCTTTTCGATAAACGCCCAAGTCACCAGTGAAACCGTCAAATGGTCCTATATTCCCTGACGCTCCCTGTAAAAACAAACACGTTCCTCCAACAGTACTTTCAACAAATTTCCTCATAGGACCTGGAAAATCAGGGGTCACCGCCGTATTCTCATGACCCATTATTGTGGGATGGCAGGCATAATTAACTATGGTAGCTACTGGTGATCCATTTAGATCATCCACCCCTATTACGTCCACGTCTCTTATTACAAATCCATTAACGTTTCGCCCAGTAAACAACCTGCCGTCTGGACCCGTGGGACGCCTATTAGCATTTATTTCACAAGATCCTCTAGAGAACTTGGTAACGGACGGTTGAGCATTTTCTATGGCTAATCTCACCGCCTTTAAACAAGCAGGACCAATAGATGCCAACCATTTTTTCACTAAGTCGTTACCTTCTGTATGCCAATCAGAAGCATAGGCAACAGGTCCTGAGTGGGTATGGGAGTATGACAATCGAATATTGTCAAAAGGCACCCCTGTTTCATCGGAAATAAGAGATCTGATTTCTTGATCTTTTTCATTTGTGATAACAAGAATATCGACGTCAATAATAGTCATTTTTGTTTTGTCACTTTGAAAATACGCTGCGGTCACATATAGGGGCATATCATTATGAGTTGAAACTTGATGCGTTTGGGCTCCCCAATTGGCGTGAGTTATCCCAATTGGTGGAGTAATATCTACCCTAGATGTACCAGAAATAAGAAAATTCATTGTGTCATAGCTGTAAAAAGGGGTTTAATAATGTCAAAATTCTCAACTGTTTCATTGGAAAAATTCTATAACGCTTCAGCGTCAGATGCATATCATTGGTCAAAAAGCACCCACGAAGCTATTAAGGAACTTCCGTTTAACAAAAATGTGTTTTGGGGTATTCCTTTTAATTTTTCCGAAAACCTTTCTATTAACTCGAAAAATCTCATTGTACTAAACAGTAAGACAAATAAAAAAATTATTCCTGTTGGCCGTAAATCTCACTACATGATATTTGCTCATTTTTGTGATTCGAAATCATTGGAAAATGAATTAGGGCAGTCAGATGACTACTTAAACCCAGTAGTAACACAACCAGGTGAACATCTTGCCGACTATGTGATCACATATAGTAACGGTCTAACCCAATCGACAAAGCTGAGACGACGGTTTGAAATAAATCAAATAAGAACTCGTATGCAAAGTGGTTTTTCGTCCCGACAACACCAAGATTTAACATCTCTAAATTTCCGAGGACCCTATCCAGACAATTCATGGGGAAGATGGCAAACAGGAGTGTTTGTTGGTGATCCACCAAAATCCGGAAGAACTGCTGCAAAAGACGATTACCCAACCCGTTCCATGCCTCCAGCTTCTTGGTCGATCTTTGCTTTAAAATTGCATCATCCAGAAAACCCGATAAAAAACGTCACTATAAAAAGTTTTGCCAATGTTTCTATCGGCATTGGAGCTGTAACGCTCTATCAAGGTGAATCGCATCCGTTGCGTCATATGCCGTTGGAAACAGTTGAAATAACCCACAAGGATGGCACTTCGCCGAAGGAAATAACCTTGGACACGGGGGTAATTGCAAGAAATAGAACTCTAAAAAAAATTTCTGGTGACAAATGGCTGAGTGAACCATTGAAAGGATGGGGAGAAAATCTCGAAAACGATCTTGGAGTGACCGCGATAGATATTTCAGCAACCGGGGATGCATCAATAAACGTCGATGGATCGGTAATTGAGGTAAAAGATCTTTACGCAAACCAAACCTCATCAAGTCGAGACGGTAAAGTATATGCACGGATAATTTCGCCAAAAAGAACATGGGTTCACGGAAAAATAATTGACGCCAAAACTCGCGAAACATTGGCAGCGCGAATTCACTTCAGGTCTAGTGAAGGACGTTACTTCCCGCCTTACGGTCACACTCATGAAGTTAACGATAACTGGTTTGAAGATTATGGTGCAGATTTGCTTTTGGGGGATACCCAATACGCCTACGTAGACGGAACTTTTCAAGGTGAGTTGCCCGTCGGTGAGGTGTACGTTGAAGTTAGTAAAGGTTTCGAATATTTACCTGTCCGAAAAAAATTAAAAATATCGCCTGGGCAAAAACATTTGGAAATAGAGCTAAGCAGAAGTTCAAACTTGGCTAAAAATGGATGGGTAACAGCTGATACCCACGTTCATTTTCTTTCCACGGAAACAGCACGTCTGGAGGCCGATGCAGAAGATATAAATGTAATTAATTTGTTGGCAGCACAATGGGGAGACTTATATACAAACATAGGCGATTTAACCGGTAAACTCTCCGGATCATCAGATTCTAAAACTATCGTTTGGGTCGGAACCGAAAACAGACAGCACTTTTTAGGTCATATTTCATTAATGGGAGGGCAAGGTAACCCCGTATTTCCTTTATCAACTAGTGGGCCTACTGAAGGATATATTGGAGATCCGACTGTGACATCTATGAGTAGTTGGGCTGACGAAGTTAGAAAAAAAGAAGGCCTAGCGATAGTGCCCCATTTTCCTTTTCCTCATTCTGAGGTTTTGGCAGAAGTTATTCTTGGTAAAGTAGATGGTCTAGAAATACGGGACTTCCATGTACCATCAATGGACACGTTTGCTGTCCATGAATGGTACCGTCTACTGAACTGCGGATATCGTGTACCATGTGTCGGAGGTACTGATAAAATGTCCGCATCAATGCCCGTTGGAGGGGTCAGGACATATGCAAATATAGGAGATGAAGAATTTTCATACTCAGCTTGGGCTTCAGCAGTAAAAAAAGGAAGAACATATACAACTTCCGGTCCATTAATAGATTTATCTGTAGAAGGATTAACTCTTGGAGATGATTTGCAGTTACCAGGACATGGAGGCAAAATATCGGTTTCATCTACGGCTTCTTGTTTTGCTCCCATAAATAAGTTAGAAATAGTTTTTAACGGTAATGTTATTTTTTCAGAATCCTCAAAAAATGGTACTTTTTCACTATCTATCAATGAAGATATCGAAATAACTAGCAGCGGTTGGATCGCAGCACGAGTTTTGAGTCTGCATAAAGCTTGGCATGTATGGCCTGTTCATTTATCTGGTCACACTTCTCCAATCTACATTACAGTTGGAAATGATGAAGTGTTTAATCCAGTAATAGGAAAATACCTAATAACAACTATGGAAGGAGGAGTAGAATGGTTGGAAACTCTTGCCACACCTTCTACCCCCAAACAAATGGACTCAATAAAGGGAATATTTGAGACAGCGATAAAACAGGTGGAGATCAAATCTAATCGTACAAAACACAAACATCATCACCATTGATTTGGATTCTACGACGGTAGAACAGCTTTAAAAAATCGCTGCAGGTTCAAGTAAAGAATTCTATCTATTTCATGTTCAGAAAACCCCGCTAGTTGCAGTTGTGGTATCAAGTTTTTGATCCGACTTGAATCTTCAAGACATTTTGTCCATGTTATAGTCTCTTGTTCGGTATTATGCATATATTTTTCATCACGTTTGGTATCTCCAAGAATCCAATCCGGACCCAATCCAATGAGATCAATTCCTCCCTTATTTTTAACATATTTGATTTGGCTGATCACATCCGGTATAGTACTTTGTCTGTCATCCACTCCCAGAACCAAGCGCGAACAAAAATGGATAGCCAAAATGCCCCCATTTTCAGATAATTGCCGGATTTGTTCATCCCAAAGATTTTGCTGTTTGTTTGCAATCACTCTAGAACCTGAATGAGAGTTTAAAATAGGTTTAGATGTAACGTCTAGTACATCGCTAATCGTTTCTGGAGAGGAGTGAGAGACGTCAACAATCATACCAAGTTCATTCATACGTTCAATCATATTTCTGCCTAAATCACTCAACCCAGTGTCTTGCCTTGTATTTTCTTCACTTTGACTGGCACTTAGGCAATTTTTCATTGACCAGTTCAATTGTATGTGTCTTACTCCTAAATCGAAAAGCGTATTTAAATTTTCGCCACTTTCACCAACAATTTTTCCTCCTTCATTTCCCAAAATTACTGCCAAAACTTTTTCGGAACCGGCGTCCTGTAAATCTCGGTAGGATGTGACTAGCTTTATTTGATCAGAATTGTTCGCTATAACTTTATGTAATTGGTTAAGGGCGAGTAAGTACCGGTCATAAAAACCTTCATATGAATAGTACGTTTTTAAGTATTCTTTCTTGCTAGGAGCATTTATCCATCCATCAACAGTTAAGTGTAATATTTTTGCTGATACACCACCTTTGGCGTCCCTGGCGAAATCTTCCAGCCTGTTCATATGGTCATGGGCGAGGTAAATAGGCTTTTCGAAGTTATCGTTTATCATCGATGAATTAGTCTTCTTCCAGTTCTAATAGACTTACCAGCCCTGAGTGCCAATCATATCCGTGAGGTTTACGTTCAATATTAATTGCCGGGCTAGTCCAGTAGTACAAGACAAAGGACCGTGTCCGAGCTCTATATTCTTCAAGAAAATTTCCAAATATATCAGTTGTAATACCCAAAAGTTCACCTTTCTCAACTATTTGACCTTCTGTTATTTTCGGATACCATATTCCCGATTCTGAAGCGTTTATTTGATGGCGTTTCCCTGTTAACATTTTTTGTTTGGGTCGATCAGGGTCACCTTGAAGCATACCAACCGTTTTTAAAGCCGCCACTAACCCATCATGATGTGCGGATATGTCCCTTTCACTTGGTAATCCATTCTTACCTATTTCAACCCATATATTGATTATTCCGGCTTCAAAAAGGGCCAAACATAATGGAGGTATAGCCTCAATTTCATATCTATATTCTAAAAAATCAACCTTATAACCTTTAGCTAACGCCAAGGTTGCTTCCTGGATCTCCTTCGATCCGATCATTGGTACGGGAACCCAAGGATAAAGAGCCTGCACCATTTCTCCCGAGTGCATATCAATCAAATAATCTGAACTTTTTACTATTTGAAAAAGCGTATCTATTAAAGCATCGGAATAGGTACCTTTTGGATTACCTGGTTTTACAAAATGTATCTCTTTTTCATCTGCTGGCGATAACTGCATAGACCTATTATAGAAAGCTCGTTTTGATATAACCGGTATCACAATTAGACGTCCCAGTAACTCATCTGGATTAATTGTTTTAATAATTCTGTGCGCCGCTAGAATGCCGGCATATTCGCCTGCATGCATACCACTCATAATGGTAAAAGTGGGACCTGGTTCCCGTCCAGTTATTACGCAAACAGGTATTTCCACATCGTGTTTATCACCTGATCTAGAAACAAAAACTTCTTCGATCCCAGGCGTGTCATGCCAATTCAAATCGGAGTCAGTTTGTATGTTAATTCTACTAATCATAAATTGATGCCTTGCTGATGACGACTAATTCAAACATTACGGTTTTTACAAGGTCAATTTTATATTTGTATGAACGGATTTAACTAAGGTAAATGATAGACTAACGGAACAGTTCATTTAATATTCATTACAATCAATAAACAGAAAAAACATGTCCCTAAAAGGCAATTTAGGAGGGATCCTCCTTACAAACAGAATCAAAGGTACAAGAATCGATAAAATTGATAAACAATTTCGTCCAAAGTCCTTAGATGAGGCGTATAAAGTACAATTTGCAATCCATAAAGAACTTGAAAAAACCAAGATAGGACTTCGAACAGGCTGGAAAATAGGTTGTACTACAAATGTGATGCAAAATTATTTAGGTATACATACTCCCTGTGCCGGTGGAATTTTTGAGGGTACTGAGTATCGCGGGGATGTGAAGGTTCCATTTTCTGATTATGTGCGACCAGGCGTAGAATGCGAATTTGCCGTGAAAATATCTGAAGACACCGAAGTTGGATTTTGTAGTTATACAGCCGAAACCATTTCTAAACACATCGATTCAATTGCTGCGGCTATAGAGATCGTCGATGATAGATGGAAAGATTATTCTTCAATAGACACCCCGTCCCTCATCGCTGACGATTTTTTTGCGGCAGGAATAGTATTGGGCGATTTTTTTTTACCCGATTTAGTGAACCCAAAAATGTTGTGCGGCAATATGATTATAAATGGTGAAATAATGGGTGAAGGAATTGGGTCCGATATTATGCAAGACCCTTATAACGCACTGGCGTGGATCGCAAATTGGTTATCAAACCGTAAACAGAATTTAAAACAAGGTGAAATAATAATGCTGGGATCCATAGTTCAAACTCAATGGGTTTCCAAGGGAGATAAGGTCGAAGTTGAAATCGAACAATTAGGTAAAACATCAGTAATCTTTTATTAATTACAAACTTCATAAAAAAATCCAAAGGAGCAAACCATGGCCAACCATAAAATGATTGTATTACAAGTAGATTTATCCGAAGATAAGGCAAAAATCAAGGAATACTTGGATTACCATAAAGAAGTCTGGCCTGAGGTAATACAAGATCTAAAAGATAGGCCAATTAAAAGAATGCGTATATTTAATTCCGGTAACCGTCTAACCATGCTATTAGAAGTATCCCATGATTTTGACATTAACAAAGGAATTCACAAGGAACCTCCAAGCCAAAAAGTCAAAGAGTGGTCAACCTTAATGTTGAGTTTCCTTAAAGACATAGGTAACAACAAAACAGATGAATGGGCACCAATCGATTTAGCCTTCGACACAGAAGATTACTTTTAAAACAAAAATTCGAAATTTAACATATCAGATGTGCGGGATGTTAATATAATGAACATTGGAACAAAAAGTTAAGTCAAGCTTCAGGTTGAAACTTGACTTCCAAACCATAAACTTAGTGGGACTCTGCTCAAAATATCTTCTTTTTCACTTACAGATAAACCAAGCTCTTCTGTAAATAAATTAAGATTCTGCAAATAGGTAGTTCCTTTGGACCACAATGAATTTGGGAAGTTGGATCCCCAGACACAACGATTGGTACCAAACATTGTTATTACTTCCCTCACAGGGTCGTGCATATCTGGATGGGGGTAAACCCTGGAGGAACCATGAGTTCCACTTGTAAGCTTAGCGTAAATGTTTTGATGTGTAGCGAGATACTCTAGGGCCCTTAACGTTTCAGCAGTTTTGTTTGAGGTGTTCAACATAAAACAGTGATCAATTACGATTCTAAGAGGGAACAAATCAGTAGCTATTTTTCCAATTTCGGTAACCCGTTCCAAATCATCCATAACCATACAGTTTACGACTATACCAAGATGCAACGCTTTCTCCCAAAGACGGTAAACGTTTGGAGATGATAACCGCCCAGTTGCATCCTTTATCCCTCTAAGCCCACTAATATTGGATTTATTAACCGATTTCTCCAAGATTTCGATGTGATCCTCATCATCGGGGTTTAATGTAATAACTCCCGTAGCCCAATTTTTGTGTATATTTGATGATTCAATCACATAACTATTATCAAATCCGTAGAATGTACCTGTTTGAATAAAAACAGCCTTTGAAACTCCTGAATCTAACATTCTGCGCCGTAGGTCTGATGCTGACGCCGGCTCACCTGGGTCCCAAGGGTCTGCTATAGTGGGAAACTTTACTCTGTTTTCAGAGTATATATGAGGATGAGAATCTACTATTTCCATAAAAGTACAGGGATGTGAATTGCCCTTAAGAAAGTGATTTTACCATACCAAAATTACACAACCATAGCCCAAATAAAAAAATCTACTCAACTAATAATTCTATCGGTTTTGTTAAACCATTAACATGTGACCGATAGTCGTGTTAATGATAGCGGTTAGACGGTCCTTAAACGTCTTAAAAACAGGAACAACAATAACCCCGATATCGATACGCAAGACCCTGCCAAAAAAAGCGCTTGCGAGATACCCAAGAATTCAGCAGCAGCTCCAATTAAAATATGACCAATCCACCCAAAGCCAATAACAAAGGTCCAGCCTCCTATGGCTCGTCCCCTCATATCTTCAGGAACGTTTAACTGTAATAATGTCCATTGCAATGAATCAAATACCGCTGAGCAAGCACCTACTCCCAAAAGTAAGATTCCCGCCAACACATAAATCCCTCCCAACGAAAAAGTCGCTATGAATATCCCATATAAAACTGTCACAACTATAAGAAGTTTTCCCTTGTGTTTGAAATCCGCCAAATTCATCAAAAAGATGGTCCCTAAAAGAGACCCAAATGCGGCTATTGAAGACAAGGAGCCGTACCCTGTTACATTCAACTTCAAAACTTCCTGAGCGACTGCAGGTAAAATAGCCTGATATGCAAATCCAAAAATTTCGATCACAAAAGCCAATAATAAAAGAGTTCTCAAAAGTGAATTAGAAAATAAAACATGCATACCTCGGCCAACTTCACTGAAAAACAATCCCGTTTTTTTCGTCATATGTGTTGGCATTATATTCTTCAATAAAAAAAAACAATTTACTGAAGCTATCAGGTAAATAGCCGTAACAAAAAATAAAGTTGCTGAACCTCCTGTCTTGTCAAACAAAAGAGTACTACCAAAAGCTGTCACAACTGCAGTTGCTCTCATCGCAACTGATCCTGTAGAAATCGCATTCATTCGAGCATCATTGGGAACGACGTCCATAAAGGATTTTTGGGTCGATGGTTGAAGGAATGCAAAACCGACTCCCGACATCAAAATTATTGCGAACATAATTAGAACATTCGTGTCTCCGTGCATAACTGCAAATGCCATAAGAATTGCGAAAAACGCTTGCGCTATACCCACAGAAAATAAAATTCGGCGGATCGGTATTCTGTCTGAAACAGTTCCGGCAAACGGGGCTAGTAACATCATCGGTATTTGCCTGACGGCAAATGACATACCGGTCAAAAAAACTGATTCAGTTTGGTAGATAAACAACCACCCTATAGCCAAACGTTCACTCCATTGGGCAACAGAAAATACCGTTGCTGAAAACAGTAACTTTCTATACTCCGGTACAGAAATTGCCGAAAAGGTTCCAGTTTTTAACCACATAATCCAGCTTAAACAGCTTTATCTTCAATCCAATCCTGAGTTATTTCCAAACCAAAACCCGGAGCATCGGATGGAGTAAGATATCCATCTTTTACTATCGGCGTTCCAGGCAGAACTATCATCTCTTCCAGAGGTACTCCCGGTGGGGATACTCCTTCTGATCTTTCCGCCCACAAAACAGAAGGCATAGAAAACGCCAGATGTTGGCCATACGGATAATTTGTACTGGCGTGGGGGATAACACTCAACCCATGTGCCTGAGCTAAGTTGCAAATCTTAATTCCTGCGGTCATTCCACCAACCCAATTTAAATCAGGTTGAAAAATATCAACTAGCCCGTGTGATGCTGCGAGAGCAAATGGGTGTATAGAATACCAGTGTTCACCGGTCGCCAAAATCTGCCATGGAACGCGCTTTCGAACCCTAAAATAACTGTCCATGTCCTCCGGTAATAAATAATCTTCGAGCCATTTAATCCTATACGGCCGTAAAGCCTCTGAAAGTCTCACTACGTATTCAGTGTTGAGAGACATCCATGCGTCTACCGCTATTTCCACATCGTTTCCCACAAGTTGCCGAGTGTTTGCCACTAATTCTTCACTTTCGTTAATTCCCCGTACACCATCTTCTGGGCCAGCTCTTAGAAAAAGTTTCACCGCTTTAAATCCCAGTTCTAAAAACCATTCAATACTGTTTTGGGTGCCATAGGAAATATCGGTGTTACTCGCATAACAGAAAATCTTTTTCTTTTGTGGGCCACCGATCAATTCATATACAGGGCAACGTAGAATTTTTCCTTTGAGATCCCATAAAGCATTGTCAACGGCACTTATCGCATAACTTGCAATACCAGAGGTTCCATACGGAGCTGAAGCTTTTTGCATTAAGTCCCAGGCCCGTTCTGTAGCCATACAATCTTCACCAACTAGTAATTCAGAAAAATGACCATTTATTATTTTCTTTACCGGCCCTTCGTGCAAAGTCAATCCGAATCCCCAAGTACCATCTTCCGCTGTAATCACACATGCTATTCGTTCCCAGTTGACATTCCAGTCAGTTTTCTTCAAATCGGGGTACCGCCTCATAGGGGAGATAAAACCTTCTGTTTTAATTTTAGGTACCCTTGGTTCAGTCTTGAAATTCGGAGTCACGTTTACAACAATGGCTTCGATCGATTTAATTTTCATTCTTTACACCTAACACAAATTATGATGAATCGTATTTTATAGGGACAGAGAGGCCTGTAACATAGCTCGCGCATAGCCGGTTGTATAGGCAAATCCAGTGTAATTGTTCGATGATATTCCATCGAATGGATTTTCTCTGTCCGCATCTAAAACAGGGGGATGTTCAGGATAAATAAGACGGGGGTATTTTTGTTTGACCAATTCCTTCATCACCGCAAACATGTCCACTTCACCTTCATCCAAAAACACTTCAGTATATTTTTCCGAAGGAATTACGGTGTAAACATTACGGAAATGGACGTGGTTGATTCTATCTTTTTTTCCGAAATACTTGATTACTTCAACTGGATCATGCCCTAACTCTCGAGTAACTCCACAATCAAAAGTTATACCGTTACTAGGGCTATCAACGATATCCACAAGTTTTTTCCATCCATCCAAACTGCCCATAATCTGTTCTGAACCTCTGCTGATTGGGGCAGGAGGATCGTTCGGGTGAAGCGCTAAACGGACACCAGAATCATGGGCAACTGGTACCACTGCTTTTAAAAAGTAAGTCACGTTGTCCCACATCGTTTTGAGGTTGTGAGCACCTTCTTCACGTAAAGGTGGTAAATCCTTTATAATTTCATAATCAAAAGCAGTGAGCCCTGCACCACCTCTTCCCTTCTCTTGATAGTATCCTTCCGTTGCCCGATGGGCGTAAAAATTATATTCCATGACAGGTAAACCCACTTGCCCAGCTACTTTTATCGATCTAATAACCAAATCAATTTCTTTATCCCGACCCTGCCTGCCGTAAACTGCCTCATCAAAACCGGAGAACATTAGGTTACCTATTTTCATCTCAAATTCTTCGGCCTTGTTTTGCATAGCTTCAATTACAGATTTTTCCCAAGGAATAGGAGGACCTGTCAAACTTAAATGATTAATACCTAGTTGCTTGATCCTCCTTAAAGTGTGGTCCTTTAGGTCATTGGAAAAAAGTGTGATCTTTGGGGTATCAGGGGACTCCTGAGGAAGGTTTGACTTACTCGAATATTCCATAATTAGGGTAAAAATTCATCTATGCCTATAATGGAAGGGGCCGGCCCGCTTGGAAAAACCGCGGTTTTTGCTCTGTCAGCGCCAACGACTACGATGTAACAGTCATCGGGAGAATTCATTACAGAAATTTCAACCGATTGTTTTTGGTCTTCGGTTAAATTTTTCATCCACTGCCAACCCTTGTCAACTCTTGCATCTTCTAGTGGCATGTAATGTGTCATTTTACCTAGACTGCCGACAGCATTTTTATGTATGAATTCTTTCGCCTTCTGCTTGCTAAACTCTCCCGCATGTCCTATAGGACCAGCTACGTCGGGAGGCATTAATATAAGACGTTCATTACCACCACCAACCCCTTTGCTTTGGATGTTAGCAGTTCCAAAAGTGCAACCATAAGCCAAAACTTTCAGAAGGTCTTCAGCTTCGGTGTTACCTTGGTCTTGAACGTCCAGTTCACCATCAGTAACAAAAACGCTGACAGTACTTTCGTTGGATTTAAATCCATTGTCCACATGAAACGGATCCCAAGGGCTCATTTCTTCGTTTTCCGCAATGCATTGGACAAATTTCCTTGTCGTCCCGATCGTGTCCATGTCCATTTCATTCGGGTACCAATAGCCAATGTTTTTTAGACAGAGGTAAAAAGCTCGTCCTATTATTATGTTGACCTCATTATCTTTACCGGGACCTAATGCTGATTTAGAATTAATTTTTAGGTCTTTCGCTAACGGTCCGTTCACAATTAACAGTGGAGCCTGTGGGCTAGTGGACATCAAAAGGGATTTGCCTTGGTTATCACTAGCACTCCCACTAAGCAAAGGGTCTCTTTCAGAACCAAGTCTGGAAAACGCTTTTACAGCAGCTATCAAGACTGGCATATGTTCTGGTTTTGCACCTGCATATGCAGCGTTTACTGCGATCTTTTCCACAGTAGCTACACCAAATCCTGGTGGCATATCACAAACAACTTCATTCGCATCTAGAGAAGTTCCATCTAATAGTTCATTGACTGTTTCTCTAGTTGCAGGTAGAAGTGGAAACCCATCACCAATATCTCGGTCTAATAGGTCTCTATTCATCATAAGAGAACATTTATATTTATCGTCATCTTCATAAGAATAAATGGATTCAGTGTCTGCGGTTTTATTTTCAAAAAGATTTTTAGAATTCTCAACTGCGGTAAGGGTATCTACTATGTCTTCGAATGCATCTTCAGTCTGTTTTATACAATCTTCAATTGCCAAATTACGATAGATACGTGGCACGATAACAAATTTAAGATTAGGCATACCAAAAGCACGGGAACTTGCTATGGCATCCCCTTCGAATCTACCAGAAACCAACGGAACGGCTGGCTTTCCCATCTTTTCGACTTCGATCATGTCATGGACCATCCATGACGCACAAGTCCCTCAGTCGGCTGTAGCTCCTATCACAACATCGCACTCAGCGGCAGCCTGTTTCACTATATCGGGAGGCGTTGGATAATTCCCACCAGTGTAAAAATTCACTCCCAGGCCAGAAAACTTTTTTTGGAGCATTTCACCAGCCCGTTTAAGAGCGACATCACCACCATGAGTCCCACTCCATATCAAACCTACAATTTTATTATCTAAGGTAGTAGACCTTTCATTAATTTTGAACGCATTCTCTAGGGCCCTTTGCCTTGCAACTGGATTCATTACGTCGAGCTTGAACATTTGGAAACCTCCGCTTTGCTTAAGAATATGCCGAACTTAATATATAGCAAACTCTATCATTTTTTGTTTATTCATTTAATACCATACGATATCATTCTGCCTATCCAAATATACAAAAAAAGGTTATTTTGACATGGT
Organism: Chloroflexota bacterium; assembly: GCA_002730795.1. Lineage (GTDB taxonomy): Bacteria > Chloroflexota > Dehalococcoidia > Lucifugimonadales > Lucifugimonadaceae. The sequence continues at coordinate 27,118 of PCAX01000024.1, forward strand.
AAAAGCTACTTCTGATCCAAAAGTTGACTTCGTGCTCAATCAAATAGAGACAATGGTGGGAGCAGAGGGAGGTAAACTTTTAGATGTAGATATCCAGGAAAATTCACTGAGTGTAAAATATGTGCCTGGTATAAACGAAGAATGCCCAGAGTGCGTCCCTTCGCACGAGCAGGTTGATATTTTCTTAAAAACATCACTTGGAATACACGCCCCTCACATAAAGTCAGTGGACGTCACCTAAATGAAAACCGATATCATTGTGTATACTTCGAACTTGTGCTCAACTTGTCAAATGACCAAAGAATATCTGAAACTCAAGAACCAATCTTTCATTGAAAAAAATGTATCTACTGATATTAAAGCTCGGGAAGAACTTATAGAAATGGGGATAGATACAACTCCATTAACTCTAATCGGCCGCGATAAGATTGTTGGTTTCAACAGTTCAAAAATCGACAATGCGATAGACCAATTGTTGTGATTCTTTGGAATAACAAATCAAATGTTGAATATTTTCATAATCAAATGTTTAGAGTCTAGAATTTTAACCTGTCAAATTGAAATAACTGGAACCTGTTCACAATGACGGTTATGACGGGCACATATGGATTGCTTGAAATGCTTAGGGCAGAAAATGTTAAGTATATTTTTGGTAACCCTGGTACCAGCGAAGCGGCGATAATGGATGGGCTTGAAGATTTCCCTGATATCGAATATATATTGGTTGTACAAGAAGGTGTGGCAGTTGGCATGGCGGATGCCTACGCGCGTGCAACTGGAAAAGTCGGATTCATAAGCCTGCACATAGATAATGGGTTAGCCAATGCATTCTCGCTACTTGCGGACTCAAACTATGCCGGAACTCCCCTTGTTATCACAGCGGGTAATAAGGACGTAAGAAAATTAGCCGAAGGCCGTTCAGATTTAGCTCGTATGGCAGAACCTTTTTGCAAATGGAGCGTAGAGATAACCCACCCTGACCAATACCCAAACGTTTTAAGGCGTGCTTTTTTGGAAGCTAGAACTCCGCCAACAGGGCCCGTGTTTGTGTCTTTTTCGGCAAATTCTCTGGATGACGAAGCCGATATGGATATTTATCCATCATCTACTAATATTTATCTCCCTGATCCTCACGCTTCATCAGTGAAAAGAGCAACTGGATTATTACAATCATCCAAACACCCTATAATGTTGGTCGGGGATAGAGTCGGTGAAAATGACGCTATCGAGGAGACTGTCCAACTTGCTGAACAAATCGGCGCCAGGGTATACGGACATGTAAGCACACAAGTGAATTTTCCTACAAACCACCCCCAATACTTAGGGAAGTTACCTTGGGCTAGTATAAGAACCGAAAATACAAGAGAAAAGCTTGAAAAATCAGATGTAGTTTTAGCTATAGGATGCCCAGTATTTTCAGATTATTTTTATGTTCCTGAAAAAGTATTACACAATCAATCTTCACTGATTCACATAGACACAAATCTAGGTGAAATTGGTAAAACCGAACGGACTACACTAGGAATACATGCTTCACCAAAAAAAACATTATCCCTAATTTCACGTGAATTATCTGAAAACATTACGGGATCCGAAATAGAAACGGCGAAAGTTCGTAAGTTAGAAATAGAAGCAGAATCTTTGAATTTGCGCAAAAAATTCATAGAAGTTGCTAACGAAGAGTCTCCAACTGCTCCGATCGGAGTTGGAGCAATGGCTAAAGCAATTAGTGAAAATATACCTGCCAATTCGGTTGTATTTGATGATTCGGTGAGTTCTGGAGGAATGTTGCACTCAGCTGTAAAATTTTCCCGACCTAAATCATATTTTGGGTCTCGGGGAGGAGCAATAGGATGGGGTATGGGATCTGGCTTGGGGTTGAAATTGGCAAATCCTGACCGACCGGTGTTTGCTATCGTAGGTGACGGTAGCGCAATGATGACAATTCAAGCTCTATGGACCTCTGTGAATTCAAAAATTCCAGTAATCTTTATAATTTGCAATAATGCTTCCTACCGAGTACTTAAAGTTAATATGAACATATATAAGGAAGACGTTTTAGGTCAAAAGGATTACTCTAGCAAATATCTAAATATGGACTTTCCAATCCCGTTTGATTTCAAAGCTATAGCTGATGCTTTTGGTGCAAAAGGATACCGTATAGAAGATATAAAACAATTGGGGCCGACAATCAAAGAAGCAATTGATTTAAACGAAACAACAGTAATAGATGTAATAATAGATGGAACAATCTAAATCTTCACTCATACTGCATTTTTGAAAACCAACCCTTGTTCAGGACAATTTAACACACTTTCATGATTTTTCGAAATGGGTTTAGAAGTGTTTACACTAATGCCAGTATTAATCTTGGCAAAAAAATAAGCGGCCATTTCACTACCATAAAAATTTTTGGCTATTTTCATCTTTTTATATTTCGTTTATCGAATGGGAGGTTATTAAACAAATTTGGCAATCTTCCTTGTTTGATTTTGACCACAACTGGGAAAAAAACTGGGAAAAAACGACAAACTCCCCTAATCTATCTGACGGACGAAAACAGCTTCATTTGTGTGGCTTCGTTTGGGGGCAATACTAAACATCCAAATTGGTATAACAATTTAAACCAAAACCCCAATGTTGCTGTCACTGTAAATAGAAAAACTTATGAATGTAAGGCATCGACTCTTCAGAACAAATCTAGGAAATTGATGTGGTCAAAATTAACAAATATGTACCCCAATTATCCTACTTATGAAAAAATGTCAGGCAGACAATTACCCGTCGTAAAGCTAACTCCAAAAAAGAACAAATGAATCCCAAAAACAAAGTTACATGCATAATAACAGGGGCAACTTCCGGAATTGGGTTAGAATCTGCTATTCAATTGGCAACGAGGGGATTTTTTATAATAGGAATAGGAAGAAACGACGATCGTTGCATTCGGGCATTCCAAAAGGTAAAACAACACACTGAATTTCGCGACCCTGTGTTCCTTAATTGTGATCTTTCAGACCAAAAACAAATAAAAGATTTATCCGAAATTATATGTGATTACACCGATCGAGTGGACGTGATGATTAATAATGCTGCTGGAATTTTTTTAACACGAAAATTAGACGCTCAAGGTATTGAAATGTCGTGGAGCGTAAATTATCTTTCCCATTTTTTATTAACCGGACTACTGTTGAAAAAATTAAAAAATTGGAATAATTCCAAAATAATTAACCTTTCTTCAATAGCACACGAAAACTCCTCGATTAATTTCAGTGATGTATCATTTGAGGAAAATTTTAACGGTATGAAATCTTATCGTCAGAGCAAACTGGCAATGCTGATGTGGACATATATACTCGCGGATAAATTGAATAAATCAGGAACATCGGTTAATGCCGTTCACCCAGGAATAATCAGAACTCGATTACTTTCGAATAATGGTGTTTTTTCGCCTCTACTGAACTTCGGGTTGAAAATAGTCGGAAAAAACGTAACAAAAGGTGCTTCAAATGTGGCTAGAATAGCCGATATTCCCGACGATAAAAATATCAGTGGAAAATATTTCTATGAGAGCAAAATCCAAGAATCTTCCCTAAATTCGATGGACAAAAAGAATCAAATTCGCCTTTGGTTGTTAAGTGAACAGATGTCGGGGTTCAAATATTGACCCACACTTCACGCACAAGCTGGATCGTCAGTGTCCCATCTCTGGAAACTAAATTGTTCAGCTCCAGCTAGGCCATCTCTGGCTTCAGTCCAAAGTTTGCTCCAATGGTATGGATTAGTTAATACCTCTCCTGGATTTAATTTACTTCTGGCAACAAATCCCGGGAAAACACTTCTTCCCGTTTTTTGACCAACTGGGTTATACCGTAAATCAAAACTCCATCTTATGCGGTCACTAATGTTGGGAAGGGCAGCGTGCACCGTTTTTTTGGTGAACAGCAGAACAGATCCTTTTTTCATCGGAACTGGTGCAGAACTTTCAACATCAAACAGGTGATCAGGTATCTGCAATCCGAAGCTACCCGGTGGCACGTTATCTGATACATCCTTAGATTTGTTTTTTACCTCATATCCAGGACAATGAGTTAAGAGTTCACCCCTATGTGAACCAGGAACAACTGTTAGACACCCATTTTTTTCGTCAGTATTCATAAGTGGAAACCAAACCGTTAGCATATCTGATTCGTCAGCCTCTTCAGTAACAACTCCAAGATCTTGATGCCAAGGAGTGGCTCCGAATTTAACGCGCCCTTTACCATCCTTGGGACATTGATCTTCAGGTATTTTTATTCGGACATGTTGTACTGGATTTGAGTAAATTTCAGATCCTATCAAAGATTCAACTAGATCTAAAAGCCTCGTGTCTGTCAGGGCATTAAAAACAGCTGGTCCCGCCCAAAATGGGGTGTCAGACTTTATCTCACCCTGAGGTAAGGAAAAGTCAAAATATTGATTATGAACTTCACCGCTTTCAGCGTAAATGTTGGTGACTCTGTCGCCAAACTCTAAATCTTGATATTTTGACTTTATTGACCCTTTTTCATAGAGGGTGGTCGCCAAATTATCCAAAACTTTCTCGTATTCTTCTACCACTGGATCAATTACGGTCTCATGATCTAGAACATCATCTACCTTAAGAAATCCATATTCCTCGAAATGATCAATTTGTTCATTGGTAAGGGCAGGCATAATTTTTCTCCAAACACAAATTTTTTGCCATGACAATTATCGATTCAATAATACAATTTTATATCGGGATAAGTAAACATTTTTGTAATTATTGGATAAGCAAATAAAAAACCCACTAAATCATTCCCAATTGATATCTTCTGCATTAACGCAATGAGGTGGTAGCTTACCTTGTATCCCAGCAATAATATTATCGACAGTCATTTCGGACATTTTCTTCCTTGTTCCAACTGTAGCAGAGGCTATATGGGGTAAAATGGTGACGTTTTCCATTCGTAACAACGGATGATCAGCCGGTATGGGTTCGGGATCAGTAACATCTAGAGCCGCATACGATATCTCTTTTTTTAGCAATCCGTCTGATAATGCATTTGTGTCAACCGTAGGCCCCCTAGACGTGTTAACCAAAACTGAAGTGGGTTTCATAATCTCTAGTTCACGTGTTCCAATTAGATTTTTTGTTTCATCTGTCAATGGGCAGTGTAGTGAAACGAAATCCGATATTTTTAACAGTTCTTCCAAATCATTAATTCGTTTGCATCCAAAATCATCGTCTGGAGTGCTACGAGTAAAGTAAATGACGTTCATCCCTGATGCCAACGCTCTTTTTGCAACAGATTTACCGATACGACCAAATCCAATTATGCCTAAAGTCGAACCGTTAATATCTAGACCAAGCAAATCCAGCGGATCAAACCATTTCCACTGGCCACTACGGACAAATCTATCACTTTCGGCAAGTCGTCTCGCCGCTGATTGAATAACGGCAAACGCAAAATCTGCTGTCGTTTCGGTTAAAACTCCAGGAGTATTTCCCACTGCAATATTTCTTTCAGAAGCATCTTCTACCTTTATATTGTCGTACCCTACGCCAAACTCCGCTATTACCTTGAGGTTTTTTCCTGCAATATCCATAATTTCCCCATTCACAAGATCGGTGATATGAGCAAAAATTCCGGAACATCCAAGTACTGCTTTTTTTAATTCAGCCCGCGTAGGAGGTTCGGGACGATCCAAAACAGTGACATCAGCGACTTCACCTAATCGATTGATCTGTTCTTGAAATTGCCTACGGGTTATTAACACTTTTAGATTAGTTGACAACTAAAATTCTCCCTTGTAATGACATTTGTTATCCACAAACGTTAATGTTGTTTAAGCGATAATAATATAGTAAAAAGTAATGACAGATACAACACTACCAAGTCGTTTAATATCCATACTCGATGAGAGTTTTTATATCCGTACAACTCTCATCAGAAAAAATGGTTCTCGGAGAACCTTCGAAACCACATACTACTGGGATGGAAATAAAACGTTGGTATTATCCGGGTATCCTGGGAAACGAGACTGGGTAGCAAGCATATCCAGAAATCCAAAAGTTGTCATACATACCGTG
>PCAX01000025.1 GCA_002730795.1 Chloroflexota bacterium
GTCGGCGTCCAAACCGATAAATATACCGGTAGTTTGACTACCTATGACAGGTTCCCCCACGGGTCTGTCCGCAGGTGGCATAGCCTGATCACCATCATCCGAGATGGTGGTAGTTGTGTTAAGGTCGGTATCAACGACCGTAACAATCATCCAGTCATATTCATCTTCTATATTTCTAGTCGCTGTTTCTGCGTACGTAGAGTACACTTTCGCAGCATATTTTCTCGTCGACGGTGGCGATGCCTCTGTTGTGAGAAGTGATTTACTGTTCGTTACATATATATTACCATCGGCCTGCGCACTCACGTGCGTCTCAGTCGACAATCCTACATACGCGACAACAGATAATACTATTACTGCCAGACCGGCGAGCCATTTTACTGATAGCTTCACAGCTTCAGTCCTCCTTAATTATATTTCGTCGTGTTCCTACCCACTCACAAACAACAGAAGGCAAGCAATTCGTCATCATCTTATTATTATGTTTGACTTCTGCCATTCTATTTATAGGTGGTTTCAAAACTCGAAGGTTTCCTCTGATGCTGTCGACTCGATGACCTCATGACCACCAAGTTGCCGGTTCCGTTATTACTTTCAATCAAGACTGAATGCCAGCGAACCGACGCGCGCGGCACACAATCTAGGGACGAGCCAATGTGATTTAATCATTTTATACAAAACGATGTCAAGTGACATAAAACACGTCTCCAACTTGTTTCACCATAAAAGGCGAGACACGCTTCCGTGTCCACTAAAGCCTCTCATAACGAACTCGTTAGGGAAAATATACGTAAATACTGAAGTAAATGTCAATGAAATATAGGGTTAAATTACAACAAAATGGATTTTTGGGCTGTTAATAAGAGTTTGTCACAAGGAGGCGCACAGCGACTTTAGGGAGTTTACTTTTTTTCTGGTTGGGTGATTGAATCCAAAAATTCTTTATTGTTCTTGGTCTTGCGCAACCGTTCAATTATACGTTCCACACCCTCAGTGCCATTGTTTTTTTCATCATTGCCAAGAATAGCCATCATTCTACGGAGCAACCACACCTGTTTAAGGGTATTCTGGTCCTGGAGTAGTTCTTCATGCCTTGTACCACTTCTTTCGATATTTATTGCTGGCCATAGTCGACGCTCGGCCATAGAACGATCCAGATGCAATTCCATATTGCCAGTTCCCTTAAACTCCTCATAAATTAAATCATCTAGCCTTGAACCTGTTTCAACCAAAGCGGTAGCTATAATCGTTAAACTGCCAGCTTCTTCACAATTTCTTGCCGCCCCAAAAAACTGCTTGGGTGGATACAAAGCAACCGGGTCCATTCCACCCGACAAAGTTTTCCCACTGCTGGGAGCAGCCAAGTTATAAGCTCGTGCCAATCTCGTCAGGCTATCAAGGAAAATTACAACATTTTCTCCAGTTTCTACTAACCTTTTTGCTCTTACTACAGCATCTTCGGCAGTTCTACAATGATCCTGAACAGGTTCATCAAATGTAGAACTGTATATCTCCCCCTTCACTGACCGCCGCATATCCGTAACTTCCTCAGGCCGTTCTCCTATAAGAGCAACTATTATGTATGTGCTGGGAGAATTTTCGATAATACCTTGGGCTATCTGCTTGAGTAACATTGTTTTCCCAGCCTTTGGCGGCGCTACAATCAACGCCCTCTGTCCTTGTCCAATTGGGGAAACAATGTCTATAATCCTCGTCGAAAGTAATTTGGAATCGGTTTCCGTTATAAACTGTTTATCCGGATACACGGAAGTTAATTTTTCAAATTTAGGCCTTTCCATTCCCCGTTCTGGGTCCAAACCATTAACAACCTCTACCCTGAGAAGACCATAATACTTTTCCCCATCCCTTGGTGGTCTAACTTGACCAGCAACCATGTCTCCAGGCCTTAGTCCAAACCTTCTTATCTGACTATGCGATACATAAACATCATCTGCAGTACTTTGTCTACCGGGTGTTCTAAGGAAGCCATATCCATCATGAAGGATGTCCAAAACACCTGCCCCAACCAATTGACCGGTTTCTTCCGCTGCCATCCCTAATAATTCCATTACCAATTCAGTACGACGACCTGGAAGTTTCTGTACACCTTTTTCAGTGGCCAACTTTATCAAATCTTCGTCAGATTTCGAGCCGATATTTCCCAGCTCAGGCAACGATTTATCATCTATGTCTAACCCATCTTCGGGTAAACCTGAATGCCTACCGTTTCCTATGCCTCGTGGTCTACGGCGTGGTCTCCTGGTTGTTTGGGTTTTAATTGATGGCGTCAGTGGAATTTCCTCCTACTAATACGTTTCTCATTTTCTTCTTTACCGATATACGGACAATTTGTATTTATTTTTGAATTGGTTATTTGTTAAGTGGACTCATATATATATATATAAGGGCTACACCCCAAAATAATTTACTATCTCAAAGTTAGTAAACAACAATTCCCATAAACACCTAGTATTCTTGAAATTTTACCTGAAAGATTCTGAGAGAATTGATTAACACCACCCCATCAAACGAACCACCCCACTAACCGGTTTCAAAGCCTTCAACACTAACGACTCACCTTTTTAGATTTTTAGATCATTCTTAACCTAAACGATTCGTGTCACCAATAAGTTCACCATTTTTATCCCTGATGATATTCACGGACGAGCGGTAGAGTCTAACGAAGCGATCTACGAAGTATAACATAAGTTGGGTACAAAAAAAAAATAAATTGTGTTACAGGTTTTTACTGATCAAAAAGATATTGTTGATCACCCTCAGTTGGCGTATTTTTAGCAACCCTTATGAATTCTCTGAACAGCGGGTGAGGGCGTTCGGGCCGAGACCCAAATTCTGGGTGGAATTGACTCCCTAACATAAATGGGTGCCCGTGAACTTCCATGACTTCCACTAGTGAGTCATCCGGCGACGTACCAGAAGCTATTAAACCGGATTTTTCCAATTTTTCTCTGTAGGCGTTATTGAACTCGTATCTGTGTCTGTGCCGTTCATTTACAATATCAACACCGTAAGCTTTTCTGGTCAGTGTACCAAGTTTTAGCTTGCAGGCGTAGGATCCAAGTCTCATAGTGCCACCTGTAGAGTGTAAGGCTTCCTGACCATCCATCAACGAGATTACAGGGTCTTCAGTACTTTCCGACATTTCCAATGAGTTCGCGTTTCGCAACCCAAGTTTGTTTCTTGTATATTCAATAACCATGATCTGCATACCGAGACACAACCCAAAGTAGGGAATCTCATTTTCCCGAGCATATTTTGCGGTTTCGATCATCCCTTCTATTCCTCTGGAATCAAAACCTCCAGGAACTACCAATCCATTAGTGTCATTGAACAAGTCCCTTATTCCATTTTGCTCAATTAATTCAGAAGATATCCATTTCAAATTAACTCTAACCTTCTGAAACATTCCAGCATGTTTTAAGGCTTCGGTGACTGATATATACGAATCGTGAAGTTCGACATATTTCCCTACTATCCCAACAGTAATCTCAGGCCAATTTGAAGTGTCACAAGTTGTAATCTCTTCCCATTTTTCCAAATCGGCTCTTTTTGAAGTAAAAGAAAATTTTTCAGCGATTAAATTTCCGAGTCCTTCGTGTTCCAAATGAATGGGTACTTTGTACACATTATCTAACGTTGGAAGACTAATGATTGCTTCCGGCAATACGTCACAATATAAAGCAATTTTATCCCTAACATTTTCTTCCACATAACTATCTGCTCGGCACAAAATGGCATCTGGTTGTATACCCATCCCCCGTAACGCTTGAACACTATGCTGCGTGGGTTTGGTTTTTAACTCATCGGTAGATGCTAAATGGGGTAGTAAAGTTAAATGTATGTAAAAGGTTTTATCCTGTCCAACAAACCTACGCATCTGGCGGATTGTTTCTATGAATGGCTGACCTTCGATATCACCAACTGTACCTCCAACTTCTACGATAACCACATCTGCCTCTGATTTGTCAGCTAATCCAATTATATGAGAACGAATTGCATCGGTAACGTGTGGAACTATTTGAATAGTTCCACCGAGATATTTTCCATCACGTTCGTTAGAAATAACTTCAGAATATATTTGCCCAGAGGTCACATTCGACATTGATGTAAGTTCTATGTCAATGAATCTCTCATAATGCCCCAGGTCAAGATCAGTTTCTGAACCATCCACTGTTACAAAAACTTCCCCGTGCTGATAGGGGGACATTGTTCCTGGATCAACATTAAGGTAGGGATCTAATTTTATAACTGATACTTTCAAACCGCGGCTTTTAATCATTTTTCCTATGGAGGCAACAGCTATGCCTTTACCCAACGAACTAACCACTCCGCCTGTAACAAAAATAAAATTTGTCAACAATTATCCTCTACTATAAAAGGTAAAAATCTTTCACGTGATCTAAGCGAACGTGTACAACCTCTGTTCAAAGCAAACATTAAGTGTAAACCGAATAAACACCGCGTTTATGGTTAAATTATCCCATTGAAATGGCAAAAACAATGAGATGAAGTAATCAAACTACAACGTTAAATTCCAAATTTTCTTTTTTTAATTGATTTAAAAATTAAATATCCCCACTTCCGTTATATGTTAATTAACGACTTGTACTCTAAATAATGAACTCAATAACATGGATAAGAATCGTTAAGGCTGTAAAATATTAAGTTCTCGGATCGAATCCTCGGACAACCTAAACGGAAAAATATAATTATGCCTATACTGAACAACAAAATAATTGAACAGATGTCTCAGCTTGCTTATTTAAATTTGACACAGGAGGAAATCGAAGCCCTTAGGTCGGACTTAGAAAACATTCTTGATAAATTTCAAGCGCTTTCTACTGTAAATACGGAAGGAATTTCTCCTACATCCCACACTTCTGATGTTTACGCCGTAATGCGTGAAGATTGTCAAGCAGAAGCACTGGAATTGAACGAAATACTGGATAATGCTCCAACCACAGATGGTGATTTCATAAAAATAAGACCTGTACTAGATTGATCTCTCTCTAAATTCATTGTGTTCCTTTAAGGATCCAACACATTCAATATCAATGGCAAAAGAAATTTACTACAAAACAATAAGACAGATTCGAAAATTGCTTGATGATCGCGAAATTTCTTCGACTGAGCTGACCAAAACCGTATTAAACAGATCTTACAGAATCAATAAGGATATTAATTCTGTAATCACTCACACTGAAGATTTGGCTATTAAATCTGCTGAGGCTGCTGATAAAAGAATCTCCGAGGGCAATCAGCACCTAATGACCGGAATACCGGTGATGATAAAAGACAATATATCTACACAAGGTATAGAAACAACTGCTGGATCAAAAATACTAGCCGGTTACAAACCTCCATTTGATGCAACTGTAATAAAACGACTAAAAAATGTCGACGCAGTCATATGCGGGAAAACCAACCTAGATGAGTTCGCTATGGGTTCATCAACTGAAAACTCTGCCTATGGTGCTACAAGAAACCCATGGGATATTGATAAAGTGCCCGGAGGAAGTAGTGGAGGATCCGCAGCAGGTGTAGCCGCAGGTCAATGTATCATAGCCCTCGGTTCAGATACAGGGGGAAGCATAAGGCAACCATCGGCATTTTGTGGAGTATCAGGTATGAAGCCAACTTACGGATTAATTAGTAGGTACGGCTTAATTGCCTTTGGGAGTTCTCTCGATCAAATTGGTCCGGTTGCTCGTAGTGTGGAAGATTGTTCCATAGTCTTGAACACAATATCGTCTAAAGACACTAATGATGCAACATCTATGAAACGTCCATTTGAAAATTTTGGTGAAAATTTGGGAGAACATATAAAAGGGGTAAAAATAGGAATCCCAAAAGAGTATCTTGTTGACGGAATTCAACCAAGTATCAAACAAGCGTTTGAAAAATCTCTTCAAATTTTGGAGTCAAACGGAGCGGATTTGAAAGAAATATCGCTACCTCTAACCGACCATTCACTATCGGTATACTATATTATAGCTCCATCTGAAGCTTCTTCTAATCTAGCAAGGTATGACGGAGTTAAATATGGGATATCTATACAAAACGCTCGTAATTCAGTTGAATCTACTTTCTTAACAAGAGGACAAGGCTTTGGCCAAGAGGTTAAACGCAGAATATTGCTAGGAACGTATGCCCTGTCCGCCGGTTATTACGACGCATATTATTCAAAGGCCCAAAAAGTTAGAACCCTGATTCGACAAGAATTTTCTGCGGCTTTTGAAACTTTTGATGTTTTAGTTACCCCTACCGCTCCCACAACCGCTTTCGGTTTAGGCACAAAAATTGGTGATCCTTACGAAATGTACCTAAGTGATATTTGCACCATACCAATAAATATCGCTGGTCTGCCGGCGATTTCTATACCCGCAGGACTCGATAATAAAATGCCAATAGGTCTTCAAATTATTGGTCCGCAAATGGGAGATCAAATTGTTCTGCAGGTAGCCTCGAACTACGAAAAAAGCACTAATTGGAACCAAAAAACGCCTCTTATTTAGTTAAATGATTCCAAAAATTTTAAAATATAAATTCCTTATGCTTTGTATCATAAGTATTTGTTCATGTTCGTCCATGAAAGACGACACAGCAACGATAAACACACCGGGACCTCAACCCTTAATAAATTCGGAAACCTTTGATCCAATTGAAGGAAGTCCCCCCTTGCCGTTAATTTTTAGCGGTGATTTTTTCGTCGATGGGAAACCAGGTCCACCTGGAATAAACATTTTTACACAAATAATCGATGGGGGCTCCGTTTTATCGGTAACATCTCTAGGTTTATATCAACACGTTATAGCCTCCCCTATAAGTGTTAGAGACATTGAACACGGTTTTTTTCACTTTTACATAGGTTCACGTGAAGGCGATTATGTCGAAGCTAAAGAAACGTATCCCATAAAATCTATAGAGGCTCCGACAAATGTTAATTTGAACCTTAATTTTTCTAGATTACCAACTGAGTAAGATATGATCAGAACACTCAACGGAAAACGCCCTAACATACATCCTGAAGCATTTGTATCGGAAACTGCATACATAATCGGTGATGTCATAGTAAACGCTAGGGCTAGCATATGGCCCGGTACAGTCATTAGGGCAGATTCGGGAAAAATTATCATTGGTGAAGGTACAAATGTTCAAGACAACTCAGTTATTCACTCGGACGATGATGCTGTAATAGGTAATTACGTAACTATAGGACACAGGGTGATGTCCCATGCTCGATCCATCGGTGATAACAGTTTAGTCGGCAATGGGTCCGTATTGAATGATGGGGTTGTTTTAGGTAAGAATTGCCTAGTTTCAGCGGGGAGTGTGATTACCGAAAATAAAGTCTACGAAAATGGTTCTTTAATCAGGGGCATTCCTGGTAAATCTATTGGGCATATAAGACCAAAACATCAACAATTAATAGATAATGCCACTCTATCGTATATCGACCGAATAAACGACTATAAAAAATCTGGTTTAGATTTCAGGTGCAAATAACTTTCACATTTTTTCAGGAGCATTCATACCCATCAAATAAAGTGCTTTTGCAAAAGTGATCCTAGCAGCTTCAACCAGTTTTAACCGAGCACAAGTAATCGGTCCTAACTCAACATCGGTGGAAACCACTTGGCATTCTTCATAAAAACGATTTAATAGCCGCGCTAATTCTAACGAATAGTGAGCAACATGATGTGGTTCAAATCTATTGGCAGAAAATGAAATAATTGCTGGTAATTCAGTTAACTTCCTTATAAGTACAATTTCGACAGGGTCTGTCAATAATTTCACATCAGCACCCAAAAAATGTAATTTCTTAGTCTCGGCTAATCTTTGTATAGCGCACAGCCTAGCATGAGCATATTGTATTGTAAAAACGGGATTTTCAGAAGATTGTTTTTTCGCCATAGTTAAATCGAAATCCATTTGTGCCTCCGACGATCTACTTAGAAAAATAAATCTACAGGCATCAGGTCCGACTTCCTGAACTAAGTCATCGATTTCCATCATTACGCCTTTGCGTTTACTAAATCTTAATGACTTACCGTTTTCCGTGAATTTCACTATTTGATTGAGGATAACAACTAGTTTTTCTTCGTCACATCCAAAAGCTTCCAGAGCATTTTTCATGCGGGCAACATGCCCATGATGATCTGCGCCCCAAATATCTATAATAAGGTCAAATTTACGTTTAATTAGCTTATTATGGTGATAGGCAATATCGGTACCAAAATATGTGACACCACCTGTGCCACTTCTGATCAATACAGTATCCTCGTCTGCTCCGAGTTTAGTTCCTAAAAACCATACCGCTCCATCTCTAGTATCCACTAAATTGTTCTCTTTAAGTAAAGTTAGAATTTTATCGAAATACCCAGTACTCAAAAGAGATTTTTCGCTAAACCATTCATCGTACGTAACACCCAAAGTTTTTAAAGTGTTTTTTATGGAATTCAACGTGGTTTCCAGAGCAATTGGTGCAAGGTAATTTATTGCTTCGTCTTTTTCCATTTCCAATATACGTTCCCCATGAGAATCATATATTGACTTAGCTAAATCTAATATATATTCACCAGGGTACATATCTTCCGGAAGCTCGCAATTTTTTCCAGATGCTTGGAGGTATCTGAAATAAAGAGTTTCGTTAAACAAACGCATTTGATTCCCAGCATCGTTGACATAGTATTCCTTATGAACTTTATGTCCGGCAGCACTGAGAATATTTGCTAATGCGCTACCAATCACTGCACCGCGTGCATGCCCAACGTGCAACGGCCCAGTTGGATTTACGCTTACAAATTCAACCTGTACATTTAAAGGTTGTAGGTTTTCAACATTTCCATAATCATTTCCTGCCATGATTATCCTGTCGACACTTTTTTGTAACCACTCATCTGAAAGGGTGAAGTTAATAAAACCGGGTTTTACAAGATCGATTTTTGAAAAAATCTCTCCCGTAGACAATCTCTCACGTATCTCAGATCCTATTTTCAGAGGGGCGATCTGCATAATTCGAGCTAATAAAAGAGGCAGATTAGTAGAAAAATCGCCGTGTTCAGGATTACGAGGTTTCTCTACCTTAACATCAATTTTTCCTGCGTTTGGGAGAGATCCACCAGTTTGGGCACTTAACAATGCCGATGAAATTGATTCTTTTATTTTATCCGCTACTAACATTACAAACTTAGTTCCTAATAGTACTTCAAATGCACGAAGTACACTCATGAAGAAAAATATCTAACAGTGGCACCCTGTGTTACTCTTTGAACAAGTAAGTCTAATTTACAACGAAGATAATAACAAATAAAAAATCTAATGCGTCTTTGATTGTTGAAAGTAAATTTTCAATAATTTGAACTTATAAATAATTGACCCAACGGCTTGAATGTTAAGGGACATTTTCTAACTATTACGTGAATAAACAACTTTACCGTACCAGTCAATAATGACCGAAATATTAAGAAAATCTATTCATTATGTTGCTCCTAAAGTAAAATCTCTCGACGTATCCCCCGTTGAACTTGTAACCAGTACGCTAAGAGAAATAGCTCGAGTAAATACAAAATTACTGGCATACATTGATTTATTTTCAGAAAGTGCTATAAAACAAGCAAATGATGCCGCCAGGGAAATAGAATCGGGAAAGTGGAGGGGACCGTTACACGGAATTCCAATTGGTTTGAAAGATTTGATAAACGTTGCTGGATATAAAACCACTGGTGGATCAAGACTTTTGCGTCATAACTTTTCTAGTTCAAATGCAACGGTATCGGACAGATTAATAAACGCAGGCGCAATTTTAATCGGAAAACACAACATGGTAGAGTTGGCTTTTGGGTCTACAGGCCTTAACAACTTTACGGGTCATTCTCGAAATCCATGGAACGTGGAAAGAATTACAGGTGGTTCAAGTTCTGGTTCAGGGGCAGCAATTGCGTCATGTTTAGCATACGGTGCTTTAGGATCAGATACAGGAGGATCGGTGAGAATGCCCGCTTCATTATGTGGAATAGCTGGTCTAAAACCTACTTACGGATTAATCCCTCGTACAGGAATTTTAGATCTTTCTTATAGTATGGATCATTTGGGACCAATGGCTAGGAGGTCAATAGATTGTGGCTATATTTTAAACGCGATCAAGGGGCACGATCGAAAAGATGAAACGAGCATAAAAGAGTCATCACTAGATTACACCAGTAGAATTACCGATGGTCTTCAGGGTATAAAGGTTGGTGTCCCTAATAATTTCTTTTTTGATGATTTTGTCGACCGAGAAATAAAAACGTCCGTCATTAAAGCTGTTGATCTACTCGCTTCAAATGGAGCTGAGATAATTGAGATTGATTTACCGTGGGCCGAAGAAGGGCGGGAGGTGAATTTAACTATTATGTTAGCTGAAGCTGCAACGGTACATAAAAAAAACCTATCACAAAAGTCCCATCTTCTTTCACCAGAAATTTCAAAAAGGATTATTTCAGGTTTTAACATTTCACCGCAGGATTACGCAATTGCTCAAGAAAAAAAGACTGTTTTAAGTAAAAAAATGAGCAATATATTTAAATCTGTAAACGTTTTAATAACCCCTACCGTACCAATAAAAACCCCCAAAATTACTGATTGTTTGAAGTACCCTGAAAACAATTATGCCGAAGACCTACCGCTTCTTACTGGAATTTTTAATGTTACAGGTCAACCATCTCTTTCAGTAAATTGTGGATTTTCGAACGAAGGAATGCCCATCGGCATGATGATTAATGGAAATTATTTAAACGAAGAAACTATAATACGTGTAGGACACATTTACGAAGAATTATCTGGTTGGCATAAACTTTTTCCAAAAATATAACTAAACACTTAACGTTGTTACAGAAGTGAACAAAAAAACTGGGGAATTTGCCCACTTTCGATCCGAAACAGGGCAAATATTTCACGGGTGGTATATCGTCGCTGCTTCTGCTTGGACTAATGCGATAGGGGGATCAGTTCAATGGCAGGGGTTTACAGTATTTTTTCTTCCAATCGCAAACTCATTAGGACTTTCACATGCTCAAGCGGCTCTTCCGTTTGCTTTGGCAAGAGCAGAAAGCGGAATTACAGGTCCTATAGCCGGATGGTTAATAGATAAATATGGAGTAAAACCCCTTATGTTTATCGGTACCATTCTTACTGGAATAGGATACATATTGCTCGCAAGAACCAATTCATTTTTAACGTTTTTACTTGTCTATATATTTGTTATTTCGCTTGGTGCATCAACAGGTTTTATGCAAGCTGCATCTACATCAATCAACATGTGGTTCGTAAAATATAGGGGCATGGCCATGTCTTTGAATAGTGCTGCTTTTCGACTAGGTGGAGCTTTTATGGTCCCGTTACTTTCTATCGTTGTTCTTAAATATGGTTGGCAGACGGCAGCCTTTTGGGTAGGCATTGGAATGGTTGTTTTAATTGCACCCTCGGCACTCGTTTTTAAAAGGTCTCCAGAGTCGATTGGTACAGGACCTGACGGTGAAAAACTTCGTCCAAAAAAAATTGACTTAAAAAAACCTATTTCAAGTAATGAATCGACGGCAGAACATGATTGGACTCCTAGGCAGGCGGTAAAAACCTCATCTTTTTGGACTTTAGCCTTGGGTACCGTTTTAAGAATGGTTGTACATGGAACAATCTTTATACATTTTGTACCAATTCTTGTATGGAAAGGTGAAAGCCAACAATCAGCGGCAAATATGATAGGAGCAATGGCATTAATATCCGTCCCAATCATACTGATTTTTGGGTGGTTTAGCGATAAATTTTCACGACAAAAATTAATGTCCGGGTTATATTTATCCGCCGGAATTTCTCTTCTTATGATTAATTATGTCGATGGGACCTGGCCAATTTTTTTATCGATGATGTTATTTATTGGAACGGAGGTTGGCTCTGGCCTTAATTGGGCCTTAGTTGGCGATCTATTTGGTAGAAGACACTTTGCCACAATTAGAGGCTGGTTAGCTCCGATTTACAATATCGCTCTCATATTTGGACCTGTTGGGGCAGGATTTATAAAGGATCANACAAATTCCTATGAGATAGTNTTGGTNGCNGGTTTTTTTCTNATGGTTGGGGCNTCGACNACNTTCTTTTTCCTGAGGAAACCTAAAGTTAANCCATATTCCAANAATTGAAANTTTGTTGGTCGGGGCGACAGGATTTGAACCTGTGACCTTTGCACCCCCAGTGCAATGCGCTACCGAGCTGCGCCACGCCCCGAAATCNGCTGGATCATTTAAAAATNTGCTACGGTAAGTAAAAGCTTAGTTTACAATTGTATGTAAATCACNCGAATCATTAGACATATAATTGGGGATANTTTTAAAACATGCAGGAAAAAAACCCCACNCCNAAGATAAAAGACCTNGAACTTTCAGTTTCTAATCTGAATCACAAGATTACAGAGATTGTGAGGAGGCTTTGACTTACCCCNNGTACANAAAANCATACTTGCTATAGAGAAAAAGACTTTNGTTTCCGGATTTTGGGATAATNANGTATCNGCCCAAACCACNATGCAACGGCTCGCTTCTCTAAGGTATGATTACGAAAAATGGACAAATATTAAAAATAAATGTACCGATTTNAATGAAATAGCGACNGTAGCACTAAATGAGAAGGATGAATCGNTAAANGACTCGATTTACCCNGAACTTTCAAAACTTTCTTCGATGGTCGAAACATTNGAATTTGAACTCCAACTCAACGGAGNTTTNGATGNNAAAACTGCTATATTATCTATCAAACAAGGTGCTGGTGGTGTTGACGCCCAAGACTGGTCCGAAATGTTATTACGGATGTATACAAGATGGGCGGAACACANAAANTTTTCATTAGAAATATTAGATTTAACACCNGGCGAAGAAGCNGGAATAAAAAGTGCCACTGTGAAAATAATTGGTAGATATGCTTATGGTTATCTTCGATCTGAAAAAGGGGTTCATAGGCTTGTTCGTNTATCACCATTTGACACGNATCATCGANGNCATACAAGTTTCGCNNTAGTAGAAGTTTTACCAGAACCTGANACGGCTCAAGATATACGAATAGAACCTGATGATGTNAAAATGGATGTTTTTAGAGCAAGCGGTAATGGAGGACAGAGCGTACAAAAAAATTCTACCGCTATCAGATTGACACANAAGCCNTCAGGTCTTGTCGTTTCCGTNCAAAATGAAAGGTCTCAATCACAAAACAGAGAGGTTGGAATGAAAATCCTTCACGCTAGACTGGTAGACNNAGAAATAAAAAAACGGGCAGAAAAACAAGCAAAATTNAAAGGNGAACATGTGTCNGCCGAGTTTGGTAGGCAGGTTAGAAGCTACGTCCANCACCCNTATCAAATGGTAAAAGATCACAGGACAGAATATCAAACTGGTAANACTGACGCNGTACTTAACGGAGAAATTGATGATTTTCTGACTGCTTTTTTATCATCGTCTGGNAAAACAAATTCAATAAAATAATCTTAATATTNTCCTAAAAAACTAAAGATAATATTATTTTTACAATAATAAAATTATGGCGATAAATNAAATGTACCTAAAGACCCCTACAAAAATAATCGTATCTGCTATTGTCCTGTTCACATCCACTTTTTTGGCGTGTGAATCANCCATCANCGAAAACGCTNNCGANAATCAAAATCAGAGTGTNCAATCAGAAAAACCTGATATAGCNCCTGGTCTNGAGAANAACAATAACCAATCTTCCCAAGATCANAAAAGCGGAGGAATATTTAAGGNGCTATGGTCTGATCCCCCCACATTAGANCCNCACCTAGTAACAGATGGAACATCGTACGGTATAGTTATTGAAATTTTTTCTGGNTTAGTTAAATTGGGAACTAATCCCGAAAAACCAATACAACCTGATTTAGCAGAATCTTGGCGAGTTTTNGATGGAGGGATCACTTACGAATTTAAAATTAGGGAAGNTGTGAAATTTTCCAACGGTGATCCTGTAACAATCAAAGACATAAAATGGTCATTGGAAAGAGCAGCATATCCAGAAACNGGNTCGACAGTAGCAGAAGAATTTCTCGGAGATATCGTAGGAATTAAAGACGTCATAAAAGGGGANACTACCGANGCNTCTGGGATAAAGATNGTTGATGATAATACNCTCCAAATAAAAATAGATGCCCCGAAAGCCTATTTTCTCGCAAAGCTCACTTATCCAACCGCTTTTATTGTGAATAAAAAAAATGTAGAAGAAGGTGGACGTAACTGGACAGATAATGCCNTAAGCACAGGNCCATTTTTACTAAAGGAATATAAGATAGGGCAAAGAATCAGACTTGGNCGNAATGACAATTATTGGGGNACAGCCCCACTTCTTGANGAAGTNGTGTTTAATTTAGCNGGNGGNGTTGCNATGGCAATGTACGAAAATGACGAAATTGATNTNACGGGAGTGGGACTGGCAGATTTAGAAAGAGTGCAAGATCCAAATGAACCCCTAAATCAGGATTTAGTTACAGTGCCTCCGTCATTTGCGGTCTCATACGTAGGGTTTAACGTAGAAGAACCCCCATTCGATGATGTTAAATTCAGACAAGCTTTAAATCATGCAGTTGATAAACAATTGATTGCTGATCAAGTCTTTTCCAATCTCGTACAACCTGCCTACAGTATAGTACCACCCGGATTCCCCGGATATTCGGAAGATATAGAAGGTCTAAAATTCGATCTGGATAAAGCAAAAACATTATTATCGGAATCGAAATACTCCGACCCCAATACACGGCCAAGAATCACATTGACGGTACCAGGAACTGGAGGATCTCCGGGTTTAACAACTGAAGTAATAGCAGACATGTGGCGACAAAATCTAGGCATCGATATTGAAATACAACAGGTTGAATGGGCAACGTACATACAGGATCTTCATCGGGGAAGACTTCAAGCTTTCAGCGGACTTTCATGGCAAGCAGACTATCCCGACCCTTCAACTTTTATTGACGTTTTATTTCGGTCTGACAGTGCCATGAATAATGGTAATTACAGTAACAAAGAAGTTGATAATCTTGTAAAACTGGCACAGACAGAACAAGATTCTACAAAAAGAGTCCAGCTATATAATAAAGCTGAGCAAATAATTGTGAGCGAAGCCGCCTGGTTTCCACTTTGGTGGGGTGTAGAATCCAAAGCCCTCATAAAACCTTGGGTGCGTGAGTACACCTTTTCTTCAATGACCGTACCAAAATTCCAATATGTTTGGGTAAATAAAGAAACTTATTGAATACAAAATAAACTGTCTCTATGATTGAATACCTAAGCAGAAGGTTACTCTGGACACCCGTACTACTTTTAATAGCTTCTTTTTTCGTATTCTTCATGGGAAATATCGCTCCAGGGGACCCTGCTGAGCTACGATTAGGTAACCGAGCCACTCCCGAAAAAATAGAAAAACTCAGAGACGAAATGGGATTGAATGAGCCGTTTATAATCCAATACATCAAATTTGTGAAAAACGCGTTGATGGGAAACTTCGGTGAAAGTTATGTTTTTCAAGGTAAAAAAGTCACGGAACTTATTAAACCTCGTCTTTTAGTGTCTTTGCAATTGAACATAGCTGTTTCCCTAGTTTCGATTTTACTAGGTGTACCTCTAGGTTTTTATGCCGCAAAAAAAAATGGTTCATGGAAGGATCCAGCCATCGTTTTGACAATGCTATTTCTATTCGCAATGCCAGTTTTCTTTACGGCTCCTTTATTAATCTTGCTTTTTGCCGTCAAATTAGGTTGGATTCAAGCCTCTGGTTGGAACGGTTTTTTTAGTCCCCAAATAATACTACCGGCATTAACTATAGGAATACCTAGTTCTGCTCTTTTTGTTCGCTACATGCGTGCTTCAACCCTAGATGTTATTGGACAGGAATATATACGAACTGCCAAAGCAAAGGGATTGCAAAATCATATAGTGAATTACAGACATATCGCCAGAAACGCTATGCTCCCAATTATCACCCTACTTGGTTTTACTATCGCGGGTATATTTGGAGGATCATTAATTGTGGAATTGATATACGGAATTCCTGGCGTTTCAAGACTTGCGTTGGATGCGATTTTTCAAAGGGATTTTCCCGTACTGACTGCCTTAGTACTAATAGGTTCAACAATGTTGGTTATTGCTAATTTAATAATCGACATTGCATACACATTCGTTGACCCCAGAATCAGGCTACGTTAGAGATATATAAGCGTCATGAAAAATCAAATTTCTACAAACGATGAAGTCAAATACGTGGAAACACCACGTAAAAACAATTGGATCACTCAACTATGGAAAGAATTTAGAAAAAGAAAATTGGCAATGTTATGTCTTAGCTTATTATGTATCGTTTATTTAATAGGAATTTTCGCTCCAATATTAGAAACTCATGACTATTCTGAAACGAATCTTTCTCGCAGTCAACATGGCCCCGATAAAGAAAATTGGCTAGGAACAGATATATTGGGGAGAGACATATACACGCGAGTTATTTGGGGCATACAAACAACAGTAATTATCACGGTTGCGACTTTTGTTACTGGTAGCGTAGTACTTGGTATTTCACTTGGGCTGGTTGCAGGGTATTTTCGAGGAAAATCAGACATAATTATTATGCGATTTGGGGAAATTGTATCATCATTTCCCGACATATTGCTTATCATTTTGCTGGCAGCAACCTTGAGGCCCCGTATAATATCCTTAGCTCATTATTTGGAAGATACGATGGGAATTAAGGGACTCCTTTCCACAGGTGTCGCCGATTATCTGGTTATTGGCATAGCGCTATTACCACTTAGCTGGTTTGGCTTGATGAGATTGGTTAGAGGGCAAGTTTTAGTTCTACGTGAAGCAGAATACGTACAAGCGTCCAGAGCAATTGGCACACCAAATATAAAAATTCTTTTCAGGCATATTTTACCTAATGTATTGAGTCCAATAATAGTGAGCATTAGTTTCACGATAGGTGCCATAGCCCTATCTGAGGTGATGTTAAGTTTTTTTGGTTTGGGTGTTCAACCTCCCCGTCCAAGTCTAGGAGTAATGATTGGAGATGTTACTGCTAGAGGTGGAGCCAGCGTATCTGTCTTGAGAGATCATCCGGAACAATTATTGGCACCGATATTAGTTGTCTGGTTAATGATTTTTTGTTGGAATATAATCGGAGACGTACTAAACGACATATTAAATCCACGTATCCACCGCTAATCAAAAAACCATACAATAATACATGTAACCGACTACCATTTTTCGTGGTGCATCTTTAAACAAGCTTACGTATACTTCTAGCACTGGGGTTTTTACTTACCAACTTTAAGAAGCAGTTTAATCTAGTAAAAATTTTGATTGTTTACTATTTTAGTATGTAATTTTTTATATTATTTGGAGATAAAATTTGCCCGCAAGCGCAAAAATTTTGCAACACGCGTATGGGTTTGATGATGTTTCGATAGCACCTGGTGAAGTGACTATTAATCCAGATATGGTCGACGTTTCAGTGGATTTCAGTGGCGTGAAACTTAAAACTCCTATCATTGCATCGGCTATGGATGCCGTAGTTGATACATCTTTTGCTGTAGACATACATAAATTCGGAGGCCTTGGAGTCCTAAATTTAGATGGAATTCAATGTAGATTTGAAGACACAAATGCGATCTACAAAGAAATTGCTGCCTGTCCCGCAAAAAAAGCAACATCGTTGATGCAGAAAATTTATTCCGAGCCCATTAAAACTGTTCTGATTTCTAAAAGAGTTGAAGAAATCAAAAACAAAAACGCTACCGCTGCTGTTTCATTTGTACCTCAAAATGCCAAGCGCCACGCCCCTTTAGCTGTTGAAGCAGGAGCGGACATAGTTGTTGTTCAAGGTACTGTCATTACGGCTAGGCATACTTCACGTAGTTTGCGAGGGCTAATATTATCGGAATTGGTTAAAGATTTACGGGTGCCGNTNATTGTTGGAAACACAGTATCNTATGAAGTAACCAAGGAACTCATGGAGCAAGGTATACACGGAATCCTAGTTGGAGTCGGTCCGGGTTCAGTTTGTACTAGTAGAGAAGTTCTAGGAATAGGTGTACCTCAAATTACAGCTACTCTTGAATGTGCAGCGGGGCGAGACGCATATNANAAGGAAACCGGCCGTTATGTCCCGATTGTAACAGACGGGGGTATCAGGACGGGNGGAGACGTATGTAAATCCTTTGCGGCGGGNGCAGATGCAGTAATGATTGGAAGCCCTTTCGCTAAATGTGAGGAAGCACCAGCCTATGGATTTCACTGGGGTATGGCAACATGGCATCCTGAATTGCCCCGCGGTACTAGAATTAAGTTAAATACGGAATACACACTAAATAAATTNTTAAATGGCCCATCCTCAAAAACAGATGGAACTCTAAATTTAATTGGAGCATTAAAAGTATGTATGGGTTACGTTGGAGCTACTAATCTTAGAGAAATGCACTCAGCAAAAATGTATTACGCTCCGGCAGTAAAAACTGAAGGAAAAATTTATCAAATGACAGGATTAAGTTCATAAAAAAACAACCCATTAGACATTCATAAGTGCACATTTTTTTTACCTGTCTACTTAAAAATAATGAAATTATCTACTCCAAGAGGAACTTACGATGTTCTTCCGAACAATCAGGAAGAATGGTTNTACGTGACATCTGTTTGCAAAGATGTNGTACNCGACTTTTCTTATNANAGAATAGANACCCCNGTTTTTGAAAGTACCGACTTATTTCNTAGNGGNGTTGGAGAATCTACGGACATGGTNCAAAAGGAGATGTATACATTTGAAGATCACGGAGGTGACTCAGTAACGTTAAGACCTGAGGGCACTGCTTCGGTCTGTAGAGCATATATTCAGCATGGAATGCACAATNCGCCTCAGCCTGTTAGATATTATTACATCGCTCCNATGTTTAGATATGAAAGACCCCAATCAGGGAGACTGCGACAACACCATCAATTTGGGTGCGAAGCCATAGGTGATGGATCTGCTCAAATCGATTCGGAAATAATCGAACTAGGTTGGAGTTACATTACAAGGTTAGGTTTGAAAGGTATTAAATTACGGATTAACAGCATAGGCGATTTGACCTCACGAGCAAAGTATATGAAAGATTTAAAAACTTTCTTAAATGGTTTCGNANACAAGTTACCCAAGATTGACAAAGAACGTTTANNAAGATCCCCACTAAGAGTGTTAGATTCCAAAGAACCAGAGACAATNCAAATAATTAAAAAGGCTCCNAGATCAATTGATTACCTACAGGATGAACCGTTAGAGCATTGGAACGAATTAATAAATCTTTTAGAACTAAAAAAATCCGCATTGAAAAACTTCGGTTACGTCATCGACCACACACTGGTTAGAGGTTTAGATTATTATAATCGNACAGTTTTTGAATTTCAGTCAACAACCTCAGGAAATCAAGGAACGATTCTGGGCGGTGGCCGATATGACCCATTAATAGAATTNTTGGGGGGACCGNCCACCTGTGGTGTAGGTTTCGGATCAGGAATCGAAAGAATGATTTTGGAACTAAAAAAACAATCGGTAGAATTCCAAAACAGCATCAAACCGGACTTGGTCATCATTCACCTNGGTGAAGCTAGTCAACGATCTTCCANNTTGGCCACCGAATTACGAAATGTCCATATTTCGGCAATATTAGCACCAAAAAAATCTATTAAAAGCCAATTACGCTACGCAAATAACATCGAAGCTAAATTCGCCATAATCATTGGAAATCAAGAGTTAGAATCCGGTATTGCTACGTTGAAATCCCTGAACACTGAATTAAGGGATAGAACCGTAAGTTTAAGTGCATTAAACATAGNGACATCGTTGAAGAAGNTTACTATTTAAACTGTTATGCAGCAATCAGTCATAAAAAGATTTGAAGCCATTGCCAACAGGCATAAAGAGGTGGAAACTCTAATGTCACAGCCGGATGTTTCGAAAAATCCCTCTGCACTTCAAAAACTTGGCCGNGAATATAGGACCCTGAATAGGATTATCACGTTGTGGTCCGAAGTAGAAGCTACAACTAAAGAAATTCAAACATTAAAGGACATTATTACTTCAGAAACAGATAAAGAATTGGTAAACCTAGCAAAAAGTGAAATAGATACTTTGAATACCGTTATCGAAACACTTTCTAACGATTTAAAAATTGCCCTACTACCAAAAGATGAAACCGAAACTGCTGATGCCATTGTTGAAATACGAGCCGGGGCAGGTGGGAATGAAGCNGGTCTCTTTGCAGCTCAATTATTTAGAATGTACGAAAGGTATGCNGAAACCCAAGGTTGGAACTTCAAAGTTGCAAATGTAAATGAAACAGGCATAGGAGGATTAAAAGAAGTAGTTTTTGAGGTTACTGGTGATACTGCTTATAAGAAATTGAAATTGGAGAGTGGGGTTCACAGAGTTCAAAGAGTACCTACAACTGAATCTCAGGGTAGAATCCACACATCAACGGCAACGGTAGCCGTTTTACCTAAATCCGAAGATATGGATATTCAAATAAATGAAAATGATTTAAATATTGAAGTATTTCATTCTGGGGGCCCCGGAGGTCAAAACGTTAATAAATTAGCAACTGCCATAAGAATTACTCATAAACCAAGTAGGTTAGTGGTCCAATGTCAAAATGAACGTTCCCAAATACAAAACCGATTACGAGCCATGGACATATTGAAAGCTCGCCTCTGGGACATGGAATTAAAAAAACGAAACGAAGAAATAAGTGCTGTCAGAAAAAGTCAAGTGGGAACAGGTGATAGATCTGAAAAAATTAGAACATACAATTTTCCTCAGTCACGCATTACTGATCATAGAATAAACTACACAAATCACCAATTAACCAAAGTAATGGACGGGGACTTAGGTGAATTCGTAGATACCCTACTACAGGAACAACAAGCGAGATTACTTGCCTCATCGGAGAATATTTTCTAATAAAAATAATGAATACATCTGTATCAAATTTTTCTAGAGAAATAGGAACTCAACTCAAATTTGCCGGGATTGACGATTATCCAATGGAGTCTAGACAACTAATTAGCTACTGTATGAATTGGGACCAAAGGCAATACATTTCTTCTCTGAATTTACCGCTTGAAAAGGACAAAATGAAACGGATTGAAGCCCTTGTGAAACGAAGAATATCACGAGAACCAATACAGTATATACTTGGTTCATCCAGTTTTTATGGTCGAACATTTTTTGTCAATCCTGACGTTCTTATACCCCGTCCCGAGACCGAACTACTGGTTGAACAGATTATAAAATTCGTCAAAGAAACAAACCTCAAAGAACCAAAAATATTGGATATTTGTACGGGTTCAGGAATAATAGCAATTTCTTTAGCAAAAGAATTACCATCCTCCAAAGTAACAGCTACGGACATTTCAGAAGAAGCAATAGAAGTCGCTAAATTAAATGCTTTGAGGCATCAGGCAGACATAAAATTTATCCGAGAAAATTGTAAAGAATCTATTTCTGGTTACTATGATATTTTTGTTTCAAACCCGCCGTACATTAAGACATCGGCTATAGACTCTCTTCAACCAGAAATACATTTGGAGCCCAGAATAGCATTAGATGGAGGAATTGACGGGACAGACATTCTGGTCTCCATTATAAAAAATATAAGCAAGGCTTTTTACAAAAAACGAACAGCAATTTTTTTAGAGATTGATCCAACGGTTTCGGAAAAAGTTGTCGAAGCCTCAAGATTATATTTTCCTAAAAGTTTCATAGACGTAACAAACGACTTCGCGGGTTTGAAAAGAATATTGACCATACAAGAAAAATGAATTGATTATCTCTTTGTGTATTGGGCAGCCTTACGGGCTCTTTTCAACCCATACTTCTTACTTTCCTTCATTCTAGAATCCCTCGTAAGTAAACCCTCGGATTTAAGAGGTTTCTTTGTGGTCTCATCCAACAACACCAAAGCCCTAGCGAGACCGTGAGATAACGCCCCCGCTTGACCATTGATACCACCGCCTTCAATTTTAGCTATAACCGTAACTTTATCACTCATACCTGAAACTGCTAATGGCTTCAACGCTGTCTTCAACCAAGCATCAACGGTAAAAAAATCTTCGACAGTTTTACCATTTACGATCACCCCACCCGGCGTATCATAAACTCTAACTCGAGCTGTAGATGTTTTCCTACGCCCAGTACCATAAAAGTAATTACCTTCCACTGCTTATTCCTTTACAGATTGTTTTCGACTCGTTCGACCTTTTGGTTTATCGAGCACCTTAGTATTTCGCTTCGACTTAACAGTACTCTTTACTGCAGATGTTTTCTTAGCACTGGCAGTACTCTTTACTGCAGATGTTTTCTTAGCACTGGCAGCAGTACTCTTTACTGCAGATGTTTTCTTAGCACTGGCAGTACTCTTTACTGCGGACGTTTTCTTAGCACTGGCAGTACTCTTTACTGCAGATGTTTTCTTAGTACTGGCAGTACTCTTTACTGCAGATGTTTTCTTAGCACTGGCAGTACTCTTTACTGCAGATGACTTATTAGCACTGGCAACACTCTTTACTGCAGACGCTTTCGCCTTAACCTTGTCAGTGGATACTGCAGATGACTTACTAGCACTGGCAGTACTCTTTACTGCAGACGCTTTCGCCTTAACCTTATTGAGTTTTAGCTTTTCACTAAAAGTAAATTGTGCCACATGGGGATGTTCGGCTTCAGGATAAACCTTCAATCTAGTAAACATTTTTCTTCCAATCTTGTTTTTTGGAAGCATACCTTTCACAGCAAGTTCAATAACTCTCTCAGGATTATTCTTTTGGATAACGCTGAACGGAATCTCTTTCAAGTTACCAGGGTATTGGCTGTGTCTTTTGTATATTTTGTCGTGGAATTTATTACCAGTAATTTTCACTTTCGACGCATTAACAACTACGACGTAATCTCCCGATAAAAGATGCCCCACATAACCTGGTTTATGTTTCCCCATTAAAATCGTAGCTATCCTAGTTGATAAGCGACCGAGAACCTCACCAGTAGCATCAAATAAATGCCAACTGGAATCCAGATCAGATTTTTTTGGATTGTAGTTTTTTATCCGTGTCACCATTTAATAAATCCTAATCCTATATTTTACTATCCAATAAACTTGGATGCGTCCGGAATATAGATGACCAACTGTGACTATATTTAACTGTCTTTAAGCAGAGACCTTTAGCTTTGGACACTTGTACAAATTCTCCTCGAATTTTTGATGCAAGATAGTATTTTACATCTTCTGGTGTTTTTTTCCCTAAACCTATTTGCATCAATAATGACGAAATTCGTCGAATTTGTTGGTGAAGAAAAGCATTAGCTACAATTGTAAATATGACAAAATTAGAATCCCTAACAACAAAAGATTCAGAAACAATTCTTCTCGTAGGATTTCCTTTTTTCACAGAGGGACCAGCAAAAGCTTTGAAATCATGCGAACCAATTAAAAAAGACGCAGCGCAGTTCATCAATTGGTCATCCAAAGAACCTTTGACATGTTGAACATAATTCCGATGCCTAGGTAGAAGTACTTCCGAATCGGTAAAAGTGTACACATATTTTCTAGACCGGGCATCAAGACGGGGGTTAAACATCTTATAATTATTAGTTATTTCGTTCGCATAAACAATTCTTATATCTTCTCCAATATAAGCATTGATAGCACTCGTAATATTACTTATATTTTCCATATCATTATTTGTTAGGAACGTTGCTACTTGACCTTCAGCGTGAACTCCCGAATCAGTTCTACTCGCCAATTCCAACCTTGAAGTTAACCCAAATACCTTGTCAATGGCTTGCTCCAATTCACCTTGGACTGTCCTCAGTCCCTCCTGAAACTGCGATCCGTGAAAATAAGTCCCGTCATACGCAATAACTAAAACGATTTTTTTTTCAGTCAATCGACTAGTTCAAGAAAAACCATCTCCGCCCCATCGCCCGGGCGATTACCTTTTCTCGTGATGCGTGTATACCCGCCCAATCTTTCTGTATATTTCGGTGCAATATCATCGAAGATCTTTTTCACCACGGTTTTATCAGTAACAAATGCAGAAACATTTCGACGATTATTAAGCGTGCCATTTTTTCCTAAAGTAATCATACCTTCAGCAAGAGAGCGTACTTCTTTAGCTTTAGCTACAGTTGTCTGAATCCTTCCATGTCTTAGAAAGTCAGTTACCATGATTCGATACATAGCCCTACGAGGACCTTTGGCTCGCCCTAATTGACGTCCTTTTAGGCGGTGTCTCATGAGGATCCCTGTTCTTCAGATTCTTCAGATTCTTCAGACACTTTAGGTGTATCAGACGGGAGAAGACCCTCTGTGGATAACACTTCAAATAACTCGTTTATAGATTTTTGTCCAAAGTTTCTTATCTTTAAAAGTTCACTACGAGGTAGGGCTAAAACTTCCCCTACTCTATTTATACCGGCCCGTTTCAAACAGTTTAACGTTCTAGCTGAAAGCTTCAGACTTTCCACAAGTGTGTTGTAAGCCTCTGGTGTAATACCTAAAACAGCAGCAGGATTGTCATTAGGATTATCTTCTACACCTATTCTGGTGAATTCAAAAAATTTATCCATCAACATATTAGATGATGATTTAAAGGCCTCAACTGGGTTAATCGTTCTATCGGTCCAAACTTCAACAGTCAAACGCTCCAAATCGCTTCTCTCTCCTATACGGATGTTCTCGACAGAAAAATTAGCCTTCTTAACCGGTGTAAAGATAGAGTCAACTGGCAATACACCTATAGGCATATCAGATCCTTTTTCAGCAACACGATACCCAACCCCGTGTTCCACGCTCAATTCCACTGAAAGCTGAGCTTTATCACTTTGAAGAGTCGCCAAATGATGTTCCGGATTAACTATTTCAAAATCGGAAGTAGCCATAATGTCACCGGCCTTTACTTCTCCCTCTCCACTTATCTCAAGCCTTAACCGACCGGGTCGGGATTGGTTAGATCTGATTCTAACCCCTTTTACGTTAATTAAAAATTCTACTATCTCTTCTTTCATATGGGGCACGGTAGTATATTCGTGATCCACTCCTTCTATTTTAATCCAGTTTATTGCAGTTCCAGGCAGTGCCCCCAAAAGAGACCTTCTGAGTGGGTTACCAAGTGAGTTACCTAGTCCGGGTTCTAGTGGTTCTACCACAAAAGAACCATAACTCTCATTAGATTCAATAATTCTTAACGCCATAGGCGGAACCTTTACGGCCGTCCCTTCATCACCTAGTATGGAAGAAACACCATACAGGTTCTCTTCAAAGTTTTGTGTCTGAATCATTTGTTATCTCCTTGAATAATATTCAATGATTTGACGGGTGTCGATTGCCATTTCTACATCACTCGCCTGAGGTCCGGTAAGTACCGATCCTTTTCCATTATCCCGATCTGATTTCAACCAAGTGGGAACGATTGCACTAGCTCCTTGACCAGATTTTATTATTTCAAATCCTGGTTTACTCTTTGAAGCGTCTTTCCACTCAATTTCATCCCCAGTTTTTACTTGATAAGAAGGGATTGAAACCTTACGCCCATTTACTTTTATGTGACCATGATTAACTATTTGCCTAGCATGTGGTCTCGAGATAGCGAAACCCAATCTGTAAACAATATTATCAAGTCTTGACTCGAGTAATTCTAAAAGACGGTCTCCAGTGACCCCCTGCATGTCATTAGCTTTGCGATAATAATTCCTAAATTGTCGTTCCAGAACGCCGTAGATCGCTCGAGCTTTTTGCTTTTCTTTGAGCTGTTGTCCATATTCCGATACTCGCCTTCTTCTCTGGCCAGAGGAGTGATCACCTGGGGGAGTTTTTCTTCGTTCAAAAGCACATTTACCTGGGGGTTTAGAACACAGCTTAATTCCAAATCTCCTACAATTTTTGCACTTAGGTCCAATATATCTTGCCATTTAAATCCTTATTTGTAAAAGTTGTAAAAAATTGTCTGTATAAATCGTTAGACCCGACGCTTTTTAGGAGGTCGGCAACCATTATGAGGGGTAGGCGTAACGTCTTTAATAGATATAACTCGGATACCAGTCGCCTGAATAGCTCTGATAGCCGCTTCACGACCTGCCCCAGGACCTTTCACCATACAATCTACCGTTTTCATTCCATTTTCAATAGCGACCTTGGCAGCAGCCTCTCCAGCTCTTTGGGCAGCAAACGCCGTAGATTTTCGAGACCCAGTAAACCCCATAGCTCCGGCGCTACTTTTAGCAACGACATCACCCTGAGTGTCGGTCAAAGTAACCAAAGTATTGTTAAACGTGGCATTAATATATGCGCACCCCTGAGGAACAAATTTCTTTTCCCTTTTACGGGTTCTCTGCCTAGGCATAATTCTCCAATTTATATTCTATGAATCTCTGTTTCAAACACAACAGATAATTTGGTTTATACATAATTAACTTACAATTTAGTGTGTCGGAACCTGTTTTCTACCCGCTACTGTTGACCGTTTTCCTCTTTTTGTCCTAGCATTTGTTTTAGTCCTTTGCCCTCTGGCAGGTAAACCCAATCTGTGCCTGTTACCACGATATGACTTTATGTCACCTAACCGACGAACATTTAATTGAATTTCACGCTTTAAATCCCCTTCAATTACAAGGTTACTACTATCAACATTGTTCCTAAGGGTTCCTAATTCTTCATCAGAAAGGTCTTTAACACGAACCGAATTAAGTTTGATACCTGATCTTTCAACAATTATTTTAGCTTGATAATTGCCAATACCAAAAATCGATGTCAAAGCAACCTCGACCAAAATATTATCTGGGATGTTTACACCTGAAATTATTGCCATGAAAGCTCTCTTATTATCCCTGCCTAGATTTCAATCTAGGGTTGTTTTTATTGATAAGATAAACCCTGCCCTTGCGCCTGACAATTTTACTTCCAGGATGCTTAGCTTTTACTGATGCTTTTACTTTCATATTCTTCCCACGTTTCTATTTAAATCTGTACGTAATGCGACCTCTAGTTAAATCATAAGTGGACAATTCGACTAATACCCTGTCACCTGGTAATACTCTTATAAAATTTTTTCTGATTTTGCCAGATGCATGAGCCAAGACCGAATGCCCGTTTGGTAAATCTACATTAAAATAGGCGTTTGGTAAAGCCTGGTTAACGACTCCCTCTACTTCAATAGCTTCTTTCTTTGTCATAATTTAAATAGCTGTCAAAACTTCAGGGCCATCTTCAGTAACAACAACTGTATGTTCGAAATGGCACGACATAGAACCATCCTTAGTTACGACCGTCCAATTGTCCTGTAATAACCGCGTTTTCCAATCGCCAGCAGTCACCATTGGTTCAATTGCCAAAGTCAAGCCAGGTAACAATTTGATCCCGTTACCAGGCTCACCAATGTTTGGTACCTGTGGAGATTCATGAAGCTGACGACCTATACCATGCCCCACATACTCTCTAACAAGCTCATAACCCTCTGATCTCACATACGATTCAATCGCATGAGAAATATCTCCCAATCTGTTTCCTACCATAACTTTATTTATTGCCCTATCTAGAGATTTTTTTGTAATCTCTACAATTCCTTTGTGTTTTCTTTTGTCTTTTCCAGCTATAGCCGTAACGGCGTGATCACTGTAGAACCCATCTACAATTGCTCCACAATCAATTGTAACGACGTCCCCTTCCAAAATAACTCGGTCACTTGGTATTCCATGAACGATCTCTTCATTCACAGATATACAGGCGACCGCTGGAAAACCGTACAAACCAAGAAACGCCGGTTTCGCTCCGGCTTTTTCTATATCAATTCGGGTAATCGCATTAAGCTCTTCTGTAGTAATGCCCGGTTCCATCGCGCTAAAAGCGTTTCGCACTGCAANNGCTACTATANGNCCAGCTTCCCTCATTCTGTCGATCTCATTNTTTGATTTCAGAGAAATCATTTTTGAATTCGGCNTAGAGTNTATAGAACGTTCTTCACCAGTTGCATTCATAAAAAAGAACACCTGACAATTATATAGGAATNTAGGAGNTTTTTCACACCNTAANCCTCAANCGACAATNACCTTTTTTATACGTATAAAAACNTCATCTANANCACCCGTGGCATCAATTTTTTTCANCAGATCCCGACGTTTATAATATTCGATTAGGGGAAAAGTCTGNTCGTTGAAAACACTCATCCTNTGTTTGATAGATTCCGGNTTATCATCTGTACGCCAAGCAACANTGCCNCTACANGANTCNCATATNCCTTTNGANATAGGNGGTGAAGTTATTAAATTATAAGTNGAAAAACACGATTGACAAATAAGTCTTTTTGAAAGTCTTTCAATTAACTCATTGACGTTTACTTCAAAATATAAAACTNCATCCAANGGTNGATTACATACTTCAAGAGCTGTATCTAGCGCTTNGGCTTGTTTCAANGTTCTAGGGAATCCATCGAGTAAAAATCCGNCTGTNTTCGNAACTNTGTCTTTGATCATATCAATAATTAAATGATCCGGTACTAAGTCTCCTTTATCCATATATTTCTTAATAACCAAACTTAGTTCTGTTGTTTTAGATACNTCTGTNCGTAGNATATCNCCNGTGGAGAGNTGTTCGATTTCGAAACATTTTGTCAAACGAGCCGACTGGGTACCCTTTCCCGNNCCAGGAGGTCCAAGTAAAACTATTCTCATAATATCTCTTGGAGTGTTACCTTATAAAGCCTTCGTAATTTCTCATCAGCAATTGGGCTTCTAGCTGTCGCATGGTATCGAGTGCAACNCCAACCATTATCAATAAACTTGTGCTCTGTATTATNGAAGTCGCATTTTGAAGATTCGTAATGAGCTGCGCTATCCATGGCATGATNGCGATCATNCCTAAAAACAAAGCNCCACCCCACGTGATACGCAAAACAACTTTCATTAAATATNCTTTTGTCGGNGGACCTGGNCTTATTCCCGGTATAAAACCCCCATTTTTTTGTAAGTTTTCTGACAAATTCTGTTGNTTATGAACAACTAGTGTGTAAAAAAAAGTAAACACAACTACCAGGAAAAATACCGCAATCCAATAGACAACACTTGTGGGACCAAACGCATTCTGAATAGCCAAAGATATATTCGAAACAAAGCTGTCTGAAGAGGGATTAGCAAAATAACTCGCTATTGTTGAAGGAAGTATAAGTATAGAAAACGCAAATATTAAAGGAATCATACCCGCAGCNTTNACACGTAANGGTATATGNGTAGCNCCCGATTGACGNTACATCTGACCTCCCCTGAAAACACTACGGCCATATTGNACCTGGATTCTACGTTGAGCTTCGGCAAAAACAACTATTAGATATATTATNAAAAGAAACATAGTAACAAGCATTAATACTTGAAATANTTGATCTCTAAGTAAAATCAGCTGNCCCGCAATTTGAGGAAGTGTAGTTACTATACCTGCGAAAATTATNAGTGAAACTCCATTACCTATACCTTTTTCNGTTACTAATTCACCCATCCAAACNAGAAGTAACGTACCTGCTGCCATAGAGCANAAAATTGCAAATGTGTTCAAAAAATTGGCGCCGAAACCTATCCCAGTTATNGCCGCTCCTGATTGGGATAAAAATCCTCCGGCAAATAAATTTAATTGCCCGTAACCTTGTAAAAATGCCANTGGAACAGTCAGGTAATGGGTATACCTATTTATAGTTTTNCGACCAGCTTCACCCTCTTGAGAAATCGCCTTTAAACTGGGGATAATTGGAGTAAGAATCTGTAAAATAATTGAAGCCGTAATATACGGATAAACNCCCAANGCAGCTATCGACAAATTCCTTAAAGCNCCTCCGGAAAATAAATCAAGAAACCCAAGCAANGGGTTGGCTTCGAATGCAGCCGCCAGCGCAGCCCTATCAACACCAGGCACAGGTACATGAGCAAAGAANCTAAATACAACAAGAATCCCTAAAGTAAAGAGTATCCTATAACGTAAATCTGGCAATCTCCAAGAATCCAATATGGCAGTCAAAAGAGCCGGTATTGGAGATTTTTGTGATTGCTGTGGAGATGTCATTGAAATAATGTAACGGTTGGATTATTTTTGTTTAATAACCACTACCTTGCCTCCACGTTCCTCTATTTTTTTTATAGCAATTTTACTAAAAGCGTGTGCATGTACGTTGAGTTGGTTCGAAATTTCACCAGTTCCTAATATTTTAACCAATATATTTTTTTTACGTATCAATCTAGTTTTAAATAAAGATTCTGGTGTTACTTCTGTGTTTGGCTCAAAATTGTTTAATTCCCCAACATTGATTGGCACGTACCTTGTTTGAAACAAATTAGTAAACCCTCGCATATGCGGTAATCTTTTTATGAGTGGCAACTGCCCACCCTCAAACAAGGGGTGGACGCTTTCTCTCTGTTTTTGTCCTTTTAGGCCCCTGCCCGCGTATGTCCCATTCCCAGAGGCATTACCTCTACCGATACGCTTCCTTTTCGATTTGGAACCTTGACTTGGTTTTAACTCATGTAATCCTGGCATGTACTAGTCCTAGCTAAATTTATATTCAACTTTCGTGTTCAATAAGATGAGAGATTTTTCTGATCATTCCCCTAACAGACGGACGGTCATCTTTTTCCACAACGTCATTTATCTTTCGTAATCCGAGTGATTTCAATGTAGCTCTTTGAGAAGGCTTAACGCCAATAGAACTTTTTATTTGCTTTATTCGAATTTTAGCCATCAAACTGTCGCTTCACTGTCATTATTATTTGTTGATAATTGTCGCCTACGATTAAATTCGGTCTTCGGATCACGCATTGCGTACATAGCCTTCAGCGTACATTTAACGATGTTAATTGTGTTGTGGGATCCAAAAGTTTTCGATAAAACATCCTTTACTCCAACTGCTTCCATTACAGCCCTAACTCCCCCTCCCGCTATTACTCCAGTACCAGGTGCTGCTGGCCGCAATAATACGCGAGCCCCGGAGAATCTTTCTACGGATTCGTGAGTTAATGTGTCTTGATTCAAAACAACATGTTTCATGGTTTTTTTGGCATTCACCGTAGCTTTTCTAATAGCATCCGGTACGGTGGAGGCTGAACCCAAATCAGCTCCGACATTTCCATTTCCGTCTCCAACAACTACCATTGCATTGAAGGATAAATTACGTCCACCTTTTACCACTTTTGAAACGCGTCTAATTTTTACTACTCTTTCAATTAATGACGGACCTTCGTCCTCGTCCATTTGTTGTCGCCGCCTGTTCCCTCTCCCACGTCGTTGTCTACCTTCATTATTATTTCTTTTGTCAAAATTTACCATATCTAGAATATCAATCCTCCATCGCGGGCTGATTCAGCTAAAGCCTTAACTCTCCCATGATATTTATATCCACCCCTATCAAAAACAACTTCTTTTACGCCGATTTTTTTCGCATTTTCTGCTATAACTGCGCCGACTTGCGCCGCAATTAGAGTTTTTTTATCTTCTATAGAATCCAAACTTAGAGAAGAAGCAGATGCAATCGTACTACCAAGTTCATCGTTTATCAATTGGGCGTAAATGTGTTTACTTGACCTAAATACACTCAAACGAGGCCGATCGGACAATCCCTTTACCTTTTTTCGTACTCTACGGTGCCTTAACCACCTATTTCGTGTATCAAATTTATTACTCATAACCCTGCACTTGTAGCTGCAGCTTTACCTGCTTTCCGTTTAATAACTTCATCATCATACTTAATCCCTTTACCGGTAAAGGGGTTGGGTTTCCTAATTTTCCTTATACGGGCTGCTTGATCTCCAACACATTGTTTATCCGGTCCACTAATGATTATGACATTTTGACCAACTACTTCTAACTGATTTGTTCCCTGAGGTTCGATTTCTATTTGATGAGAATAACCTACGTTAATATCAAGGGCTTTGCCTTTTTTTTGGACCCTATAGCCGGTACCGATTAATTCAAGTTTTTTATTGAATCCTTCAGAAACCCCTACTACCATGTTATTAATTAAACTTCTACAAAGCCCATGCAAGGATCTTTGTTTGGGCTCATCATTTTCCCTTTCAACCAACAAAACTCCGTTGGTTAATTTACACGTCAACATCGCAGGAAAACTGTAAGATAATTCACCCAATTTTCCTTTTACAGATACTTTTTTCCCGTCCAAAGATACTTCAACCCCCGCAGGAACGACTATCGGCGTTGTACCAACCCTCGACATAATTACACTCTCATTCCAAACTTATTACCAAACATAAAATAATAATTCTCCGCCGACACCTGATTTCTTGGCTTTATATCCGGTCATTATTCCTTTAGGAGTTGATAGAAAAGCTACTCCTAATCCGTTCAAATATCTTGGAATTTCATTCTTTGAGGTATATACCCTCAGCCCAGGTTTACTTATTCTTTTTAACCCGTTTATTACCGGTGTATCATCGTCGTAATAACGCAAATTTACTTCAAAAAATTCCTTAGAATCTCCATTTTCCTTCACAAAATCGTTGATGAAACCTTCTTCCCTCATAAGTTTTAGCAACGATTCCTTTAATTTAGACGCAGGAATAGAGACCGAGTCATGATGTACCATGATGGCATTTCTCATTCTCGTCAACATGTCTGAAATTGGATCTGTTATAGGCAACTAAAATATCTCCTTACTCAAATATAAAGGTTAAAGACTGCCTTTTCTAATACCCGGAAGATGACCATTTAAAGCCAACTCTCGAAATGCGATTCTTGATAAGCCAAAAAACCTCATATACCCCCTAGGTCTCCCTGTAATAGTACACCTGTTCCGTACCCTCGTTGGGGCAGAATTTTTTGGCAATTCAAAAAGCTCTCTACGAGCAGCCATACGGTCTTCCAGAGATAATTTATTATCGAGGGAAACTGACCTAAGTTTATTACGTCTATCCAAATATTTTTCCACCATTTTTTTTCGTTTCACCTCTCGGGCTATCATAGATTTTTTTGCCATTATTATTTCCCCTAATTAATAAAAATTTAATAACCCTGGCCAATTTTAACAAATGGCATACCAAGTAATTCTAAAAGTTTTTTTGATTCTTCATCACTTTTTGCTGTAGTAACCACAACAATTTGTAATCCTCGTAGCCGATCAATGTTGGTATAACTGATTTCAGGGAAGGTAACTTGCTCGCTCAATCCAATCGAATAATTGCCATTGCCATCAAAGGCGTTTGGATTTATACCTCTAAAATCTCGTATTCTTGGTAAAGCGATATTTACAAACCTATCAAAAAAATCCCACATTCTAGTTGAGCGCAAAGTTACTGACGTGCCAATCGTAACTCCCTCTCTAAGTTTAAAATTCGCTACCGATTTTTTTGCTTTATTTTCCCTCGGCTTTTGTCCTGTTATAGTGGTCAAATCAGCTACTGCGGCCCCTAGAGCGTTTCGATCCTGAGTTGCTTCTCCAACACCCATATTTACAACGATTTTCTGTAACCGAGGAATTTGCATAGGGTTTTTGTAACCAAAATCACGCATCAATACAGGAGCAACATCTTTTGTGTATTGTTCGAGCATTCTAGGAATTCTTCTAGTTATTTTCCCGCTGCCATTACTCGGCTTTCGGACATTTTTCTCTTTTTTTATAACTTTTTTACTCGATGGCATTTTTTTTACCCTTCACTTCTCTTGTCCGACTATCATCTTCTAAAAATTTCCAGCCAACTCTTCCAGGCTGGAGTGTATCGGGATCTATTAACATAACATTTGATATAGATATGGGAGCCTCACCTTGAACCAACCCCGCCTGAGAAACACCTGGCCTCTGTCGAACGTGTCTAGTTACAATATTAACACCTTCAACAACGACACGATTAGAGGTTCTGACAACTCTTATAACTGAACCCGTTTTCCCTTTGTCTCGGCCAGATATCACAAGGACTCTATCGTCAACTTTTATTTTATTGGCCATTTTTACAACACTTCCGGAGCAAGGGAAATTATCCTGACAAATTCCTTGTCTCTTAGCTCTCTGGCGACTGGACCAAATATTCTAGTGCCAGCTGGATTTTGATCTTCACCGATGATAACACAAGCATTGTCATCAAATTTTATATATGAACCATCATAGCGACGAAACTCTTTGGAAGTTCTAACAATAACCGCTTTTACAACTTGATGCATCTGAATAGTGCCCCCTGGCTGGGCATCCTTTACAGTACATGTAATAACATCGCCAACACTAGCATAACGGCGTGAACTTCCACCAGCTATGTTAATGCACAAGACCTCTCTGGCACCCGAATTATCGGCTACCTTCAATCTACTTTCTTTTTGTATCATATTTTATTCATTTCACTTCAAATTCTGATCACTAGAATCTTCCATGCCAGATTGGGACTTCTCCAAAATTTCCACTAGTCTCCAGTTTTTAGTTTTTGATTTTGGCTTCGTCTCTTCAATTAGAACCTGATCATCTAAACTTGCGTCATTATTTTCATCATGCGCTGAGAATTTGCTTGTGCGTCTTTTTGCTTTACGATAAATGGGATCATTTTGAGGCCAACTGACTCCAACAATAATTGTTTTAAAATTTGTGGCACTTAACACTTTGCCGACACGTCGTTTTATAGTCATTTTTCCTATATTTCCTTACCCTTGTCCGTCATAGTTTCCACTATCTCTCTT
>PCAX01000026.1 GCA_002730795.1 Chloroflexota bacterium
CTCGACACCTAGACGGGAAAGACTGGAAATTATGTTTTTAGAAACCATCGTTTAACCTTTACAAAATGTTTACTTTGCCAAGATTCACCCCTAGAGCAACATGAATGTTCATTGTTACCGCAACTTCAACTAGCAATGAATTCTTTTATTACGAATCAATCAAACTAAATATTTTAAATTTCATTTTCTAGTAGTGATTTGATATGAGGTGTAAAAAGATTAGGTTCTAACAAAAATGAATCATGCCCCTGTTTAGAATGTACAGTAATGTGAACATAGTGAACATTAGATTTTTCTAGTAGGTTAGATAACTCATATTGTTGTTCAGGATAATAGCAAACATCGGAATCGATTGAGAATATCAAAAATTTTTGTTGTTTAGCATTATTAAATACTTCAAATTTAGTTTTGGAATTTGATTCTCCAACTAAATCAAAACGTTGCCATGCGTCTAATAGTCTCAAGTAGGAGTTAGCATCGAATCTTTCAGTGAATTGTTTTCCTTGATGCAACATATATGATTCAATTTCACTACTTGGTTTGTACCAAGTAAATGCATCGGTCGACTTAATTACTCCAGATTTAGCTCTATTTTCTAATTCATTAAGGGAAACAAATGTTTTATGACCAATCATCCTTGCAAGAGCTAGACCGTTATTTGGATAAGCCGAATCGTAATAATTGCCTTCATTAAAATTTGGATCGGTTTCTATCGCAAAAGCCTGTTCCAAATTTAAAATTCTTTGTAGCGGTGTTGTGTTGATTCCTGCGGCAATAGGTATAACGTTTTTAACTAAACCAGGATACCTAGTAGAAAGACTGAGGCACATCATACCACCTATAGAAGCACCAATTACTGCATGCAAGTTAGAAATTTTCAATTTTCTTAATAAGCTTATTTGGCTATCAACTATGTCTGATAAAGTTATTTCTGGAAACCTTGATCCATATCTTTTACCGTCCGATGCAAACGAAGTTGGTCCGGTAGATCCATAACAACTTCCTATATAATTTATTGATAGTACAAAAAATTTATTTGTATCTAGGGCCTTTCCAGGTCCAATAAAACCATCCCACCAACCCAGATGCATTTCTTCATTCCATCTGGTATTAATATTGTCACCTTCAATTAAACCAGGACCTTCAATACTTTTTCCTGCCGCATGTTGACTACCAGTCAAAGCATGAAACAACAAAATTACATTGTCTTTTTTGGTATTTAAATCGCCATACGTTTCGTATACGAGATTAATTTTTCGTATGAGCCCTCCATTAAAAATATTTAAGGAAGGCTCATCTAGCTCATTAATTTCTAAGAGCTCTCTATTAAACTTCATTTCATCGGATATATGCTAAACGGACTTTTGTAATGCTTGGTCAAGATCACTAAGAATATCTTCGCTATCTTCTATCCCTGGAGATAATCTTACTAGATCTGGAGTGATTCCACCGGCAATTTGTTGCTCCTCTGATAATTGAGAGTGGGTTGTTGTTGCGGGGTGAATTGCCAGACTTTTAGTATCCCCAACATTTGCAAGGTGACTAAACAAATCTAACGAATCAATGAATTTTCTACCAGAATCACTACCACCTTTAATTCCAAATACTACCAGTGGACCACCTTTCCCTTTCAGGTACTTTTTGTTTAACTCATATTCAGAATCGTTTTTCAATCCAGGATACCTAACCCAATCTACTCTGTCATGATTACTTAAAAATTCTGCAACTTTTAATGAATTTTCACAGTGTCTATCCATTCTCAATGAGAGTGTTTCTATACCTTGCAGGAATGTCCAAGCGTTGTCTGGGGAAATACATGCCCCCAAATTTCTTAATGGAATAACTCGCATTCTCAAAATATAAGCAATAGGTCTTAATTCCTCAGGGATATCCAGTGCCCACCTTACATCATGATAACTTGCTTCTGGCTCGGTCATTAGAGGGAATTTTCCATTAGTCCAATCAAATTTTCCTGAATCCACTACGACTCCTCCAATTCCATTTCCATGACCGCCTAACCATTTTGTCAATGAATGAACCAATATATCTGCCCCAAAATCTATAGGTCTTTGAAGATATGGAGTTGTAAACGTTGCATCTACAATTAAAGGAATTCCATGATTATGTGCAATGGTAGAAATCTTTTCAGTATCAGCAATATGTAGAGCCGGATTACTTACAGTTTCACAAAATAACAACTTTGTTTTATCAGTGATTGCTTCCTCAAAGTTCGATGGATCGGTAGGATCAACCCATTTAACTGATATTCCAAATTTAGGAAGAATATCGTTAAACATAGTGTACGTTCCGCCATATAAGTCATTTGCGGAAACAATTTCATCTCCATTTTCGCATATATTGACTATGGAATTGAAAACACCGCTTGTACCAGAAGCTAGAGCAAGTGCGGCGGCTCCCCCTTCTAGAGCTGCTACACGTTCTTCTAAAACTCCTTGCGTCGGATTCTGAATCCTAGTGTATATATTTCCTAAAATTTTTAAAGCAAATAAATCTGCTGCATGATCTGTATCGTTGAATGTATACGAACTTGTCCTGTAAATAGGAACAGCCCTAGAATTGGTATCACTATCAGGCTGGTGACCAGCGTGAATAGCTAATGTGTCGAATTTCATAATTTTTCCTTTCTTAAAAAAAAGCCCCAGTAAGTTACTGGGGTGAATTTACATTTATTAAAAATTAACTAATTAGATAACACCCCTGTAAGGAATGCACATACAAATGCAATTTTTTGAAATTATTTTATGCATATAATTATTAGCCTTTCATTAAACTTTGCACAATAATATCATCTCTCAAAGCATTACGACGGGTTATAGAACCATCTTAAAATATCTAATATGGTTATGTTGCTACTGGGAATACAATCAATAAAGACATAATAGATGAATGATAACTGAGTATACAAAAAAAGATCTTCTTCATATTCTCAATGTAATTAACGATGCCGCTTTAAAATATAAAGGCGTAATTCCTGACAGTTGTTGGAAAGAACCTTACATGCCGGAACAAGAGCTCATCAGTGAATTTGATAATGGTGTTCGTATATTCGGGTATAAAAAAAACAACATACTAGTTGGGGTAATGGGAATTCAGGAAGTAG
Source organism: Chloroflexota bacterium (assembly GCA_002730795.1). Classification (GTDB taxonomy): domain Bacteria; phylum Chloroflexota; class Dehalococcoidia; order Lucifugimonadales; family Lucifugimonadaceae. The sequence continues at coordinate 3,122 of PCAX01000026.1, forward strand.
AAGATATTACATTAATAAGGCATGCATACATATTGTCCGGCTACCAAGGAATAGGTATAGGAAAATCATTATTGCAATATCTATTTAAGATTAATAGGAGCTCTAGCATGCTTGTTGGCACATGGCAAGATGCAACTTGGGCAATTAGATTTTACATAAAAAATAATTTCGTTCTCCATACAAGAAAACAGACAAATCTATTGCTTCAAAGGTATTGGCAAGTCCCTATAAAGCAAATGATCAATTCCGTGGTATTAGAAAAATTGTCCTAATATTTTGTAAGTAATAACTAACTTACAAACAAGAAGTCATAGGTTCAATTCCTGTACCACCCACCAATCTCAAATTCAATTGAAGCACTTACCCTTTTTTTTCCTAATTTTACGAAATTAATGCTCTATCTATGCCCTCTGAGGATTTAACTGCCTTAAAAACAGGTACTGACGAATTAATAACTTTTTTAAACCTCTTATTTTTTTCTGGTGAAAAACCAACCAATAATAATCCCAATCAAAATGGAACCAGCCAAAACGATAAATACATCACCAATACTCATATGCTATTTTTATCAACTCTTATCATTATTTATCCAACGATGTGATAATTACTGGCAAGAAAAAAACATCCCATTTTTCTGGGGGAAGTCATTGGTTTATAGAAGGAGTGTGGAAAGTTCTGATACTGTTTTTGGGGATGAGTGTTACTCAAATAAAAAAGAGTCATCGTTTTTTATTTGCCAACGAATAAGTTTTTCTTTCATGGACCGTATAGTTTCTTGATGTTTTGGTTCATTAAATAAATTTTGTTCTTCATAGGGATCTTTATTTAAATCAAATAGTTCCCCATTGTCATTTAAAGTCAAGTTTAATTTCATTCGATCAACAATTATTGATCGCCTGGGATTTTTATTCAGTCTATTAATTTGATCAGAACCCAAATTTCTATCCTCTACAGTCCCCGTACCGTTCCATTCAATAAAAACTTCATTTTCCAGAAGATTTCCATCTTCAAATACCGAGCTTTGGTCTTTACCTTGAAAATGATTTCGGGATGGTTGGTTCATTAATCCAAGAAACGTAGGTACCAAATCAATATGGCTGAAATTGCCATCTATACGTCCGTTCTTTTTCCATGGAATTTTTATCAGCATAGGAACTTTTACTGATTCTTCGTAAAAGGTCCGTTTTTCTACAATTCCGTGGTCGCCCATCATATCCCCATGTTCGCTGGTAAAAACAACTATAGTTTTATGATCTAATTTAGAATTTCCAATAGAGTCCAATATTTTGCCCACCATATCGTCAACCAGAGTGATATTTGCAAAATAGTCTGCTCTGGCTTTCAACCAACCTTTTTTGGAAGAAAAATCTTCACCACATGTAGCGAGGTATGAATTCATATAATCATCGTTTGTCTGATTTTCTCCTTTCAAAAATGACGTATGATACTTCGCCCTTTCGATATTAATCCGTGAAACATTTTGAGGTTCTTTTAAAAAAGTCGGACCTATGGGTAAAGAATTAGGATCATACATACCGTCATACGGACCTGAATATGGTGAATGAGGCTCAAAAGTACTAACATAAAGAATAAAAGGATTGTCCTTATTTCTGAAAATGAAATCTTCCGCTTTTTTTGCCAGGAAACTAGCCATTTGAAACTCAGCAGGAAGTTTTGCTCTATCTACCATACTAAAAATCTGTTTTCCAGAATTATTCGTCTGAGTTGGAGTAAACCCATTTTGTATTAACCAATCATGGTAATCACTTAGTGGGTATTCTATTTCAGATTGAGAAGGGTATTGTGTTTCTTCAACACTAATCCATTCATCCCAACCTTCTTTTTTAACCGTATCGGAACCCAAATGCCATTTCCCTAAATAACCGCATTTGTAATCTTGATCCATCATTTGAGCAATAGTTTTGACTTCTTTATTCAATGGAATTAGATTTACTGTAGATCCAGCAGTATGTGGATATAAACCTGACATAATTGATGCTCTAGCAGGTGCACAAACTGGCTGGGTAACATAAGCATTATCAAATACAAATGACTGGTCAGATAATTTATTTAAGTTAGGCGTATTTATCCACTTATTTCCGTAACAGGCCATCGTGTCAAATCTCTGTTGGTCGCTCATAATGAAAACCAAGTTTGGTTTTGTAACATCATCTTTCATAATTAATTTATTATACGAAATGACCGCACTGTGTATGGTGAGCTTATCTTGGTGTTCGCGGGGTATTACTGTCTTTTACCCAGTCACTTTTCCCCCCAACTTTATGAAATGTATTCCCTCTAGTCCCTGATTTTATATTGTGTTCATCAATAGTAGTAAGATATGAATAAGGGAATATGTGGATGGTTAAAGAGACAGATAAAACAAAGATGTACTATAGAAAGAAAAAGAGTAAAAATTTTGTATGAAAAATGTTCAAGCAATACTATTAGGGTTGGTCATAGCTTTAGGGGTTATATACGCGGTATATAACGAACAAAGATTCACGGTAAATGAAGTGAGAATTGTAGAACTTGAGAAAACAGTAGAGTCTCAAAAGGAATTACATGCGTTCTCAAAAGAATTCGCTGATAATACCTTACTGGAGTTTCAAAGCGTACAGGAGTGGGGAGACGGTATTACTGAGGCTGTAAATGATAATAGGGAAGCATTAAAAATAATAATGGAGGGGTTGGAGACATTTAATGAACAAATTACTCGGGAATTTCAAAAGCTTAATCAAGGGTGATAATTGAGCAGTAATTAATGAACGAAGAATAAGACAATGGATGCAGAAAAAATATTTAATGCTTTAAATCAAATAAAAATATCGATAGATCAACACAAAGATGAAATAGAAAAATTAGATCAAGAGATTGGCGACGGGGATCATATATTTAATATTCAAAGAGGAATTAACGAATCATTAGATTTAAAAGATGAATTAAGTGGACAAGCCCCTAACGAGGTGCTAAAAAAAATTGGCATTAAGATTATGACAACTGTAGGTGGATCTTCAGGAGCATTATTTGCTACGTTGATAATGGGTATGTCAAAAAAATACAGTAGTGAATTAACAAATCAAAAAAATATCGCTTCAATGTTCACTGAAGGTGTTAACGCAATGAAAAAAAGAGGTAAGGCTGATTTGGGTGAAAAAACAATGTTAGATGTTCTTATTCCCGTATCTATTGAGCTTGAAAAATTATCTGATCAAAAAGACGTAAAACTCGTCGCTGGAAACATAAAAGAAGTGGCAGAAAAAGGAATGTTATCTACTAAAAATTTAATAGCAACAAAAGGAAGAGCTTCTTTTTTAGGACAACGTTCTAAAGGGCACATTGATCCTGGCGCAAGATCTTCTCAATTAGCTATAGAAGCTATCTGCAATACAATTATAAATGCATAAAAAATGAAAAAATTTGTAAATAATATTGATGATATTTTAACGGAAAGTTTAATTGGCTTTGGCGACACCCATAGCGATATTTTGGAAGTAAATCTTAAACCAGATTTCGTTGTAAGGAAGTCTAAACCTGTAAATCCAAAAGTCGCACTAATATCTGGGGGAGGGTCAGGACATGAACCTCTCCATGCAGGTTTTGTTGGTTATGGAATGCTTGATGCAGCTTGTCCAGGGCACGTATTTAGTGCTCCTACCCCAGATCAAATGGAAGCGGCAGCGAGTCAAGTCCACTCAGGAAAAGGTATTTTATTCATTGTAAAAAATTATTCTGGTGACATTATGAATTTTGAGATGGGTGCTGATATGCTCAATCTTGAAAATCAAACGATTATAGTAAATGATGATGTTGCTGTTGAGGATTCTACTTTTACTACTGGTCGAAGAGGGGTTGCGGGCACAATGATTGTAGAGAAAACTATAGGAAGTTTAGCTGAGACTGGTGCCTCTTTAGATGAATGTAAAACCTTTGGCGATCATGTAAATAAGATGACTGCTTCAATGGGAGTTGCATTTACAAGTTGTACTGTGCCAGCCGCTGGAAAACCAACATTTGATATAGCTGATGACCAGATGGAATTTGGCGTAGGAATACATGGTGAACCTGGTAGAAAACGAGAAAAAATTAAAACAGCAGATGAAATCTCTTTCGAGCTTATGGGTGCCATTTTAGAAGACTTAAAACCGAATAATAATCAAAAAGTCTTATTACATATTAATGGATTCGGTGGAACGCCATTGATGGAATTATATTTGTTATTTAATTCTTCTAAAAAAATATTGGATCAAAAAAATATTAAAGTATCGCGTTCCTTGGTAGGTAATTACACAACTTCTCTAGATATGGCCGGTGGATCAATAACAGTAACAAAGCTTGACCAAAAAATTATTGAACATTGGGATAGCCCCGTATATACTGCGGCTTTACGCTGGAAAATATAATAATTTTATTCATAACAGTCAAATATGGATGTAAAGGAATTCGAAAATGCCGAATTTGAACTTACCGTATTTTTTACTCCATGGAACTGGGGTAGATCGGTATGATGAACTGATATTTTCGCGTTTCTAGGAGGTGTCGCTTTGGTTCTATTAGGGCTAAGCTGGAGAAGAGGACGAGAAAAAGAACGTTCAAAGAAACGGAAAAAACTGAAAAAGCAGTAAAGGCTGTAATAGCGGTGTTCAGGATGATATTGGTGGAGGAAATAGGTTTTAGCGAGATACAAACTTAATTCTTGCTTCGGATGCAACGGACCGGATGTTCCAATGTACACATATTCATGGGCATATGGATTCATCCACTATGGCATTATGGACAGTGGACTGTCTGCTCAAAATAACCTGTAGGACAAAGAAATATGCAATATAGTATCTAAAGTGACTTTAATAGTTGAAATTCACACCGAACGCAGCCTCAAAACCCTGCCATGAATTTTCTGGGATTTTCTTTGTGGCACTTGCATATATTTCACTAAATTCTTTTTGATTAGCCGGCCCTGATAGGACGATACCATTCCCTTCAACTGGCGCATTTAAAACAAACTGCAATGCCAGATCTCGTATGTTCAAATCCTGTTCTTTGCACCATTGCCACATTTTGTGTGCGTAGGGCAAAACATCAGGATCTGTTGGGCCACCTATGAGCGATGGTGGAAGAATTCTGTCTGGACCTGATGATAGATCTTTCGCTCTCTGAACGTCTGGTTCTGGTCCTGCTAGGAGTGAGCCGCTTAACGGACTGGCCAGAATAATTCCTATATCATTCTTCAATGCCAGAGGAATTGTAGTTTCAGCGACAGATTGAGAAAGTAAGGTGTAGTCCAAAAACGACAATACAATGTCCATTTCTCCTGTCTCAATCGCACGACAGTGAAATTCATGCTGTCGCACCCCGATGCCAATATTACCTATTCGTCCTTTCATTTTCCAATCGACCAACGTATCTAAACAAGCTCCTAACGGGGTTTCAATGTCATAGCGTGGACCGTGAATTAACACTGAATCCACATAGTCTGTCTGAAGCAGCCTGAAGCTGTTCTCCAAGCTCCAGATTGTTGCTTCTTTTGAAAAATCTCGGAGGAATCGTGGGTGAGATCCTACTTTGGTTTGAAGGTAAATTTTTTCTCGCCATCCTTCCGCCAATGCCAAACCGACGCGATATTCGCTGACACCATACTCCGGCGATGTGTCGATAAAATTGATCCCATGCTTTATAGCAGCTCGAATCGTTGCCACCGCTTCTTCATCCGGGCGCCTTGGATCACCCAGATATCCGCAACCCAATCCAAGCGCTTTTGGTTTCATCTCTGTGCGGCCCAACCGTCGAATTTCCAAGTTTGGCATGTTGAATTCCTTTATACGAATAATTTTGGATTGTTCGCCAATCTTAACCACTGGGTATGAATCCAACGCTGTTTTTTATAAAGTTTTTTAGTGTATAACTTTATTATGAGTTTTCATTCATTAAAGTTGGAGAATTGGATATGGTAAAGCCAAATATTATTTTAATTAACTGTGATGATCTAGGATATGGAGACTTGGGTTGCTACGGCTCAAAAGTGAATGAAACTCCTAATATTGATAAGTTAGCTGAAGAGGGCATTAAATTTACCAGTTTTTATATGGCATCTCCTGTTTGTAGTCCTTCAAGGGGAGGTATGCTTACTGGTTGCTATCCTCCGAGAATAGGATTTGGGTCATTTGACGAAGATAAAGTAGTCCTTTTCCCCGGATCTCCTACTGGGTTAAATCAAAATGAGATTACTATTGCTGATCAATTAAAACAATCTGGATATACTACTAAAATCGTTGGTAAATGGCATTGTGGTGACCAAAAGGAATTTTTACCAACTAATTATGGTTTTGATAGTTATTATGGGTTACCCTACTCCAACGACATGGGTAGGATGATCATCCCTGATGATATGTCTGGAGGGACATACGTTCTAGATGAAGATACAAAAAAAATTAGAGAAAAATTTCCTCCTTTGCCTCTAATTAGAGATGATGAGGTTATTCAAGAACAGCCTGATCAATGTGGTCTAACAGAAAGATATGTAGAAGAAAGTGTTAAATTTATTAGAAAAAACAAAGACAACTCCTTCTTCTTATACTTGGCTCACATGTATGTGCATTTACCACTTTATGCACCAGAAAGATTTCTGAGAGAATCCAAAAATGGAAGGTATGGTGCTGTGGTAGCTGGGATTGATTGGGCAACATCTGTGATAGTTGATGAGCTTAAAAATCTCGGGATAGAAGAAAATACTTTAATAATTTTTACAAGTGATAATGGTTCAAATACTAGAAATAATGGTAGTAATGCTCCACTTAGAGATAGAAAAGGAACAACCTGGGAAGGTGGACAGAGGGTTCCATGCATAATGAAGTGGCCAAAAAAAATCCACTCTAATTCTGTTAGTGATCAATTGGTATCCTCTATTGATTTCCTGTCAACGATATCTTCTATCGTTGGAGTAGAGGTTCCTAAAGATAGAAAAATCGACAGTTTAGATTTTTCAGAAATAATTTATTCTCCTGATGCATCAGAATCTCCAAGAGAATATTTTTTTTACTACAAGCAGAATAATTTAGAAGCCGTAAGAAATAAAAAGTGGAAATTACATATTCAAAAAAATGGTAAAAAGATTTCGGAACTGTACGATTTAGAGAATGACATATCCGAGGAAAATAATCTATATGATGAATACCCGGAAATCGTAAAAAAATTAATGGAACAAATTTATTTGTGTATAAACGATATAGGTGATGATTTTTCAAATATTAAAGGAAAAAATGTAAGACCTCCAGGCAAGGTAGAGAATCCTATCCCATTGACAGAATTTGACGAAAAACACCCATACTACGCTCCTATGTATGATTTACCAGAGTGGGGATAATGATTTACTGAAATAGTTTTTTTTCCATTTTAACATGAGGGATTCCGACGTCTAAAAAAACTCCCCCTCGCTCAGAATATCCACGATCTGAGTAAAATTGTTTTACATATTCTTGTGCTTCAAGAGTAATATATTGGATTCCCTTTTCCTGGGCTTTTTCTTCTAAAAAATCTAGGACCAAACTTGCTACTCCGATTCTTCTGTATTCTAGTTTAACAGCCATACTGCCAATTCTTGCATTTTTATTGTCTATTGTTATCAATCTGCCGGTGGCGATGGGAATACTATTTATACGTGCCAGGGCATGAATTGTTGTTTGGGCCTCCCTCACCAGTTCTTCTTCTTTTGGTACACCTTGTTCTTCAACGAAAACTTCAATTCTTATAGCAAAGCAGTCGGATTGGTCCCTTTTAGTTATTGCTTGGGTAACATTAAATTTTTGTAGCATAGTTCGGGTTATTTCGGTCCGCGATTAATATTTATCGGAATTTTGAGGCATACATCCCGCGGATGTATGCGATCTGACCAGTGTGCTGGCTGTTCTCTACGGGGATTCGACCAAGTACCCATAAAAGAGTTGGTGCTCTTTCAGGGGCATGAATCCAGATTTCCGGGTGTTTGTTTTCTAATGAATCCGCTGATATTTCTCTTACCGTTGGGATAAGTAAATTCCTTGCTGCTTGCCAGTAAGTTGTAACTTCTCCGACTGATATTTGAGGAAAGTTGCGAACCTGTTCAATAGTGTCACCTACTCCAGTTCTTTCAGGTTCAATTCCTAATCGTTTCGCCCAGCCTCCTTCAATCCATGCACTACTATCGCCTCCCCGAATGTACCAGCCCCACATATCTTCCATCCGCCCCATATGCCACAGAATCCAAAGAATATGATTCGACCCTGAATCCGGCATCCATAGAGCTTCCTCATGTTTGAGACCACGCAATGCTCTTTCAAGCTGTTTCCCATAGTCTAATAGAGATTGTAATGCGAGGTCGCGATGGTCAAGGTTTGGGATCAATTTTCCTCCATGGGAACGAAAAAATAAAGGTTCAATTTATATAAACATAAAGGCAATAACATAATTTTTCTATTTTTTTTTATAGATCACTACCTTTTTTATGAAATGTTTTATCTGAAGGTTAAGCTTTAAATTGTTAGATTTCTTTGAAAGGTAAAATGCTATGGAGTGAATTAATAATGATTCAGAGGAACACACATCATGAATAATTTTCAGAATATACCCGACAACGAACTATTTGATCCGTCGGAGAATATGCTGGCGGCTTCAATTGACAAAAGAGTATATCACCGGGTTTACTTATCGGCAGAATATGCTGTTAATCTGGTTGAAAATGGTACTCCGCAATCTTTGGCAAGGGCCGAAGATGTGGTTCGAGCAGTTTTAAAATGTCAGGAACTGGATAAAAAAAATCCTCATTATGGTAACTTTTTCTGGGAAAAAGAAGAAGGCATTGTAGAAGACTTGAACGCAGTTGAATTTGTGTTGATTCGATTTATTCCGATGACTCTCCGATACAATGACCGTATTTCAAAATCATTACAAAAAAAAATTCGATCTGCTGTTCGTATAGCTTTGAATGAAGTAGCACGAGTCGATGTTGGTCTTATCTATACTAATATTGTTGCCCAAGACATTGTTAACTCAATATTAGGGGGGCAATTGTTAGCAGAATCATCATACATTAATCGCGGATTCAAAAAACTTCGTGATTGGCAGGCTTTTATCGATCGCAATGGGATCCCTCATGAGTATAACTCCCCTGTCTATAATTCCGTAACAATCAACGCTTTATCGCATTTGGTTGAGCTTACTAATGATAATGAAGTTAAAATGATCGCAAAACTTATCATGATAAGGCTTGGTATTAGTTTTGGATTGCATTTACACCCTAAGACAAAACGACTTGCGGGTCCACATTGTCGCGCATACTATCCATTCCTCACACTTCAGACCTCTCCAGAAAGTGACGTTTTAGATGATCACATTAATCACAAACAGTTGCCAAATTGGTTGAGAAAACTTGTTTTACATCGTCCATTAAAAATGAATGTCCGTGAGACATCTGATGTACAGAAGAAAATAAGTATAGGTACATACCATAGCCAATCATTTTCTCTAGGGGTCGCCAGTCGGGAACTTGATACCCAATCGAATCGCTACATCAGTAATCAGTCGAATGTGTTTTCGATCCAATACACCCGTGGTAATGATCTTACTCCAAGTATAGTCTACTCCAGATATTTATTAAACGATAAATGGTTAGGTGATTATCGAACAACGTTATCACGTGGTGATCGAGATATTTTTTTTGAAGAAGGAAGCTTCCGGGGAATTCAGGATGGACCTAGGTCAATTAACATTTATGCGCCAAAGAATTTGGGAGCCTGGGAACGGTGTTTTAGTGCGAAAGCAAGCCTTATCTGGCACTCGGATATTAATGAAATTTGGATCAATGGCAAAGACATAAAGGAATTACCAATTGAAGTAATTAACACCGATGTGATCGTTGTTGGTTGTGGGGATGTATACGTTGCTATTCTCCCTCTTTCTTTAACTAACCTTGGAACTGAGGTTCCAATTCGGATAGTGAAACGTGAACAAAATGTGGTGTTAGAGTTGTACAACTACCAAGGTCCAACTAAAACATTCTGGGAACTTGCTCGTCCCGGCGCATTTTATCAGGGACGTACGCGTTGCGGGTTTTATGCTGAAGTTGCCGAGAAATCTGACTACTCAAATGGTGCTGATTTTGCAGCAGTGATCACCCGGGGTCTACTAATCGAAAATTTTGATGACCCAATTACATATAATGGAGAAAACGAACGATTGTGGGCAGTCGAATATAGGCGCGATAATGAAACGTTGGGTATCGAGTTGGACATGATGCAATTTGAAATTAAACGGATGTGGACCCATGATGCGTCGGATATGTTGCCAATGTTAGATTCTCCGATTGCTACCCAAGCACTTGATGGTGATGTAAAAATTAACGATTCAATATTAAAGTGTGAAGGTGAAGGGACACGCTGGTTGGTATCCCTTCCTGACGAACATACGTGGATCGCTGGCTTTCATGGGCCTGGTCCCACTTCATTAATTTTAGAAGTTCCAGAAGGCCGGGTTGAAATTGATAAACTCACTCGCGGACTTATCACGTGGGAAAATGGGCAAATACAAATAGAAGCAACGGGTTTAGAAGGAACCCCTAAAATTATCGGAGGCCTGATAACAAAAATTAATTAATTACTTGGAACAGATTAAATTGATAAAAAAAAGAAAATGTTAAACGTAAATATTTAAAATCATTTGCGATAGGAAAGTCATTTACCAGACAAAGAATTTTCGTCAAAAATATAACGTGGAAAGTCCGTTGCTATGATGAATATTTGACAAGACCAATTTTTCTCGTTCCATAAGGGGGGAATATATGGAGTTTATATCAGCAGTTAAAGATGCTTTTAATAAATATCGAACATTTAGAGGGAAAACTGAGCGATCACAATTTTGGTGGTTTCTATTGTTTTTATCGTTTGGAATTGTAGTTTCAATGGTAATAGATAATCTAATGAGCGGATATTTATTTTCATCAGAAATCAATATTGGTTGGATAGCTATTTTATGGGGTGTATTTATTTGTATTCCTGCTTTAGCTATTGGATCGAGAAGACTCCATGACACAGGCAGGAGTGGATGGTGGCAGCTCTTATTGTTAGCAATTATTATAGGTTGGATAATATTAATAATTTGGTATTGTGATGAAACTTATGAAGAAGATCCTGCAAAAAGACCTATTGGAATACCGCAATAAAAAACCGAGGTATATCTAGAAGGTAAAACCGTCTTTTAAAGACTCTATTAATTCGTAATATTTGATTTATTATGTAATACTTTTTTATGAATTTATATAATAATTAATTCAATTACAAAACTTAATTTATTAACGTTTTATTCATATTGAAAAGAGTTCTAATGATGAAATATTTAGTACTTACGATTGTAGTAATTTTTGTGCTTTTTGGGTGTAGAGGATTGGGAGATAAGCAAGAAAAATCTCCTGAATTGATAATTTATTCAGGTCGTAGTCAGTCTCTTGTCGAACCCATAATTGAGCAATTTAGTGAACTTACGGAGATTCCAGTGAGTGTTAAGTATGGTAAAACTGGAGCGATAGCGGGAATGATTATTGAAGAAGGAAGTAAATCGCCGGCGGATATTTTCTTTGCCCAAGATCCTGGTGGTTTAGGTTCAGTATATGATCAACTTGCTGTTTTACCTGACAGCATAAGTAACCAAGTGCCGGAATGGAGTAGAGACAAAAATGGAAAATGGGTTGGAATATCTGGCCGAGCGAGAGTAGTCGTTTACAATACGGAAACACTTAGAGAAGAAGACCTTCCTGATTCCATAGAAGATTTCACTGATCCTGCGTGGAAAGGGCGGATTGGTTGGGCGCCGGGTAACAGTTCTTTTCAGGCTATGGTGTCGGCCATGAGATTAATTTGGGGCGAAGATAGGACAAAGGATTGGTTGGAAGGAATAGTTAAAAACGAGCCAAATATATATCCAAAAAACACTCCAATAGTAGACGCCGTTGGAAAAGGCGAAATTGACGTTGGGTTTGTGAACCACTATTACCTCCATAGATTTTTATCTGAAAAAGGTGAGAGTTTTAAAGCCAGAAATTACTATACTAGGAGTTCAGACCCAGGTTCTTTGATTCTTGCTGCCGCCGCAGGTATTTTAGAGACCTCTAAAAATAAAGAATCAGCTGAAAGATTGTTGAACTTTATGCTAAGTTCCACTGGGCAGCAATATTTTGCGGGGCAAACCTTTGAGTTCCCCATCAACGATAAAGCAAAACCCTCACTTTTGCTTCCACAATTGGATGAACTAACAAGACCGGAAATCAATTTATCGGATTTATCAGATGTAAAAGGAACCCAGTCATTGTTACTAGAGACCGAGTCGTTAACCGGTGGCAATTAACCTTTTTATCGTATAGTGGTTACTTTATAAATTAAAAGTCGATCTATCAGCCTACGTGACTACCGTCACATTAATTAGTCGGGTTATTGGCGTTTTTAAAGTCAGTGGTTTCTGATTTATCCGGATTCTTCATTTGGGAGAATGCTACTTTTTTCCCTATTTTATAAGCGCTAAACCCTATAATTCCTTCGAGACCAAGGATCCCGAAAACCCACATTGCGACGTGAATTATTACATTCATGGTATGTCCGAACCCAAACTCTATCATTTGTCTAATCTCCAGTTGAAGCACTAATATAAAGGTTTTGCAGGCAGATTAATTTTGCTGATACTACATAATTATAAACGCTTATTATGGAATTTAATAAAAAAATAAATCGTTTTTAACTCTTTCTAATGAAGAGATAAATAACAAAAATATTTTTATTTGATAATTCTGTTGGATATTAATAACTACAATTAATTAAGGTTAGTCATAATCGCGGCAAGGAAACAAATTTTTTTGCCAACTTTAATTTTGTTTTTTATTTTTGAGGTTATTGTTTGATATATCGTCCTGAAATTGACGGACTAAGAGCATTATCTGTATTGGCTGTAGCCCTGTTTCATATAGATTTTCCTTTTTTTGAAGGAGGATTTTCAGGTGTTGATGTGTTTTTTGTTATTTCCGGCTACTTAATCACTTCAATGATTGAAAATGAAATCGCTTTAGGTAAGTTTTCGTTGGTTGATTTTTGGGAACGCCGAATAAGGCGAATATTACCTGCATTAACGTTGGTAATTGTTTTCGTATTGATTTTTGGTGCTATTTTTATGGTTCCAAACCACTTTCTAGATTTGGGCCAATCTGTAGGCTCACAAGGAGTTTTTCTGACCAACTATATGTTTTGGAGGGAAACAGGGTATTTTGACAACCCCGCTCAGTTTAAACCTTTATTGCACACTTGGTCTTTATCGGTCGAAGAACAATTTTATATTGTTATCCCGTTAGTGTTTTTTTTCTTTAGCAAATTTCGGGCATCAATTAGAAAATTCATAGTTATAGCGGGCTTGTTAATTTCGTTTTTTAGTAGCTTATATTATGTAGAAAATCACCAAAACGCAGTATTTTATTTTCTACCGTTTAGAGCTTGGGAACTTCTTTTTGGATCCTTTCTGGCTCTTAATGTTATAAGGGTAAAATCTTCCAATAGGTGGGTGTCCGAAGTTTTGGCTACAACTGGAATATTGATTATAATATCCTGTTTTATATTTTACGATGATCGTACTGTGTTTTCTGGTTTATGGGCACTCCCCGTATGTTTGGGAGCGTCATTATTTATATGGGGTACCAGTCTAAATAATGGAACTTCGATCATAAAACTGTTTGGTAACAGAGTTGTAACTTTAATTGGTAAAATATCCTATTCATTTTATTTGATTCATTGGCCTGTTTTATTGTTTGGTACATATTTAATTTTGCGCCCTTTAAAATTTTATGAATCTATTGGTTTAATATTAATTTCTTTTGGGCTAAGTTACCTATCTTGGAAATATGTTGAGCAGCCAGTTAGGCTGAGGAAGATTTTAATACCTAGAAGATTCGTACTGTCTGGTGGAATTGTTACATTAATTTTGTTTCTTGGAATAGGTACCCTTATACATGTCAACAATGGATTTCCTAATAGGTTTAATGATGAGGTAAATAAATATGCAGAGGGCAACACCGATGATAATCCTCGGAGGATTGAGTGCCACTATAAGTCAATAGATGAAATATCCAAAGGTAATTTGTGCCAAACAAAATCCAATAAATTAAGAAACAGTGAGCGGTCGACCTTTATTAGTTGGGGTGATTCTCACGCAGATGCCATGATGCCAGTCTTGGAAAAAATATCCATTGAAAACGATTTATTAATGTTTCATGCGTCAATGAATGGATGCCCACCGGTATTAAATGTCGGGAGAATAGACTGGAGTTCCCAACACAACGACGAGTGCGTGTCGTTTAATGAATCTATGTTACAGGCTGTGGAACAAAAAGATGTTGGTCATGTGATTTTGATCGCTAGGTGGATTGTGTATACCGAAGGTAGGTCGGATATTGAATCATCTACCCTAAGAGAACCGCTATTGTACGATTTAGGAGACCGAGGATCTGTTTCGAACGAGTCTTCTCGAAAAATTTTAGAAAAAAAGCTTACCGAAACAGTTGAGCAAATTGTAAATCTTGGGGCTGATGTTTGGATTATCGAACAACCCCCCGAACAAAATATTATTTCTCCCCCTAATCAATTGGCTCAGTACGCAATTCGTGGAAAAGATGTTTCAACGCTTGGGGTGAACTTTGATCTCCATAAACAAAGAGAAGGTTCCGTTACAAAATTAATAAATAATGTTGCTAGAAACTACCCAGAAGTTCATGTAATATCTCCGGATATAGTTTTATGTAACGGAAGTGGAATATGCCCTTTAGCTCGCGATGGAATTTCAATTTACAGAGACGATGACCACCTTACTGTTAAGGGTTCAATGTTTTTAACATCCCTATTCAACGAGTTTGTATCGATGACACTTCAAAATTGAAATATTTTTTAAACGGCTTGGTTTTTTCTGATTATGACCTAAAACGAATTATGCTTCGCAATCGGGATGACCATCTTCCCATCTGGAGAATTTAATTTCATCCGATCCTTTCTGATTGATTTGAGACATTTTTTTCCTGCAATCAAGCCACATCTTTTTCCAAAGGACCGGATCCCTGAGTTCAGACTTTGGATTATTTCTACTTCTGGCGATGAAGCCAGGGAAGGCTGATCTACCGGTGCTTTGCCCGGTTGGGTTGTATCTTAAATCAAAACTCCATCTCATTCTGTTTGAAATATTCGGTAAAGAGGAGTGAACGGTGCGTTTATGCATAAAAATAGCGGAACCTCTTTTCATAGGTAATGGGACTCCATTTTCATGGTCAAATAGTTTCATCGGGATTTGACGGCCCCCTTTGAACACGGATCCATTTCCATCATAATTATTGCAGTGGGTAAGCAAATCTCCTTTATGGGTTCCTGGTACCACGAATAAGGGCCCCGCTTCTTCAGGTGTGTCAGTCAATGAAAACCATACCGTTATCATATCGGTTTCATCAGCCTCATCGGTGACTACTCCGTGGTCTTGATGCCAAACTGTGGCTCCTATGATAGGATTGCCTCTTCATTTTTTGGCAATCTATGTTCCGGTGGCTTTATGCGCACATGTTGGACAGGGTTTGAAGTTATTTCACCTCCAATGAGATTTTCAACAACGTCCAGTAATTTGTCGGCTACAAGGGTGTTAAAGATGGCTGGACCACCCCAGAATGGAGTGTCTGGTTTTACATCGGAAAAAGGTAGTGAAAAATCAAAATACTGAGCGTGTATTCGCCGGGTTTCATTATAAATTTTAATTATTCTTTCATCGAACGGTAAATCATCGTAAGTAGATTCAATTTCCTTTTCCTCATAAAGTTCGTCACAGAGATTGTCTAACACACCTTCATATTCGTTTATTACGGGATCCAAGATTTTTTTGGGATCCAGAACATCCTCAACTAAAACATATCCTTGGGTGTTGAATTTTTCTGTTATGGTGTTCGTATTCATATTAAACTGCTATTCCCCCTTATTTTAATTACTAATTAAGTAATTTGAGAAGATTTTATGTTAGTTTGTCGAAAAACAGTACATAAAATGTAACATATCTTTTTTCGGAATATTACCATGCTAAGAGAATTCTGGGAATTACAAAATCGTTAAGGAATCTAGTTAGTTTTATGGAATTAAATAAAAGTTTATTATTGCAAATTTATAGACGGATGTGTTTGATTCGTTTCTTCGAAGAAACAGTCATTAAGATACACGGTTCAGGGGAATTGATAGGACCTGCTCATCCCTACATTGGCGAGGAGGCGGTTGCAGTTGGAGCNTGTGCAGCATTGAGGTCCGACGACCGTATAGCAGGGAATCACAGATCTCATGGNCATCCTATAGCTAAGGGAGGTAGTGTTAAAGGTGCTATGGCAGAACTATTAGGTAAAAGTGGAGGTTTCTGTAAAGGTAAAGGAGGATCCATGCANCTTGCTGACTTTTCGGTCGGTATATTAGGTGAATCTGGTATCGTTGCTTCCTCAGTTCCTATCGCTACAGGAGCTGCATTGGCTTCAAAGCTATCAAAAAAAGATTTTGTTTCGNTGGTATTTTTTGGTGATGGTGCTTCAAATCAGGGGGCTTGTCACGAATCAATGAACATGGCATCTTTATGGAAATTGCCGGTGATTTTCGTTTGCGAAAACAACGGTTATGCTATCACAATGTCCTACAAAAATTCTGTTTCAGTCGAACATATTTCTGATAGAGCANCCGCATATGGTATGCCCGGAGTTCTAGTTGATGGNCAGGATGCTATCGCAGTCTACGAGGCAACAANAGAAGCAGTTGAAAGAGCACGAAACGGTGCTGGACCCACCCTTATTGAAGCNATGACTTACCGTTTTGAGGATCATTCTTTAGGTTTAGAAAAAGTTAATAAAAACCCGTATCGGTCTGANGAAGAAGTTAT
Organism: Chloroflexota bacterium; assembly: GCA_002730795.1. Taxonomy (GTDB): domain Bacteria; phylum Chloroflexota; class Dehalococcoidia; order Lucifugimonadales; family Lucifugimonadaceae. Next base: position 20,060 of record PCAX01000026.1, read on the forward strand.
TGAAGCTAGGAAAAGAGACCCGTTGAAAATACATTATNATGCTCTAATTTCTAAGACCATTGCTACCCGAGAGGAATTAGAAACTATAAGTGNTGAAGCGAGTGAAGAAATTGAAAAGGCTTTAGAATTTGCTAGGAACAGCCCGTATCCTGAACCAGATGAACTTTTTCAAGATATGTGGGCTACACCTATTTCTGAAAATTAGTTGTATTTGCAAAATTAAATGCCTATAACGTCATACATAAAAGCGATAANAGATGCCACAGCNGAAGAAATGAGGNGNGATGANTCTGTTTTCACNATGGGNGAAGANTTNCGACACTCTTTGTANGGNGCTAGTGCCGGANTANNNNAAGAATTTGGAGANGATNGNGTTATNGATACNCCTCTNTCGGAGAANGGTTTTTTTGGAGCGGCTCTTGGGGCATCNTTNTGNGGAATGCGNCCAATAGTTGAAACGGTGACAAGTTTTCTGTGGGTTGGTATGGACCAGATGATTAGNCANGCAGCAAAAATGAGATACATGTTTGGAGGTCAGGCAANATTGCCCGTTACATTCCGTATTAGGATGTTTTATGCTCGNGGAGCGGCNGCCCACCACTCAGATAGAAATTATCCACTGTTTATGAANACNCCNGGTCTCAAGATTNTATGTCCCAGNAATGCTTATGATGCNAAGGGGTTGCTAAAATCGGCAGTTAGGGANGATGACGTTTGTATGATGTTTGAAGATGGTATAGCAATAAGTTCAACNACTGAAGTTCCTAATAATGAAGATATACCNTCAGGTGAATTGTTGGTTCCTTTTGGTAAAGCCAGGGTTGTATTNGAAGGTTCNGATTGTACGATAGTNGGGATAGCGGGTGGNGTGGATCATGNTCTAAAGGCTGCGGAACAGATGAAGGCTGAGGGAGTATCTCTAGAAGTTATTGATCCNCGGACTTTGGTGCCATTAGATATGTCNACAATCTTAAAATCAGTGGAAAAAACCGGNCGATTAGTTGTTGTTGACCCAGCCCATAAGGTTTGTAGNGCNGCATCAGAAATAGCTGCGACNGTTGCACAGGAAGGGTTTTGGTCTCTTCAGGCGCCCATTATGACTGTTGCTTCAGAGCANGTAAATATTCCATACTCTCCGGCTCTCGAGCCNTTAGTTTACCCAACTCCNNCNAAGGTTATANACGCTGTTAAAAAAATACTNACCTGAANTTCAAAGGNAATTAGAATTTTTCGGCNCTGTCTTGTGGTATGTATCCGAGTACTTCTTTTGAGTGGNTNAAATCTCTATATCTTAGTTNGTTATTTGANACACCAAANAAAATATCAAATNTTAAACTTTTAGGAGCTTCAATTGATTTAATTATTAGCTGNGCTANATCTCGGTGGCTTACAAAAATAGATTTNCCTCTANCAGNGCTCGGTTTACCATCCAAAGAACAACCGCCNATTCGGATACATATTATTGATATATTGTGAACGGCACTGTACATTCGTGCGAGATCTTCNCCAAAAAGNTTGGATACACTGTAAAAGCTTCTCGGNTGNGGTTCGGATTCNTGAGTTACAAANGGGATTGAGTTTTTTTTGGGATCAATTTTCCCACTTAATAACTCGGAGTAAGGNTACATNGTTTCATANCCCATTATAGTCGAACCACTAGAAGCAAAAATTATACGCTTTACTCCTGCTCTTACACTGGCTTCAAAAACATTGTACGTGCCAATGATGTTTGATTGGAGTATCGAATTCCAGTCAGCGTTCATTCCATTAATTGAACGGACCCCACCATCTGCAGCTAAGTGGACTACCGTGTCAACACCATCAAAGGATNGGATAATTGAGTCTAATGACCCTATATCCCCTTTNTGATTATTTTGTTTTGGAATATTTTTAACCCCGTTNCGCGACAAAGAGGAAATTTCATAACGATCTTTTATGAAACCGTTTATNGCTTGCCCTACAGCACCGCTTAATCCTGTCACTAATACNCTTTTTTTGTTAGGCATGCTGTAATGAATTTTTTACAATTTGATGTAGCCGGTTACTAATGGATTCAATCTGTTCATTTTCCAGTAATCTTACGTCTATTCGAATAGTGTTTTCATCGGATTGGTGTTTCATAACTGCGATGGCAGGGTCACCATCGTGTAATTCTCGTATCAAAAATTCTCCATTAACGTTATGCCCTTTTTCAACCGAAAAATGAACCGTTGGGTATGGTCTTTGACTTATATCGTAATCGGCGATTGATACGTTAACCCTGCTTATATTTTTTAACATATCAGCCAGCATTAATGTTTTTCTATGATGTTCAGTCATTCTGTCTTCTTCATCTTGTTCAGCCCACCAAACTAACGAGGATATTTGAGCAACTATTTCTTCTTTACTTACTTTACATACCCGACCTATCCCATGATTTGGGGCTGATTGCATACGTACTGATCGAATTATGTCAGCGTTCCCTGCGATTATACCTGCACCCTGTGGACCCTGTAGTCCCTTTCCTCCCGAATAGCATACTAGGTCGGCTCCGAGATCAATGAACCTATGTAAATTTTCGCGTGGTGGTAGACTGTTGGAGGCGTCGATTAAGACCGGTGTTCCGTGATCGTGGGCTATATCTATAACCTCTTTAATATCTATGTCCCCTCGAGGGCTGTAGCCTATCCAATATACTAGGGCAGTGTTTTCATTAAAGGCCCTTTCATATTCTTCACGGGTTACTATGTCGTTATGCCCAACCTCTTTAAAAGTAACACCAACTGATTGGACAGCCAATGCATATGAGTGGTCAACATATTCCTGCCCATTGGCATTTTTGCTGCGGGAGAAACGTTTTGAAATACACTTGGTTTTGGTTCCTGTAATGGTAGGTAATTGTTCCATTTTTGCTTTATCGTCTCCGGTCAGGAATGCAGCTGTACCCACCATCATGGCAGCGGCACAACCGGACACGATGAATCCATCTTCCGAATGTGTGTACTGTGCTATGATCTTTCCTGCTGCTCTTTGCAATTCCAACATATCGACCGAGTATTGCGAAGCGGCCATCATAGACCGCACAGAAACCTCGGGTAATAAGGTACCACCGAACACCGTCCAGTGACAAGTTGCGTTGATAAATTTCTTTACGTTTAAAGCTCCGTACGGAGCTTTTTCAAATTTTTCTAAGTCGATCATTTGTGCCAATCATTTTGGAATTTAAGTTACAACCAGGAGGTTACTTTATTTACGGGAAGCCGATGGGTTTTTGGTTGGACAGAAGTATATCCTATATAAAGTGCTCCTACAACCTGCCAACTCATTTTGGCTCCCAAGGTTGTTTTTAGTCTTGGTAAAAGACATGGTTTACCAGTTGACCATCCTACGCCTAGGCCTAACGAAAAACTGGCTAATTGCAGATTTTGTATTGCGCAACATGTGGCTGCATAATTCTCTTTTGTGATTTCATCCGTTCTACCTGGTATTGAGTAAACGTATATAAATGCAGGAGCCATCATGATTTCATCGCGGGTTGATGCTGCACTTGTTTTTCTTCTTTTTGGATTAGGGTTTTTTACATTGAAATATGTCCACTCATATACCATATCGGCAATTTCAGTTCTTTTTTTGGCGCCTTTTTCTAAAACAAAAAATCTCCAAGGTTCTGTAGATCTGTGGTTTGGTGCCCAAGTGGCTGCCTCAATCAAAGTTTGCAACGTGTCTAATGAAACAGGTCTTGGCTCGAAGTTTCTTACTGTTCTACGCTTTTTTATGGTTTGTAATAATGTATCACTCATTTTTGAATGAACCCTAAAATGATTTTTTTATCGTAAATAATTTCGCTGGTATGAATTAGGTTACTTTAGTTTCTCTTTTCAATATTAACGAGTCAAACGATATAATCAAAGGGGAAATTACTTAAGTATTAATGTGCAAATGAAAAACTTTGAAGAAGTTAAAAAAGTCAATCTTATCGATAAAATAATCAAAAATATCGGAAAGGTGATAATAGGTAAAAAGCACGCAGCAGAACTGTCTATTGTCGCTATGATTAGTAATGGCCATCTTTTAATTGAAGATGTACCAGGGGTAGGTAAAACGATGCTTGCCCGAGCATTGGCTATTTCTACGGGCTGTGATTTTAACCGGATACAATTTACTCCTGATTTACTTCCCAGTGATATCACTGGAGCTTCTATTTACAACCAAAAAACTGAATCGTTTGAATTCAGGCCGGGACCTGTTATGGCCCAGATCGTGTTGGCTGACGAAATCAACCGAGCGACACCAAAAGTTCAATCAGCATTACTAGAAGCAATGGGGGAAATGCAAACAACTGTTGATGGTATAACTCACCTTTTACCTTCGCCATTCATGGTTATTGCTACTCAAAATTCCATAGAATATGAAGGCACATTTCCATTACCTGAGGCTCAATTAGATCGTTTTTTTATGCGAATATCTTTGGGTTATCCAGACATTAAAGAGGAAGTGTCTATCATGGACGACAGAGAACGTTTGGACCCTATAAATCAACTTGAACCCGTATGTTCAGCTGCAGATATTGTCGAGCTTCAAAAAGTTTCTGAAGAAATTTACATTGATGACGTTATAAAAAAATACATCGTTGAGATTTCTGATAATACTAGGAGGCATACTGATGTTGCCCTTGGAGTTTCGCCTCGGGCATCTATTAGCATGATGAAAGCAGGCAAATCAATAGCTCTAGTGATGGGGAGAGATTATGTTATGCCGGACGATATCAAAAATATAGTGCCTCCGGTGTTGTCCCATAGAGTTTTGTTAACCCCATCAGCACGTATGCGAAATGTTAACCAATATGGTGTTATTCAAGAAGTGTTAGATAATATACCGGTCCCAGGAAAATAATAATTAACTCCGTAAAATTTACTAATTCTCATACACATGATAACAAGTCTGTTAAACGAATAAAAACCACGAATTTTTTCCCTAAATTTAACCCAATGCTTTTAAGTGTTGGATCGTTATTTGTATTTTGTTTTTTTGTTGGGTTGGGGACAGGTTTTGATCTAGCGATTAGGCTTAATTATGCTCTTTTGATTTTAACTACCATCTCTTATCTGTGGTCATTAGAGAGTTCAAAAAGATTGAGTGTTAGCGTTAGCCGAGATAAAGGGCCATTTACTGTCGGAGATAACATTTCAATTACTATAAAGATCCGAAATCTCAGTATGACTCCTAGATCTTGGATAGATGTTGAAGATGTTACAGATATACCCGATCTAAGATTTAGATTAATTACAAGCTTTGGTTCATTAGTTGCCTTTAAAAATATTGAAATTACCAATTCTGTTCCGCAACGTGGGATTTATAATTTTGGACCGTTAATAATTCGATCTTCAGACCCGTTAGGTTTGTTTCCAAGGGAAAAAATATATAAAGAAAAAGATACGATAATTGTTTACCCTAAAGTGATCAAAATCCCGGATTTTGTTAAACGATCCCGTTATTTTGTGGGCGATTTGTCCGATCGCGGAAAATCACACATTGCTAGCGAAGAAGTGTGTGGCATTCGGCCATATCATGCGGGAGATAGTAGAAATCATATTCATTGGCTAACGACTGTACGAACAGGTTCTTTGATGGTGAAGCAACTTGATCAGGGTTCATCAGATAATATTTGGGTTATTTTTGATCAAAATATAGAATCTAATATTGGCGATGGAAGTAAATCAACGGATGAATTAGCAGCTACGATTTCGGCCTCGGTTGTGGAATTTTACGTAAATAGAGGATTACCCCTTGGTTTTGTGTCTTACGGTAGCGAATCATTAGAGACCTTGGCTGATTATTCAACTTTTCATAAAGAAAATATCATGCGTCACATTGCGACAAGTCGCCCAATTGGAAAAACCTCTCTGATAAAAATTTTTTCCAAACTGGAAAACAAAATAAATCGGAACAGCTCCGTTGTCGTAATTACATCATGTACAGATGGCACCTGGATTGACGCTTTGGCGACGTTACAGCATATTGGGATAAACGTCACCGTCATATTGATTGATCGTCAATCTTTTGGCGGATTATCCAATACCGACGCGTTAGTTCATCTATTAAACTACGGTATACGTACTTTCAGTGTGAAAAAAGACGATTCCATAGTTGAAGCATTGTCGAAACCCCATTCTTTTGAACCGATCGTTCCTATGTCCGGCCCTTACGGATTTGAAAACAAATGATTATCGAATGAATTCAATCAGAATCACTAATAATGTTAGATTCATCAATTTTGTTTCATCAAAATTGAAATATTTATTAAATCAATCAGTTATTACCTATCTCATACTAATATTTATACATTGGGTTGTTGGACGATCTATCATGTTGTCTGGATGGACGGGACTTTCGGATATAACCCCGACTCTTTTTTTAAGTGTTACATTGGTTTTTCTTTTAAACCATTTAAAATTTAAAATTTTTGCCAAAGTGACCAGTAATTTAATACTGGGTTTTTTCCTAGTTTTGTGGCATGGAAGTAAAGAGGCTGACGGTGAAAATTTTTATTTTCGATCTATTGATTCGTTGAATAGATTTGTGGAATGGATATCCATCGCAAAAGATGGAGGAATTAGTACTGACACGGTTCCATTTGCTATGTTGATTATGTTGATCTCTTGGTTGGTTGCCACGGCAGTCACAATGTTAACTATAAAATTTAATTCGGCCTGGATTCCCACTGTTGCACTTGGTTTGGCTTTAATGACCAATTTAAGTTATAGACATGGGCAGTTGGAATATACTTTTGCACTATTCATGATGGGTTCGATAATTTTGTTTGCCCACCTAAATGTCATAAAAAAAGTAAATGTGTGGCGGTCGATTAAACTGGATATACCCGACCGACTTAATTGGTCAGGTGTCCAAGTGGGCATAATTTTGGCTATTAGTGTGACCATTGTGATTTTTGTTGTTCCAGTTTGGGAACCTAGATCAGAAAGAGTTACAGCGGTATGGGATGAAATACGGTCTCCATTTAGAGTATTTAAAGATCCTGCAGCTCGTCTTTTGGCAGGGATCAAAGGTAGTTATAGAAATTTTCTTCTACCCCCGTCAGATGCCTTGGCTTTTACCGGTCCGATTGAATTAAAAGATACACCTATTATGTTGGTACAATCCGATTATATTGCTCCACACCCCGCAAAAATATTTAGTGAATACACTTCAGAAGGCTGGCTTGTTGGCGACCATCAATTTTCTACTCTAAAGGCAAACTCGTCTTCAGAAATTATTTCTAGCGGTTCTTTGGAAAGTATCCGAAGGACCTACATTCCTTTGATACCGACAAAAACAATTATCCCTGCTGGTGGAATTATAACGGTGAGTCGAGATGCCAATATTCAAATTCTTAGTCCTATTGTATGGAGGGTACCGTTAACGGAAAATTTTACCAATTTAGATAAGTTTCCAGAAAATATTGGAAATATAGCTACAGTTTTAATTGAGGCCATTCAAGAAATGTCCTATGTCACAAAAGAAACGGGTTTTAAACAGGATCAAAAACTGTTAATAATAAACACTGAGGTTTTGATAGATGGTTTTTGGGAAGCTATAAAAAATAAACAATCGGGACCATGGGAATTTCAGATAAGTGATCAAAATAAAAATAAGATGAAACTTGAAGTTGGCTACATAAGACCGTCACTTTTTTCGTTAAATAAAGATGACTTAACAATTGGTATAAGTACTGAGACGAACGAAGGGTTTGACCTAAATTTGGAGATACAAAAATTATCTAGGCAAAATCAGATGGGAGCTGTTTCGATAAGTGAAATACCACGAGATAAAGCTTATACGGTCACTAGTTACATACCAACCGTTTATGGAGATATCCTTCAAGGTGCTGATGCCGAATTTCCTCCTGAAATAAGGGAAATTTATTTACAATTGCCGAGAGATTTGCCTTCCGAAATAAAGGAATTATCGGAAAGAATTATCCAAAAGGAAAATGCTTCTACAACCTTTGAGAAAATCGAAGCCATTAGATCATTCCTTCAAAATCAAGTTTATTCTACTGAAATATCCGGACCACCAACAAGTGTGGATGGTGTTTTTTATTTTCTCTTTTTAACTCAAAATGAGCCGTGTCCATCCAAGGATGTTAGTTGCGATATAGATGCGATAAAAGGGTACAGTCAATATTTCGCATCAGCAGGTACCGTTATGTTACGAACTTTGGGTGTTCCAACGAGATTTGTAGGTGGTTGGTCTACAGGAACTTATGATGATCAATCAAAAATGATTATTGTAAGAGATAACAATAGACATGGTTGGATACAGGTTTATTTCAAAGAACATGGATGGGTGGATGTTGAGGTTACACCCGGTAAAACCATGTCTGTTGGATACGTTTCAAATCTTGTTCCTGAAAATGAAAGAAAAACTCCCGCGGATATCAGTGGTTTCGAAGAAGATGATTTATATATGCAAGATATTGAGGACCTTTCTCAATTTCAGCTGAGACCGGGAAATAACAACCAGGGTAACAGGAATCTGTACGGAATATTTGGGTTTAACGGTTATATACTTTGGGTAATTACAGGAGTTCTTTTCCTGTGTTTGGGAGTATTGATTTTTGTTGTTTGGTGGGCTCTATCGGTTAAAAATTTAAACCCTGAAGTTAAATCATTTGTAATTATGTCCCGATTAGCCTCATTTGCAGGGATTGGCAGAAATAAACAAGAAACCCCGTACGAATTTGCCGAAAGATTAGAATTTACAATTAAAGAAATTGAAACATACCCTACTTTTGTCGCTGGAGTTTATTCACGTTCTATTTATGGTCCTAGAGTTAAAAAAATTGAACAGAGTAAGTCTAGTTTCCAATTGGCATTTATAGATAAACAATTATTTCGAATCATGATAATTTACCGATTAAAAACATTATTTGCATAAATTTTGTTAATCTCTACGTATAAACATAATGTGTTTGAAACGGTGTTGGGATGGATGAGCATTGTGACAAGTGATAAGGGAATAGTGCGAACTACCCTACCGGTACCATCTAAATCAGAAGCTCTAAAACATATACGATCAGAGGTAAAATCATCCCAGTATTCTAATCAAGAATCTCGAATCTTGGAGGCTAAAAAGATCATAGCCTCATATTTATCGGGTAAATCTACAGAAACCAATTTTATTTGTCTAGATTTTGGCCACGCGAACACTTTTTCCGTTAATGTATGGCAAATGTGTAGAAAAATTCCATTCGCCGAAACTCGTAGCTATTTATGGTTGGCTAATATGGTCGGTAATCGACGAGCCGCTAGGGCAGTTGGACAGGCAATGGCTCGAAATCCTTTACCTATTTTGATTCCCTGCCACAGAGTTATTTTGTCTTCAGGAAAAATAGGTGGTTTTATGGGCAAAGNTAATCGNGNAGATATTAAAACGAAACTTATNACTTTGGAATCGTCCAGTGTTTTAAATAATTTATATNAGTAATTTAGCTAAGAACNGCTTTGCGGNAGNNAATTCNTTATCGACNATGAGAATACGNACNGGACTATTCGATATACCCATAAAANTGTAGAAATCTCCNGGTTCTACCTTACAATTAAANCCATTATTTGTAAGAATNTCNCACCAAGATTCCGCAGTAAGTTGATTGGGNGCTGTTGANAGTGTGGTCCATGTCATTTGGCTACCGATATGTTTTCNTCNCCTAGGACTTCACCTAATCTCTCTTCNAGNTTCGCATTTATTTTAATAGTTGTAGGNCATACCATTTTNACNANTTTATTAGTAGANGACATAATGTGTANAGTTACTTCATCCTGNCCCGGATNTTCNAGTAGNAGNCGAAACACATCTTCAATTTTAAATTTNTCTTCNGTTGGATTACCGCTTTCNAGAATTTGTATNAAAAGTGTTTCAGGTTNTTNGGNAANATCACTGACNGTGGNTTTTGGTNTGANTTGNNNGGCNANACTGTCATTTATGANNGGANCAGTGGGAATATTTGTATNATNTTTAGCATTTGTAANCTGTGATTTGGNATCGTTAATGCNTGGTTCGATATCGATAATTTNACCTCCCTCGGTATTGAACTGATAAATAGATGCGTCCGTTACGGATAACGATACTATTCCGTTTCGNTCCCGCACTGTACCAATAACGGAAACAAAATTTCCCTGTTCCCATACATTANTCGTTTTATCCAGCAAATTTGGCCACACTACTATTTCAACATTCCCATCTAATAAAGCTANTCGCATCGANTTAAANAATTCCCCNCGCCGGGTTTTTAAATCTCTAACNTCAAAAATTTGACCTAANAANGACCTTTTNTGTCCAACTNAGTNCTCAGTCATTTGAGAAGCAAANACGATAATATGGTCTGGTTGATTATGTAATTCTTCTGTTAGAGGATTAGTTGTAAGCTCTATTCCAAGCAGTTCCCGTTCCCANACAACCATTTCATGTTGTGAAAGTTCNGATNTATTTANTATTTCTATTTTTTCTGGAGCNACGAATTCGCCAAACATATCGAACAAAGATGTTTGTCCCGAATCGCGTAAACGNGTTTCGCCCTGAATTGTTGAAACCATTTTTTCGGTTGCTTCAAAAATTCCCCCTCNCGGTCCAAATATGTCAAAAGCTCCGCANCTNACNAGACTTTCTAAATTTCTTCTATTGCAGTATTTTGAATCAACCCTNATACANAAATCATCTATTGATTCAAAANGACCATCATGTNTTCTNTTTTTGACAATTTTATCCGCNGCNGATGAACCAACATTTTTTATTGCAGNTAACCCAAAACGGATCGAATCAAATTCNTTGTTGTTTTTNTCNACCTTAAAANCTGCTTCCGATAGATTGATGTTAGGCGATTGTATTTTNATTTTNTGTGCTTTTGCTTCCCGCACACATTCCCCAATTTTCTCTGGATCANTNGTGNTTGAATTCATTAGNGAACAAAAAAANTGAACTGGGTAATTTGCTTTAAAAAATGCGGTCCAATAAGCGATATAAGCATAAGAAACAGCATGNGCCTTATTGAANCCGTATCCGGCAAAAGGTTCTATAAGTTCGAATACTTTTTCTGCTTGTGTTTTTGTATANCCTTTTGANAGAGCNCCATCNACAAANTTTTTTGTTTCCGCTTTCATAACTTCAGGAATTTTTTTACCCATAGCTTTTCGCAGAATATCGGCTTCTCCCAGTGTATATCCTCCAAATTCTTGNGCAATCAACATTACTTGATCTTGATAAACGATGACCCCATGNGTNGGNTCNAGTAGATCCCTGAGATCNTCNTGAGGATATTTAATTTTTGCCCTGTGATANTTAGCGTTAATAAATGTTTCAATATGTTCCATNGGACCGGGTCTGTATAGNGCAATCATTGCAGCAATATCCATGATTGNNNTGGGCTTTAATTCCNTGATATATTTNCGCATTCCGGCTGATTCAAGTTGAAATACCCCAAACGTATCTCCACTGGAAAGCAANTCAAATGTTTTTTTATCATTAATCTGAATATCGTATATATTAATTTGNTCGCCTGTTGTTTGTTNTACGAATTTCATGCACGCTTTCAATACTGANAAATTTGNCAACCCTAAGAAGTCCATTTTGAGAAGGCCAACTGCNTCGACGGACCCCATNGTNTATTGAGTTGTTGGAATGGAANTTTTACCGGAATCNGTGGATCGCATCAATGCAACGTGGTCGGTTAAAGGNGCCTCAGAAATAACNACGCCCGCGGCGTGTGTNCTGGCATGTCTGACGGANCCCTCAATCTTTTTAGCNGTCTCTATAATTTGCCGTGAATCAGGGTCANTGACCAGNGCNNTTTTCAANTCNTCAGATTCNTTNAAGGATTCNGCCAAAGTNATTCCGAGTTTACTTGGAATCATTCTAGCCAANCTGTCTCCTAATTCTAATGGTTGNTCNAAAGCNCTTGNGGTATCTCTAATGGCNGCACGAGCTCCCAATGTCCCGAAAGTGATTATTTGTGCAACNTGTTCTTGTCCGTATTTATCNACGCAATATCTTATTACCTCTTCCCGTCTGTCGTCAGCGAAGTCCATGTCTATATCTGGCATTTCNCGTCGTTCTAGNTTTAGAAATCGTTCAAAAAAAAGACTGGCGTCGACTGGATCTATGTGAGTGACCTCGAGACAATAAAGTACAAGNCTGGAAGCGGCTGAACCNCTCACCGCTGAAAGAATACCTCTTTTATTTACGAAACTGAATATNTCCCAACATACCAAAAANTAATCTGCGTATTTGGTTTCTTCAATTATTTCTAANTCATAGTTAAGACGTGNNAAAAGTTCTTTAGTGGGATTTGNGAATCTTTTTTTTANTCCTTGTTCGGCAAGNTCTTTTAAAAACTGTATAGANGTTTTACNTTTTTCGGTCTGAAATTTNGGTAAAAGTACTTTACCNAGGTCTAATTTTAAATTGCAAGATTCCGCAATAANGATTGTGTTNTCNCATGCNNNGGGCAATTCATGCCACTCATCTCTCATGTCTTCAGAGCTTCTAATGTNATAGGTATTGTCGGNCATATGCAGTCGTTTGGGGTCATTTACGTTTGTTCGAGTGTATATACAAGTTAGAATATCCTGAAGGGGAGCATCTGCTTGNCTTACATAGTGAGAATCATTTGTTACNACTAANGGGATTTCATTTTTGGNACNTAGATCAACCAAAGATTTATTTATTNCNTCCTGNTNTTTAACCCCTTCATGGTTCATTAATTCTAAGAAGTATCTATCTTTAAAAATTTCTTTGTACCACCCGATTATTTCTTTAGGTTTTTCNAGGTCTTGATCTTGAATTGCCCGAGCCAATTCGCNGGATGGACATCCTGATAATACGATTATGNCTTCTGAAAATTGCTCCAGTAAATNCTTATCCATTCNAGGTCTGCGATAAAANCCNTCAAGGTGNGATTTTGACGCTAAATTAAGAAGGTTTCGGTANCCNTTGGAATTTTGTGCTAGNAACGTGATATGTCGAATCGCTTGATCTCGATCTTTTTCNAACCTACTCCNCTCNGTTANGTAACCNTCCATGCCNANAATTGGTTTAACNCCTGNTAAATTTNCGAATTTGTAAAAATCAACNGCCCCGTGAACTACNCCATGGTCGGTCAATGCAATGGCGGGCTGACCTAGTTTAGCCGCNGTTTCAGCCATATCATTAAGTTTGCTGAATCCATCCAAAAGNGAGTATTCAGAATGATTATGAAGGTGTACGAATTGGTTTTCCAACTTGAATTCTCCGCNGTGGAATATTTGTGAATAACAGTGACCATTTGAGGATACGACTTTACAAATATCAGGTCGATACTTTAGGTGGGTGAACTTCTATAATAAGAAAGTTTTTTAAGAATTAATCCCGTTCGTTTCGTATTGTCCTCAGTCTGGCTGCAACTCTATTTGGATTTTCTAGAGTTATAGAAAGTGGGATTGAAAACAGAAGTAAAATAGCTAGAATAGAAAATCCTATGTGATAACTATCTGAAATATCATGAATTAGCCCTACTAAAGCCGGTCCTATTGCCCCAAAAATTGCGTTTACCGAGCTTGTTATTCCTACAAGAGACCCATAGCTACGTCTTCCAAAATAATCGGCAAGTAAAGACAAACGTAATGGTATGGACGCACCAAACCCTAAACCGAAGCAAATCACAAAAACAGGCAGTGGTATTATTCCTAGATTCAATCCGAAAATAGGCCAATTTACCAGTGCAAGAGCACCGACTCCTATACTTTGCACAAAAAATGATAAAGTTAACAATTTTCGTTTATCCATCCGATCCCCAAAGGCGGCAATTCCAGCTCTTCCTATAAGGTCCCCACCCGCCACGGCTCCGGCCGCAAAGGCTGCCATTTTTATTGAAATTCCAAATTCCGTTAGGGCATCGAAATGAAAAAGATTTGTAGAACTGACAAGTTGTCCAAATGAAGTAGCTATCGATAATTGCCAAAATGTTCTCATGTTTAAAACTTTTCGTAATTTAACGGGAATTTCATTTTGGGTATATATTTTCTTTTTAGCGTTAAGTTTGTTAGTTTCTATTTCCGATATTCCATCTGGGGATAGACCAAATTCTTCAGGTGTTTTCCGCATAAAAAAACTGGCTGGGAGACCAATGATCCAGAAGCCAATACCTACGTAAAACATCACTTCGCGCCAGCCGAAGGTTTCTATTGAACCCACTAAAATCGGTAACGTTATTCCTCCTATAGCGGAGAAAGACATCAAAACCCCTAAAGCTCGGGCCCTTTTTTTTATGAACCAATTTGCAACTGTTACGACGAAAACAATAAAGGTACCGAACGACATGCCAAGAGTCAGTAAAATGATGGACGCATAAAAGTGCCACAAATTTTGCATCTGGCTCATAACTATGAACCCAAAACCCGTTGTAATGATACCGAAAGCCATTATTTTCCGAGGGCCAAATTTGTCGATCATGTATCCAACGAATGGAGAAATAAGACCGCCCTCAGTTCTCTGAATTGAAATAGCGGCTCCTGTAGCGGCGCTACTCCACCCAAAGGTTCCAAGTATATGAGGGATAAACGCTTGAAACCCTCGCCAAAAAACAGCGGAAGTGTACCACTGTACAATGCCGCCTGCCCCAACAATTATCCAACCGTAAAACGGTCGTTTCACTTAAAACCCCTAATAGAACAATGTGGATGGTTAAGAAAAAAAACAAAGAAACTTAATTTGCTATGTTGATACTGATATTAGTCAACCAGAATATTAGTTAAAATTCCACAAATAATTGACATACATAGTCAACTAATCAATGTAACCTAATTATTATGTCTGGATCGATTAAACTTTTTAAGGTATACGGTATACCGATAGAAATAAACGTTACATGGTTATTTGCATTCGTATTAATCGCATACTCGTTTTCAACAGGGGCTTATCCTGGATTTTTTTCTGGTTGGGACCAAAAAACATATTGGTTGGCAGGAATTTTTAGTTCCTTTCTATTATTTGTGTCAGTCTTAATTCATGAAATGGCCCATTCATTTGTTGCACTCGCACGAGGTCATACTGTTTCTGGAATAACTTTATTTTTATTTGGGGGCGTTTCACATATAAGAGGCACAGCGCGAAAACCCTTGGATGAATTTCTTATTGCTTTCTCAGGCCCTTGTTCGTCAATTATTATCGGAATGCTTTTTTTGTATTTCTACAAATCTTTTTCAGTACACAACCCTATCAGGCATGAACCCGTTGATGGAATTATTTTCTTGACTGGTTGGATGAACATTGTTTTGGGTATATTTAATCTCATACCGGGTTATCCACTTGATGGAGGACGGGTTCTAAGTTCACTGATTTGGTGGGGAAGTGGTAACAGGGATAAAGCTTCTAAAATATCTTATAGGGTCGGAAAGTATGTTGCTTGGGGGATAATATTATGGGGAGGTTGGAGTTTGATTAATGGTGGTTTTGGTGGTGGGTTATGGACAATATTAATTGGAATATTTCTTCTTAATGCGGGTAGGAATGAGCATAAATCTAGTAGCAGCTCAGCCCCAAGTGATCAGACTGCTGAAGCGATGTCATTTCCCGTCGCAGAAGCTGTAAAACCATTGGAACAAATAGTTGAAACTGAAACAAAAATTTCAGAAATTATAACGCAATTCAACTTCAGATCTAGTAATGATATTTTGATGGTTGCTTCTGACGGTGAGATTATTGGATTCATTGGATTAAAAGAAATTAAAGATGTACATCCAGATGAAACCCATACGGTAACGGCGGGGGAAATCATTATAGATGCCCCAGTGTTTACCATACAAAAAGACGAATTATCTTCCATGGCATTGAGGCTAATGGATCAACATAAACTTCCGGCACTCTTGGTAGTAGATGGNGAAANTGTAATTGGATTTGTTAGACGAGAGGATATTTTAGACTCATACGTTAATAAAAAGAACTGANTTTATTTTGTTNCCTANNTTTCATTAAAATACACACACCTGTTCNTATTTTACTGTCCTNGTGATNNTAGAAAGATATTACTCTANTGAAATAAACNGTTGTGACTTNTGGNTAAACCGATATTTCGTAGTTTANGAAGCCATTATTCCAAACCCAGCATCNACGGGAAGAATGCNACCNGTTATTCCTGTTGATAAGTCNCTAACAAGAAAAAGGGCCGTATTTGCAACTTCATNATGTGTNACATTNCGTCGNAGTGGGGATTTTTCTCTATGTATTTTTGTCATTTCATTAAATCCCGGAATGCTNCTAGCGGCNAGTGTTGGTAGAGGGCCAGCAGAAATGGCGTTAATCCGTATATTATNNTTNCCNTATTGAGCAGCGAGTTGCCTGACCTCATTTTCCAAAGCCGCTTTTGCTGTACCCATTATGTTGTANCCTGGATATACTCGGANAGAAGCGTCAAAAGTCATAGTTATTACTGATCCACCGTTTTCGCCAAATAAATNTGCNGCCTTGCCNACTATTGGCATCAGCGTGTAGGCACTAGCTTCCAATGCGATTCTGAATCCCTTTAAGTTAGTGCCAGAAAATTCTCCTCCNAAATCTTCCCGGTCTGCNTAGGCAATTGAATGTACTACAAAATCAATGTTTTCCCANTTTGTTTTTATTTCGGAGTANACAGNTTCCACNTGTTTGTCATCAGTTGCATCGCATTCAATTAGAATTGGATTACCTATCGTGGATGTTATTTTTTCNACGGAAGATCTTATTCTGTCATTCTGGTATGTGAATGCTAAATCGGCACCAGCTTCACTTAATTTTTTGGCTATTGCCCAAGCTATGCTTCGTTGATTGGCAACGCCCCATATAACTCCTTTTTTGCCAGCTAGATTTATAGTNACAGTCATTTCAACTCCAATTTTTGTGTTAGTGAAGAGTGGGTTTGTNTAATCAAATCATTTCAGCCATCTTTATTGGACGATTTTCAACAGAAGCTCTTTGCGCACCTCTAGCGAATAAATATACATTTTTACCTTCTTCAAAAGTTAAAGAAGTTTTTTTNTCGNNCACTATTGAATCTACAAAATTTTGAACTCCTAAANTGAACGACGTTGCCCAATCCAACTCTTTTTCTTCAATANAAATTTCAGTGAATTTCCCATTTGAATATAANACAAGAGGGGGNTGGTTAAGAGTTTTTCCCGTACANCTGTTTATCCATATAAAACCACGAGTGCCACTGATCTCTATCCATTCGTCTTCCGCATAGTAATCGGAAGGTATAATNATTTCATCAGAAGAAGTTGCGTCCCACGANCCNTGTTTGNNACCTTCTTTGTAAATCCAGCTTATTATGGCAGGTGAATCCATGATTTGTCCGTTCTGTNGTGCTTCTTCTCTTATCCAAGCGAAAACTTGATCNATTTCTCCAAACAGATGTATAGCTAAAGCGAACACNTGGTAACCAAAATCGAANATTGTTCTTCCTCCGCCACTCTGTTTATCATCGAATCTCCATTCATTCGNACTATCGGGNACATTCCATCCNTACTTATGGGATCCNCNAGCTGATTTAATCCTTAACGATATTGGATCTCCTACATCNCCGTTATCGAGAATATTTTTTGCTTTGGCAATTGGGGGGTAGTACATAAAATTTTCAAAAACCCTGGATATACGAGATGAAGCACTAGANGCCGATATCATTTCATCACATTCTGTCAANGAAATGGCCATTGGTTTTTGAACAGATACGTGCTTTCCGGCCTTTATGGCATCAATGACCATTTGGGCATGTAANTTGTGTGGGGTTAGGATTTCAACGGCGTCAATTTCAGGGTTTGCCAGTAAGTCTTTGTAATCGATATAGTGTTTTTTTGCACCCCACTGGGNNGCGCGAATTTTAGAAACGTTTTCATCTTTNTCCGCAACCGCAGAAATTATTGCATTATCACTACTAAGGTACCCGTTCGCATGCANTTCAGAAATTTTACCTCCTCCAATTATCCCTATTCTCACAGGACTAGNCATCAGATTTCACCAATTTGTCCATGATCCATCTCGTCTTCTAAGTGCCGGAGGGTTCCAGTGNTTGAANGGTTTTTGTAACGCGTTTTCGTTAACTTCTATTCCTAATCCGGGNGTNTCTGGGACTGGGTACCAAGCNCCTTCTAACTTTATTTGCTCTTTGTAAATGTTTTCNCTATTTTTTNCNGAATTNGGTTCNGATGGGGTAATACGTGCTTCTAACCAGGAGAAATTCGGAATTGATGCNCCAAAATGAACTGATGCNGCTGTGCATATAGGCCCTAGAGGNTTNTGNGGCATNACGTCTATATAATGGGCTTCCGCCCANCCGGCTACTTTCATTGCCTCAGTAAANCCNCCCACNTTGCATATGTCTAAACGAGCGTAATTTGTTATNCCTNTTTCAATNTAAGGGAGAAATTGCCANTTACTGGCAAATTCTTCGCCTATCGCTAAGGGTTGGGGAGTTAATTTTCTTAAACTTTCATATGCCTCNGGNCATTCGTCNCGNATNGGTTCNTCCAAAAAATCCAANGTATGAATTGGCATCATTTGACAAAAAGANGCCGTTTCCGCNACTGTCAGCCTATGGTGATAATCGACTCCTAATACAGCCTTTGGTCCAATTTCTTCTCTAGCTTTGATCAGCCATTCAGATGTTTTTGCTATTGATTCTCTTGGNTCAAATANGTTCTCACTGTCACCAACCACACTNAGNCGAAATGCGNTCCAACCTTTATCTAGTAAATCAAGTCCTTGTTTTATCATTTNAGGTCCNGGTGAGGCACTGGTTGTGGCGAAACCGGGAACATAGTCGCGCTGTTTCCCNCCTAGTAACTCATAAACCGGAACNCCCCAAGCTTTTCCAGCTATATCGTGTAAAGCTATATCTATTGCAGATAGNGCTGCTGTTATCGTCCTTCCNCCTTCAAAGTATTGGCTACGGTAGAGTTCTTGCCATATGGCNTCTCTTTTGGTTGGATCTTTACCTANCAAAATTTCTCTATAATGCCGAACAATACCTTCGACAGCCAATTCTCTTCCTGAAAAACCGGATTCACCCCACCCATAAATCCCTTTATCGGTTTCNATTTTTACNAGCATTTGNTTTCGTCGNCCCACCCAGACTGGAAATGGTTTGACATCAGTGATTTTCATTATTTTTCCTTATTANTTACCAGTTTGTATATGAACCGTCGTTTCTCTTAAGATGAGGAGATTCGGAGAATCTGAATGGTTCNNGAAGGCTTGCTTCATCCACTTCTATACCTAATCCNGGGGCGTCTGATAATATGACCTTTCCGGGTTGGATATCTGGTTGTACAGGGAAAATTTCTTTATTATAAAAACCTGTGCTCTCTCCAGGGGATTCTCTAATTTCAAGCCATGAGAAATTGGGGACGGATGAAGCTAAATGAGATGTTGCAGCCACACAAATGGGACCTAGGGGGTTATGGGGCATTAGGTCAATATAATGTGCTTCCGCCCATCCTGCTATTTTCAACGCCTCTGTAAACCCGCCAATGTTACATATATCTAAACGGGCGTAATTCGTTATGCCTTGTTCGAGGTATGGTAGAAATTGCCATTTACTCGCAAATTCTTCACCTATCGCAAAGGGAATATTGGTTAATTTCCGTAATTCCTTATAAGCATCTGGCGTTTCGTCCCGTATAGGTTCTTCAATGAAATCAAGGGTATGTGGCGGTAACATTTGACAAAAAGAAGCTGCTTCGGCCACTGAAAGTCTATGATGATAGTCAATCCCTATTACAGGTTCTATCCCTAAACGTTCCCTTGCTTTTATTAAGGCCAGTGAATTGACCGCTATGTCTTCACGGGGTTCGAATATATTTGACGGTCCGTAATCAGCCTGATAACTTAATCTCATTGCTTTATATCCTGCCGAAAATATTTTCTCTCCGATATCTACAACTTCTTCCACCGTGGCTCCCCAGCCAGAAGCAAACGTAGGTATCCATTCACGGTTTTTCCCCCCGATCAATTGATAAACGGGAACTCCAAGTTTTTTCCCAACTATGTCGTAAAGGGCTATATCTATTGCCGAAATTGCCGCTGTTAGAACGCGACCACCTTCAAAATATTGGCTTCTATACATTTCTTGCCAAAGGGCTCCGCGTTCCATCGGGTCTCTCCCTATCAAAAATTCTCGGTAGTGGTCGACAGCACCTTTGACAGCAAGTTCTCTAGATGATAAACCGGATTCACCCCACCCATAAATACCTTCGTCAGTTTCAATTTTCACGAGCATCTGGTTACGTTCGCCTTTTTCTGAACTCCCGCTTCCGGAAATCCACACGGGAAATGTTTTTATATCAGTAATATGCATAACTTTTTTAAAACTCTCGAAAAACTTTATTTTCAATGTAGGTAAGAATTACACTATACAGGTTTAATACCGAAATTGAGATGTATTGATATGGTAATTTTCTTTGAGAAATTTTAACAAAAAGAATTGTGTCTAGAAACCTTTTAAATGCAATGGTTTTTTGGAAAATTAGTTTTGATGCCCAAAATTAATATCTTTAGATTTCAACATGGACACAAGGTAAATTATCCCTGATTTATAGTTATTCCATTACAATGGAAATATCAGACTTCTCGCCCGATATTCTGATATGCAAGAATCGTTGTAGAAATGATTTTAATATTTAAAAAATTTGCCTTCTGGTTATTCCCGTAGGGAAAATCGAAGTAATTGTGAAAACCAAATAATTCTCTTGAAAACTGTTGATCAACAACTAACGAATTGAAACGATACCTAAATTCAAAAATACACGCTTGGGCAATGTACGATTGGGCAAATTCTGCCTTTGCAACATCTGCCGCTGTTGCTATAGTTCCTGTTTATTTCGTTAGTTTATTTAAGGCAGCACTTGGTGATGATGTTCAAATAGGACCGTTCAATATAACCGGTTCCTCGTTGTGGGCGTTTGCAGTTGCTTTCTCTGCTCTTGCAGTGGCTATCATAGGACCTGTTTTGGGTCGGCTTGCCGATAGAGAAGGTAAAACACAAAGATTCCTCTTCATATTTACCTCCATTGGGTCAATATTTACTTTTTTGTGTTTTTATACCAGTGTCGGGGGAGGGTGGATTTGGTTAATCACTTGTTTTACTGTTGCCTCTTTTGGGTTTTCAGGATCTGGAATATTTTACAACGCCCTGATGACTTCAGTCGCCGATAAATCCGACTATGATCACGTTTCAAGTGTTGGTTATGCATATGGATACTTGGGTGGTGGAATACTTCTGATAATACATTTTGCGGCCATTTTTATTAGCCAAGATTCTCCTTCGGAAGATTTTGTAGTAAGACTTTCAATTGCCTCAGTCGGAATATGGTGGTTTGTATGGTCTTTGTGGACGTTATGGAAAATTCCCGAAACAACCCCAAAGAAGAAAGAAAAAAATGGACAAGCTGGTGGTTTTGCCTCGCTCAAACAAATCATGATAATCCCCGGATTATTTCCTTTTTTATTGGCATTTTTTTTGTTCAATGAAGGAATCCAAACAGTGTTATCTGTATCAGGTGCTTACGGTGCGGACGTTCTCGGTATAACTTTAGTTGTCAATATGGCGTTAATAGTGATAGTCCAACTAGTAGCGGCACCTGGATCGATATTTTTTGGTTGGCTCGCGGGTATTTTTGGCGCAAGAAACAGCTTATTGGTAACTTTAGTCGGATGGATATTTGTGGTGTTACTAGCCCTTAGTTTTTCTCCTCTAAACCCGGATTCCGAGGAAGATTTTGACGTTTTACTGGTAACGGAGGGATCAGGGGCTTACATGGTTGAAATGGAAAAAGATGAGCAGATTTTTGTTGATTATGTAATCAGTGAAACACCAATGATTTTAAGTAATGGTAATAAGATTATTGAGGGAGATGTGGTGTACCTTTTGAATGAGGTTAACGGTGTGGAACGGTTTGGATTTTCTGTTTTAGTCATCGGTGGTAAATTGGATGGAAAATTTGCTATTGGAGCTGATCATCCTAGTTCACTAAACGGCGGTTTCTTGGAAAAATGGGCATTAATCGTTCGTAAAACGTTGTGGAGTCCCTTGGGGCTGGATGTCACTTATCAGTGGATTTTTCTGGGAGTTTTGGTGGGTATGTTCATGGGCGGTTCTCAGGCTTTAGCTCGGTCTCATTTTGCGTCATTAATTCCCACAGATAAGTCGGGTGAATTTTTTGGTTACTTCGCTACTGTTGGTCGTATATCCACTGTATTGGGACCGCTACTTTATTTTCTAGCTGTAGGAGCTTTTAATCAAAGATTTGGGGTCTTTGTTATTCTAGTGTTGATAATAATGGGCACTGTACTTTTAAAATGGCCAGTTTCTATGTCTCATAATTCCAATGAAAAATAGATTCCAAGAAATAGTGGTGTCTGGAACAAATAGGGAAATGGGTTTACAAATTGGGGATGCTTGCCGTGAAACTATTAAAGAACTAGCCAGTGTAGTCCTACATAGATTTAATCTAGGTCAAGAAAATAATGTTTCTATAAAGGAAGCCAGGGAAATATCTGCTTCTGCTTTGAACTTTTCTAGATCATACCTAAACGATGAAATACAGGAGTTAATTGGTATTTCGGAATCGTCTGGAGTTTCACTTAATGATCTTATGCTACTGAATTGTAGAAATATGTTTTCGGTTTCTCAAGAGGGTTGTACGGCGATTTTAGTATCTGACGAAAGATCTGATAACGGTTATTCAATAGCAGGGCAAAATTGGGACAACGATCCAGAAATGGATAAATACTCCGTTGTTCTAACAAGAAGACCTGTAAGTGAGCCTTCGAATATCACATGGACCCAACCCGGATTATCGGCCTATATGGGCTTTAATTCAGCGGGTACAGCGGTCTGTATGAATGCTCTAAATGGAGGGTCAACTCTAAAAGGTATTCCGTGGTACTTTATTGTTAGAAAACTCCTTAAAACTGCTGGATTTTTTCAAGCAATCGATAATGTTAGGAGAATGCCACGCGCCATTACTGCCAACGCAGCGATAATAACATCTGACGGACCTATAAACATCGAACTAACCCCGGAATCAGTCGAATATTTGGAACCTAAAAACGGTCTAATTGTGCATACCAATCATTGTTTACACCCTAAATTCAAACGGAATAATATTGAATTCAAGAAAGATATTTATGGTCAGTCATTTGAAAGAAAAGACCGTTGTGAAGAAGTTTTATCGAAGATTGATCAAATAAAAATAGAGGATGTAAAACGGGCTCTATCGGATCATGAAGGATTTCCAACATCAATATGTAGGCACCCTAACCCTGATCCTTTAATTGGTTGGCAAAGAAGCGTTATTTCGATAATAATGCAACCAATAACTAGAGAATTATATATTTCTCGGGGAAACCCCTGTGAAAGCAATTACGAAGTTTATCAGTTGGATTGATTAATCAACTAGGCTTAGTATTTCCGTGTGATGTGTTGAATCCAATATGCCGTAAATGTTTTTAAATATGGAAGTAATCTCTTTGGTGGATCGAACTTTATCCCGAGATTTTTCATATTCAAAAATCGAATCCCACAGTTGGTCCGTTATTATGGTTCCGTGATAACCAGAGTATGTTTTTGAAATATTCAGTTTTGGTAATCCATTCGTTTCGAAGGCTGTATTGACCTGTTTTATTAACTTTAATAAAGTTGTGCCTTCACCTGGATTAGGTACATACGTTCTGCGTACTATTATCATGATTTAATATTAGACCCCGTTGATGGTTACTTATTTTTACATGAATAGTATATAAAATGTTCTACTTATGACAATCAACTTTCTTATATGAGACGTAAAAGTAATAGCCCGGAGATTACAATCATAGGTTGTGGTACCCCAACACCATTGCCCGACCGTTTTGGATCCTCATATGTCATCGATATTGGAGGCGAAAAATTGCTTTTTGATTGTGGTCCTGCCACTACCTGGAAGCTAATAAAGGCAGGAATATCTCCTACAGAAATAAATTCCGTATTTTTTACGCACCACCATTTTGACCATGACGCCGATTTCCCTACTTTCATATTAACCAGATGGGATCAGATGGTCCCTAAAGACAAGTTATTGAAAGTCTATGGCCCCACCATGACGGAGGAGTTTACCCGCGGCATTATAGATGAGGATACTGGGTTATTTGCCCATGATTGGAAAGCAAGAATTGGTCATCCTGCTTCACAGGTAACTTATCTCGATCGAGGTGGGATTTTACCTAGGTCTAAGCC
>PCAX01000027.1 GCA_002730795.1 Chloroflexota bacterium
TCCACGGGGTCTTTTTGTCCTGCTGCGCGTAACCCGCATCTTTACGGGTCCTGCAATTTCACCGAGTCCATCGTTGAGACAGTGTTCAAGTCGTTACGCCATTCGTGCGGGTCGGAACTTACCCGACAAGGGACTTCGCTACCTTAGGACCGTTATAGTTACGGCCGCCGTTCACCGGGGCTTCAGTCAGGAGCTTGCACCCCCTTCCTTAACCTACCGGCACTGGGCAGGCGTCAGCCCGTATACATCAGCTTTCGCTTTAGCACGGACCTGTGTTTTTGGTAAACAGTCGCTTGAGCCTGTTCTCTGCGGCCACCAACGCTTTCAGAGCAAGTCTTATTACATCAGAGGCCCCCCTTCTCCCGAAGTTACGGGGTCATTTTGCCGAGTTCCTTAACGATAGTTGTCTCGAACGCCTTGGGGCATTTACCCCTGTCCACCAGTGTCGGTTTGCGGTACGGACACTACTTATCCTCATTAACGGGGCTTTTCTCGGCAGCATAGAGTGGGCGCCGTTCCGCGAGGTGTCCCTCACGGTCCTCCCGTCCCTCAGTAGGCAAGATATTTTAACCTCTCACCTAAAACCTACGGACAGGAACACATCATGTCCAATGGACATGCGACGCTTATCAAGCTGCGTCCCCCCGAAAACTCAAACAGATAGGCAGTGGGGCTGGAGTTTTGACCAGCTATCCATCGGCTTCGCCTTTCGGCTATACCTTAGGCCCGCCTAACCCTACGTCGATCAGCGTTGCGTAGGAAACCTCGGACTTTCGGCGTGCCGGATTCTCACCGGCATTGACGCTACTTATGCCAACATTCTCACTTCCCAGCGCTCCACCGTACCTCACAGTACGACTTCGGCGCCCTGGGAACGCTCCCCTACCACTCCGAAAAAAATCGGAATCCGCAACTTCGGTGGTATGCTTTAGCCCCGTTTATTTTTCCGTGCAGGAACCCTCGACCAGTGATCTGTTACGAACTCTTTAAAGGGTGGCTGCTTCTAAGCCAACCTCCTGGCTGTCTGGGCGTCCCAACTTCGTTTCACACTTAGCATACACTTGGGGACCTTAGTTTGCGATCTGGGCTGTTTCCCTTTCGACAATGGAGCTTATCCTTCACTGTCTCACTGCTAGGCTACCCTTTGTAGTATTCGGAGTTTGGTTGGGATTGGTAAGCTTACGCCCCCTAGCCCATCCAGTGCTCTACCTCCACAAAGTAACTCCTAACGCTGCACCTAAATGCATTTCGGGGAGAACCAGCTATCTCCGTGCTCGTTTGGCATTTTACCCCTACCCACAGCTCATCCCAGCAGTTTGTAACCTACACGGGTTCGGCCCTCCACGAAAAATTACTTTCGCTTCAGCCTGGCCATGGGTAGCTCGCACGGTTTCGGGTCTACGCCACGCGACAAAAAACGCCCTATTCAGACTCGCTTTCGCTTCGGCTACAGCGCATCACGCCTTAACCTGCCACGTAACGTAACTCGTTGGCTCATTCTTCAATAGGCACGCGGTCATCCTGTATAAACAAGACTCCCACGGTTTGTAGGCACACGGTTTCAGTTCTATTTCACTCCCCTCATCGGGGTACTTTTCACCTTTCCCTCACGGTACTTGTTCACTATCGGTCGCCAGAAGTACTTAGCCTTGGAGGGTGGTCCCACCAAATTCCGACAAGATTTCACGTGTCCCGTCGTACTCAGGAATCAGTCGAAAAGCCAACCATTTTTCGCCTACGGGGCTTTCACCCTTTATAGCCAGCCGTTCCAGGACTGTTCGGCTAAATGTTTGGTTTGTAACTTTTCGGAAAGTCATGGGGACAATCCACAACTGACCCTATAACACCACGTAGTCATTGGACCCCAGTCCGTTAGGACTATGTGGTTTAGGCTATTCCCGTTTCGCTCGCCGCTACTAAGGGAGTCTCGGTTGATTTTCTTTCCTCGGGGTACTTAGATGTTTCAGTTCTCCCGCTTACCTCTAATTCTTCACAGAAAAAGTGCCTCTAAATTGAGGCGGGTTTACCCATTCGGGAATCCCCGGTTAAGCTCGCTAGACAGCTATCCGGGGCTTATCGCAGCCTTGCTACGCCCTTCATCGGCTTCTGGCACCAAGGCATCCCCCATGTGCCCTTAGTAGCTTGACCCACTTTAGTGAATCAACTACACGGTCTCGGAGAATGCAGAATCGAATTTTCAATTCATTACTTTATTTTCATTCAATTGTTAAAGAGCATTTTCCATAAAGATTTTCTACAGAAAAATTGACAGAAAACTTGAAATTGTTTTCAGTCGTAACGAAAATTCTATTCCTAATTGGTAATAACAGTCAACAGAAGAAATGTTTAATTTTCCTCGTAATTAACAATTATCACAGCAGTTTACATAGATAATTGGCTGATATAATTTCAAACATCTTTGCCAGTTTAAACAATAACCCTTCGAATGAATTTGCACTGTGTTTAATGCAATCAAGCTTTAATCTAAAATGAAAGATATCTAAAATGCCTGCTTACGCGGTTATAGGTGGTCAGTGGGGAGACGAGGGAAAAGGAAAAGTGATTGATTATTTAGCGAAAAACGCAGATCTAGTGGCTAGATATTCTGGAGGAAACAACGCAGGGCATACAGTAATCAATGAGCATGGGAACTTTGCTTTTCATCTGGTTCCATGCGGTACCGCATGGCCTAATACTGTTAACGCAATATGCAACGGTGTTGTAGTAGATCCCAACGTACTAATTGAAGAAATTAAAAAGGTTCACGATGCTAAACTACCTGGCAAAATAGTAATATCAACCAAATCTCACATCATAATGCCATACCACATAGAACTTGATAAACTTCAAGAAATCCAACGCGGTTCATCAGCCATCGGTACAACCGGTAGAGGTATTGGCCCAGCATACGTTGATAAAGTAGGACGTACGGGAATTCGAATGGGGGAACTATTAGATCCAAAAAAACTAAAAGCCAAATTAAATGATATCGTTGACAAAAAAAATGAGCTGCTCATAAAAATATATGGTGGATCACCAATTAATATTACTGATGTACACCTTAATGTGGATAATTGGTATGAAAATTTACATCCCTACATAAGCAATGTCGAAAAAAAAACAAATGATATTTTAAACCAAGATGGAAATATCATATTAGAAGGAGCCCAGGGAACTTTACTCGACTTAGACCATGGAACGTACCCATATGTAACCTCATCAAGTTCAACTATAGGTGGAGCAATAACCGGAACTGGAATAGCTCCAAAAGAAATATCCAAAATAACTGGAATTTATAAATCCTACTGCACACGCGTTGGTTCTGGACCGTTCCCGACAGAGTTAACTGGTTCAAAAGGTGACGAAATACGTCAACAAGCTCAAGAGTTTGGAACAACAACAGGTAGGGCCCGCAGAGTAGGATGGTTTGATGCAGTCGCTGGGAGATTTTCCGCAAAATTGAATGGGTTTGATTCACTTGTTATAACCCGTTTAGATATTTTGGACGAATGGGAAGAGATAAAAATTTGCTCTGAATACAAATTGGACGGAAAAATAATCACGGATTTTCCTACAGATGTCGAACAGTTGGATCAATGCATCCCGAAGTACAAAAACTTAAGTGGGTGGAAAACATCTACTTCAGGAACAACTCAATATTCTGATTTACCAAAACAAGCCAAAACTTACCTCTCCACATTGGAATCTGAACTGGGTGTACCAATATATTTAGTTTCAACAGGTCCCAAAAGAAATGAAGTAATAACTTTGAACGAAATAATTACTCGTTAATAGTATTTGAACACAATTCTATAAAGGCCATAATTTCATCCGTTAGTAATTTTGGGTCGTGTCGAACAGTTGTACCTTCAAATTTAACAAGGTCTTTTATGACCACATTATTAGCATAATTATTCACCTCCTCATCAATAATCACCGGCTCCGCTTTTTCCTTTTTATACGCAAATTTAACTTCATCTGGGAGCGTAGCACTGTTCAATATCAAATAGTCTAATTTCTCACGACCAGAATATCGACATACTTCGGAAACAAACTTTGAGGCCTTATATCCAGACGTTTCACCACGTTTGGTCATCAGATTACCAGCATAAACAACGCAGGCACGGGTACTAGAAATAGCATTTTTTATTTCTGGCACGAGAAAATTAGGTATTATACTAGTGTAAAGATCCCCTGGGCCCAGTAAAACTAAATCAGCATCATTAATCGCGTCCACAGCTTCTTGATTAACCTTAACCACATGATCAAGATAAACGGTTTCAATTGGAGGAATCGAATCAGAACGTAAATCTATATCTGATTCAGTATAAATAATATCACCATTTTCAAGTCTCGCACATAAGTTAGCCTGGTCATAAGTAACTGGCAGAACATGTCCTTTTACTCGAAGTAATGCCGACAGTTCCTCAATTGCTTTTTTTAAATCTTTGTGTATCGATGTAAGAGCAGCAAGAACTAAATTACCCACACTATGCCCCATTAAACTGGATTCTGATTCAAATCTATAATTTAATACATTAATCATTCCCCTCACTGACGCATCCTCTTTTGAGCTCAAAGCTAATAGACATTGACGTATATCACCCAGGGGAAGTAATCCAAACTCCTTACGAAGTAGACCAGAACTGCCACCACTGTCGAACATAGTGACAATTGCTGAAACCGAAACCCTACAATTTACGAGTCCATTTAAAACAACCGATGACCCTGACCCCCCTCCAACAACAACAATCCTAGGACTTTTTTTTTCCATAATCAAATAAGCAGTGAAAAAAATATTTCAACCGGCTTGAATATCAATATCATATCCGTCCATCACAGGATCAAATTTTTTTGAAAACAATTGCAACTCGTCGTCACTGGGTATCATCGGTAAACGTCCAGAACCAACATTCAATCCGCATCGATTCATGGCATATCTGACAGGTATCGGATTGGTTATAAAAAACAAAGCATTGAAGAAAGGCAGAAGCCTTAGGTGTTCTTTAGCAGCTAATTCAATATTTCCTTCAAGGATCAACCCAATCAAATGCTTCACTTGTGCACTAATTAAATTTCCCGCAACACTCACTACCCCATAACCACCTGCCGAAATAATTGAAAAAGTTTCGTTGTCATTACCGCTCCAAACCTTAAAAGAATCTGAAACATTCTTAATTATGTAATTAATTTGATCGGCATCACTGGAAGCTTCCTTGGTTCCAATTATATTTGGAATTTCAGATAATTCAAGAGTAGTATCCAAATCCATGTTTAAAGCAGTCCGAGACGGAACGTTATACAAAATTCCAGGAATTTTAACAGAACCGGCAATTTCCTTGAAGTGTCCTATCAATCCACCTTGGGTGGGTTTGTTATAAGCGGGGACCGTCAGAAGCAAGGCATCTACACCCAATTTTTCAGCAGATATCGAAAGCTCAACAGATTTCCTTGTATTATTGTCTGTGGTGCCAGCAATCACCGTACCCTCATCCCCTATTGCGTCTTTTACTTCTTTATAGAGATTTAATTTTTCTTCATCGCTCATAGAAGGGGCTTCTCCCGTGGTGCCACCAATTACCAACCCATCAGATCCATTTTTAATAATTTTTTTGGCGATTTCCCTAGCTCGAACGTAGTCAACCTCACCAGTCGTGGTAAATGGAGTGACCATAGCCGTAAGTAGCCTCCCAATTTCTGCCATTTAATATATCCTTTTCTATTCGTATTATTTTTGAAAATTATAGTTCATTTAAACCCATACGATCTCTTTTTATGAGTTCTTCTAAAATCTGTATAGCATTTAGAGACGCTCCTTTCCTTAAATTATCGCATGATAACCACAAAGAAATAGCATTATCTATAGCAATATCTTTTCTAATCCTACCGACGAAAACATCGTCTTGTCCGGCTGAATCCAATGGGGTTGGATAGATATCGTTTTCGGTATCATCCATTACGGTTATTCCACTATAATCAGATAACAACTTTATCGCTTCTTTCAAATTCACGTTATCAGTAAATTCAATTTGAAGGGATTCAGAGTGAGAAATATGGACAGGAACTCTTACGCAGGTCACGGAAATACGTATTTGGTCATCATGAAGTATTTTGCGTGATTCATTGACCATCTTCATTTCCTCTTTTGTATAACCATTCTCCAAAAAATCGTCAACATGAGGAAAAATGTTAAAGCCGATGGGTTTAGGGTAAACATCAATTCTGTAATCTTGGTCAAATATCATAGATCGGGTCTGATTAATTAACTCCGTCCTTGCCCGAGAACCTGTACCACTAACAGCCTGATATGTAGAAACGTTAACTCTTTTTATAGAGCTTAGTTTTCTTAATGCATCCAAAACCATTACAAGTGGAGTCGTTGTACAATTTGGAGTCGATATAATTCCAGTGTGCCACTCAACGTCTTGTCCATTTACTTCCGGTACGACTAACGGTACTGATGAATTCATTCGAAAAACTGATCCATCGTCAATTACCACGACACCACTTTTTACAGCTATGGGCGCCCATTTCTCACTTATTTGAGATGTAGCGGATATGATAATAGCGTCTAAATTATCTAGTAGCTCTTTCTCGATTTTCCTGACGATTAAATCTTGGGAAAAGTATTTAAGTTTTTTGCCTTCTGATCTTGGCGACGCGATAGGAACGATTTTTTCAGGTGGATGGCCCTGATTTTCAAGCAATTCAAGAGCTACACTCCCTACGGCACCAGTAGCTCCAATTATTCCAATGGTAACGTCGTGAAAATTCAAATTAATCTCCTCGGTTTAATCACACAAAATAAAATACCCAATTATTTTACTTAGCTCTACTAAAACCAAGAACACTGTCTAAACCAACAACTAAACTTTTTAATTCCATCACATTTCTTATACCAACTATGACACCAGGCATAAAACTCTCCCTGTTAATCGAATCATGTAGCATTGTAAATGTTTGACCTGGTCCACCAAACACCACTTCATGTCTTGCAACCCTTCCTGGAAGCCTCGCGCTATGTATATTTATCCCCTTGTAACTTCCCCCTCTAGTGTTAGGTAATAACTCGTCTAATGTTTCATTTTGTTCAAAATCATTCTTTCTGCCATCAATCATAGAATTTACTATAGAAAGCGCCGTGCCAGAAGGAGCATCCACTTTCATTTCATGATGGGATTCGATTAGATCCACATAATCAAAGTACTTGGAGGCAATCCCAGATAGGTATATTAATAAAACCGCTCCGACCGCAAAATTTGAAGCATGAATACATCCTATTTGGTTTTTGTCCGCATGAGATTTAATTTCATTCAAATCCAAATCATTTAATCCCGTAGAACCGGATACTACTCTAACTCCTCGATCAATGGAATCCACAAACACTTTCTTGGCAACTTCGGCATTAGTAAAATCCACGACAACATCCGGCCGCACGGCATCTAACGCGTCACTCAGAGATTTACCTAAATAAATATCCTTATCCGATATTGGAAGATGTAATGTTGTAGAATTCGATTTTGTATCAATACCTGCAACAACATCCATATCATCTGCCTGATCGACCGCGATAAGCACTGTCGATCCCATCTTACCCAAAACTCCATTAATAGCTACGGATAATTTCTTTTTATCTGTCATTGCCCCTACTTTTTTTTCAATAAAAACCTTTTATCAATTGGTGTTCACTGTTAAAGCCAGATCTTTTATCATTCCCTCAGTGTCTCAAATCTACCTGCTAAAACGGTTGGAATTGTAATTGTTGTCATCTCTTCTGCCGCGTTGATCGTTCCGTCCACCAAACCCACCAGAGTATCCACCACTTCTATCTCTCCGATCTCCACCACCTGATCTACGACCTGATTTTCGGCGTTCAATTACTTCATCCAATTCCTCATTCTCCGACGCAGCTCGATGAGAAAGATCAACTCTTCCTGAATCATCAATGCTTATTACCATTACATTGATTTCATCACCAATGCTAACTACCGATTCAACCTCAGGTATACGTTGCGCTGATAACTCACTAATATGGACTAAACCNTCTTGTCCTGGAAGGATTTCTACGAAAGCACCATATGGCATAATTCGTACAACTTTTCCTGAGCAAATTTGNCCTGGATCTACATCAATATTTGCAGACCTNCGCGAAGTACTTCTACCTCTGTTCCTTCGNTCCCCAGAGAANGATTTNCGACCNGATTTTCGGCGNTCNATTACNTCATCCAATTCCTCATTNTCCNNGGCAGCTCGATGNGAAAGATCAANTCTTCCTGNATCATCNATNCTTACTACCATTACATTGANNTCNTCNCCAATNCTAACTACCGATTCAACCTCNGGTATATGTTCTACNGATANTTCNCTTATNTGCACCAAACCATCTTTTCCAGGNAGGATTTCTANAAAAGCNCCNTANGGCATAATTCGTACAACCTTTCCCTGAGCAAATTTGTCCNGGCTCTACATCAATATTTTTTTCGTTTGTCATTATCCTTACTTTTCTTAACTAAATTAATTAAATCTTTTTACTATTGTTACTAAATTAAAAATCCCTAGGTGGTGAAGACCTNTTTCTAGCTCCATCGTAGCCACCANCTGTNCTACGGGAACGACTTGAATTATAANCATTATCATCNCTTCTNNTGCGCTGANCNTTTCTTCCANCAAANCCNCGAGAATTTNANCCACCTCTATCCCGCCGATCTCCGCCTCGCCGATCTCCGCCAAATGATTTNCGGTCTGANTTTCTGCGTTCAATTACGNNNTCNANNTCCTCATTTTCCAANGNNGCNCGATGGGAAAGATCAACCTTGCCCCCGGCATCGACACTTATNACCATAACNTTTATTTCATCNCCCATATTAACTACTGACTCNACTTCAGNTATCCGNTCAGTTGATAATTCGCTGATATGCACCAAACCATCCTTACCCGGAAGTATTTNCACAAAAGCNCCNTATGGCATAATTCGTACAACNTTTCCTGAATACAGTTNCCCAACTTCAGCATCTCTTGTTAAATCATNTATGGCTTNTTGAGCCTTTGNAGTAGATTCTCCGTCNGTTCCACCAATCACTACAGTCCCATCATCNGAAACGTCAATGGTTACACCATATTCCTCTATCATTCCCCTGATAACGGATCCNCCTGNTCCTATAACTGCACCTATCTTGTCCACTGGAACCTGCAATGAAATCATCCTTGGCGCATTTTCNTTNAGCTCTGANCTGGGTTCNTCAATCGTAGTGGTAATGTGTTCAATTATCTGAANNCTTGCTATACGGGCCTGTTCTAACGCNTCCTTCATAATCTCAAAAGTTATTCCAGTNACCTTTATATCCATTTGCAAAGCTGTGATNCCCTCCTTNGTGCCTGCCACCTTAAAATCCATATCTCCACTGTGNTCTTCCGCTCCTTGAATNTCTGTTAATATAGCGTAATTTCCNTTTGTACCTGTTATTAAACCCATNGCTATACCAGCTACCGGNGATTTAATAGGGATACCTCCATCCATCAAAGCCAATGTTCCNGCACAAACACTAGCCATTGACGTAGATCCATTAGAACTCATGGTCTCAGAAACTAANCTTATTGTGTATGGAAATTCTTCTTGGCTCGGTATAACCGGCAATAGAGCGCGTTCAGCGAGTGCNCCATGNCCNATCTCTCTNCGNCCAGTAAATCCAAANCGNCCAGTTTCTCCTGCNGAATANGGNGGAAAGTTGTAATGATGAATAAAATACTTACTAATTTCTGGTGAATAACCATCCAATTTTTGTGCCTCGCCAGCAGAAGCGAGAGTAAGAACTCCCANTATCTGGGTTTCGCCACGAGTAAAAAGTCCAGAGCCATGAACCTTGGGAACATATCCCACTTCTGAAGAAAGGTCTCTTATTTCAGTTAAAGTTCTACCATCAGACCGGTGNCCATCTTCTAAAATGGCTTTTCTCACAGTTTCTTTCTCTATGAGGTACAANGTTTCCTNCACGGAGTGGGGGTCATGNTCCTCTGCCAACTCGCTGTTTACGTCCTGCATGACTTGTTTGATACGATCGTTTCTAGATTTCTTGTCAACTGGATCATACAAAANATCCTTNATACGATGTCCTGCCNATTGGCGTGTGGCTTTTTCCGTNGAAATCTGTTCATCACTGGGACTAGGGATAGTCCATTTTTNCTTNCCTATTTCATCNTGTATTTCACGTATTTGANTNGCTATTTCACCNTTAACTTCTTGCGCNAGAGTTAACGCTTCNAACACAATATCCTCNGAAACAAACCTAGCCCCGGCCTCAACCATTGTAGTAGCTTCACCATTTCCAGCCACGGTTAACTCTAANTGACTCGTNTTCAACTCGTCATAGCTCGGGTTAACTATTAGTTCTCCATTAATTAGTCCNATTACACAAGCNCCTATAGGNCCTCCAAATGGAATATCCGAAATAGCTAAAGCGGCAGATGCACCAATAATATTCAGAGCCGGATGGGGATTTTCACCATCGGACGAAAGTACAGTNATTATAACTTGAGTTTCATTATAAAATCTTTCAGGAAAGAGTGGNCTCAAGGGCCTGTCAACTAACCTGCAGGCCAATATTCCCTCNGTAGAAGGGCGTCCTTCCCTTTTGAAAAATCCTCCNGGTAANTTCCCCGCNGCATATGCTTTTTCAACCACGTCAACAGTAAGNGGTANAAAATCCATTCCTTCCCGCGCCTCTTTTGCAGCAGTTACGACAGCCAAAATCATTGTTTCNCCGTACTTGACCGTAACNGCACCACTTGCTTGATGAGCCACTCGACCAGTTTCTATCACCAGCGGNCGCCCACCTAGNTCCATTTCATACTTCTTTATCATTAAAAATCATTTCTCCATATCTATCTAATTCGGTANTAACATATAACACAATTCTCGTGATTCAACTNTATATANAGGATTTCANACATANAAACAAAAAATTNAAACAAGAATCTCATAAGACAATAATCGTGCAAAAATTCAAAAGGACAATCTNCTTATCTTCTCAGGCCNAATCTCCCCAANAGTGTCCTATATCNACTGATATCCGAATCACCAAGGTATTTNAGCAGACGTCTTCTTCGNCCCACTAACTTCANAAGCCCTCTTCTAGTCGAATGATCATGGTGATGAACGCNCANATGNTCAGTNANCTCGGTTATTCTTGCTGANAATAGCGCTATCTGAACCTCGGTAGACCCAGTNTCTTTTTCGTGCGCNCTGTGTTCTTCAATCACAGANGATCGACGGACTTTGTCCAATTATTCCTCTCTTAATTCGGCACGGCCTCTTTANATAAATCACAGAAANTAATCCNCACCNCACAANNNACCCACTCCATATNCATTNTACCTGAAATCTGCNAAAACCTTTANCTTTTCTCACAAATATTCTATCACTTAGTAAACANCTAANANAANANTAAAAAG
The DNA here is from genome assembly GCA_002730795.1 of Chloroflexota bacterium. Lineage (GTDB taxonomy): Bacteria > Chloroflexota > Dehalococcoidia > Lucifugimonadales > Lucifugimonadaceae. The sequence continues at coordinate 11,449 of PCAX01000027.1, forward strand.
NCNTGTACGTACCAAATTGTTTCAGTAAATTTATGGTTTTTATAAGCATTAACACGGAAAAAGAGTGAAACTTCTTATATGTCTGTACCCTTTTTTGCTTGACAGGAANTTTGTATAGTTAATAAGATTATCCTCGTCGAGTCACAGTTGTAAGCAATTAATAAAGCTTATAATGGGATGAATGCTTTGNTGTCTTCCTGTAAAATGGAGACNANAGTTGTANAAANNGATNAAGNTTAAGTNTAAGAATGGAGGACTGGGCCATATGAGAGGTCTTCTCCGAATAAGGTTTGGAACCTTTATATTAATTGCTATAGCCGGTGCTATGATGACTGCGGTCGCATGCGGCGGCGGAGCAGCCGGCAACCCCGGCAACCCNGGAAANCCAGGTCTNCCCGGCAACCCAGGAGCACCAGGACTTCCAGGACTNCCAGGAGATCCAGGACTACCAGGAGANCCNGGNNCNCCCGGTGAGCCAGGAGCANCCGGTAAACCCGGTGAGCCAGGAGCACCCGGTGANCCAGGGGAACCAGGTAAGCCAGGTATCGCAGGACCNGCAGGTNNCGCNGGACCNNAAGGACCAGCGGGATCAGCAGGACCAGCGGGTAAATCTGGAACGACAGATGTTGGTGGNATTGCAGTANTAGGTGGTGCGGTAGAAGCACTTGANACAGTTGATGCAGNCGGCGNATCTACCTGGACCGCGGACGTAACCGTCGTCGGTGGAGGTTTTACGCCAGGTGANTCCGTTACCGTAACTAGTTTCCCAGCCGGCAGTGAACTTGCTATGGCGGGAAAGNAGGGTGGTACNACAGTAAATTCACACGGCGCATTTAGCCGGACGTTTACAATAACTGTNAAAGCTGCGGATGCANNATCCGATGNAAAAGGTTACNCCATTGGCGACACCTTNACAGTAAATGCTTCAAGTAGTTCTGGTAAAAGAGCTTCAACTGCTTTTACAGTAGTGAACAATGAAGATAACTGGGTAAGAGCTGAATAGACGGTTCNANCTAATAATNAAAAAAAACCCCGATCAGTTATGATCGGGGTTTTTTTTATCTACGTAGTAACTATTTTTACTTTTTGAACTCTTCTACCTTCGATCGATTGAACAGTTATAAGAAGACCGCTTACATGTATCTCATCTCCAACAGACGGTACCTTCCCAGACGACTTCATTACAAGCCCTCCTACCGTGTCAAATCCATTTGCGTTTATAGAAGTTCCAATTGTTTGATTAAGTGAATCAATCGAAACACCAGCATCTGCAACTATCTCTCTTTCGTTGAGCCTCTCTATCTCCGGAACAACTTTGTCAAATTCGTCCGTCAATTCACCGACAATTTCTTCTATTAAGTCGGTAACGGTCACTAACCCAGATATACCCCCATACTCGTCAACAACCATAGCAACGGAAGTGCTTTGTTCTTGAATTCCTCTTAAAAATTTTTCCAAGCTCTGAGATTCAGGAACATGTAATGATTTCCTAACCAAGTTTTTTACACCGGAATCGGGAGAAACATTTTCGTCGAGAGCAGCTAAAATATCCCTAGCGTAAGCTATCCCTATAATATCGTCCATAGATTCCCCGAAGATTGGTATTTTACTATGCCCTCCTTCTGCCTTCATTAAATCAGCCACTTCAGCTATGGAGGCATTCCCGGATGTTGATACTATATCAACTCTCGGTACCATAATTTCTCTAACTCGAACACTATCCATACGCAGTACACCACGAATCATTCTCAATTCTTCGGCTTCTTCCGGTATAACTGCTTCCTCTAAATAATCTAAACTTTCCTGCAGGGTAGCATTCATATCAGCGTCTTTGTCCTTCTGTCCATTGTTGCCAAGATTTATACTAAATCCTACAAACCAATTGATGATCGGAAAAGTTGAAAGTATTTCAAGAATAGCCCTGTACCACCCAAAAGTTTTTCTCGCTATTGGTTTACTGGTGGCCACAAAAAGAGAACATAAAATATGCAATATTATAATGAAAAGACTTGAGCCCAAAATAGAAAATACTAAATATTGACCAAAATCAAAATTTCCAAAAAACGCATCTACAATCATAAACATGTTGGCGGTTATAAATAAAACACAAGACAACTGAATAAATCTCGCAAATGCTGAAGCTCCCAAACTCATTCGGTTATCTTTAATATCTTCCTGAAAATTGCTTCCTTGGGGTTGGTCTCTAGGAACCGACGTACTTCTCACAATGAATGAAGCAAGAGTAATTGTGGTAAACATATACAAAAAACTTGAAGTTAAAAAGACAATTAAACTAAATATATTTTCGTTAATCATTTTCATCCTTCTGATTAATAGTAATCTCTCTATCATATGGTCTAGCTGGAACACCTTTTACTGCAATACCTGATTTGATATTTTTTGTTACAACAGATCCGGCACCGGTTTTTGCCTTAGAAAATATTTTCACCGGGGCAATCAACATGGTTCCCGAACCAATAAATACATCATCGTCGATGAAAGTTTCATGCTTGAACTGACCATCATAATTACAGGTTACGGTACCAGCACCTATATTGACATGTTTACCGATTTTTGCATCTCCGATATAGCTAAAATGAGATATTTTAGTTTCTTCCCCGATAGTAGAATTTTTTACTTCAACGCCATTACCAAGAACACATTGATGTCCTACTCGGGTACCATTCCTAATTCGCGCGTTAGAACCTATTACGACATCTGGTCCTATTACTGAATCAGACACATGCGAAGAAATTATTTTCGATTTTGCACCAACTTTTGAATTTTCTATTATAGTATTGGGTCCTATCATCGCCCCCGCCGATATCAAAGTGGATCCCTTCAGATGGGTGCCTGGATACAAAGTCGAATCCGGTTGAATAATAACGCTAGAATCAATATAAGTAGTATCCGGATCTATTATAGTTACTCCAGCAAGCATCCATTTTTTCCCAATCCTATCTTTAAGGACCTTTTCTGCTTTAGAAAGATCAATTTTTGAATTAATTCCAATAGCTTCCAAGTGATCATCCAGCAGAGAGTGAGAAACAATGTTTGAAGTATTCGAAAATTTCACGATATCGGTTAATTGAATTTCGCCACTTTTGGACTGTTGTATTTCTTTTAACCTTCCTCTGACCCAACCTGTATCAAAACAATACCATGATGTATTGATCAAATTTATATCTTTATCGTTATGATTTAGGTCATCTTCTTCTATGATACACTTCACGTTGGAATTTTTACCGTCAACTTTAACGCGTCCATATCCAGTTGGGTCCGGAACTCTAGCAACCAGTACTTGTCCACAAGAATTGCCAGAATTCATGTCATGAATCATGCTGTTTATAGCATTAGATGTGACTAATGGAACATCGCAAGCAGCCACCACTATCAAGTCGCAGTCACTTACAAGTCCAACCCCCTGTAACAAAGCATCTCCTGTACCACGAGGGGTTTTTTGTACGACGAACTTAATTTCACTACTAAATCCACTCGTAAATTTTAATAACTCTTTGTTTTTTTGAATATCTGGTGAAATTATAACTATTATTTCTTCAATACCACTTTTTTGCATACTGTTGATAACATGGCTAACCAAGTATTCGCCGCCTAAATGATGAAATGGTTTGGCGGTTTTAGACTTCATACGTAAACCTCTTCCGGCTGCCAATATTATTCCTTTGGTTCGTATGAATCGTTGCATAATGATAGTTGTGAATCTGGTAAAATCTTCGGGTTTTATAGTTCTTTCAATTTAGCGATTTTCTAATTTTATAGATCTCATAATCCTAGAGATCATAAATTGAAAGTGTCAAGAGAATTTGTGTACGCGAGTTATTCATTTAACAAGTGAATAACAACATTTTTGATATATAACAAAATACGAATGTAGATTGTTATACTTCTTTATGCTGTATTCTTGACAACTTTATGGGAGAGGTGGCTGAGTGGCTGAAGGCGCCGGTCTCGAAAACCGGTATATGTGTATTCATATCGCGGGTTCGAATCCCGCCCTCTCCGCCATAATTTAACAGTAAATTGATTAAGGAGAGGTGCCAGAGCGGCTTAATGGGCACGCTTGGAAAGCGTGTGTGGGGTTTTCTCACCGCAGGTTCGAATCCTGTCCTCTCCGCCATTATTAATTTCACAATTTTGGTGAATTACTTTAACATATTAAAGATGACGGTTAAATTAAAGATGCCGATTACATTTATACAATAAACAATAATATTAAATTTGCAGCAATCCTACTGAAGGTCTACTGAAAAAAACATGGTAAAAAATCTCGTAATAGTTGAATCCCCTGCTAAAACTAAAACTATTGAAAAATATTTAGGTAGAAATTACAAAGTAATAGCATCAATAGGACATGTTAGAGATCTTACTAATGTAGGTAAAGGAGGGTTAGGTATAGATGTACATAATCAATTTACTCCTAGTTATGCAATAGATGCTCGTAAGAAGAAGGTAGTTAAGGAAATTAAAGATTTAGCCAAAAAAGCAACCAAAATATTTTTAGCTACTGACCCTGATAGAGAAGGTGAAGCTATCGCTTGGCATGTAGTTGAAGCAGCAGAATTATCAGAATTATCAGACAAAATCATTTCTAGAATTACCTTCAATGAAATTACGGAAAAAGCAGTAAAAGAAGCTTTCGATAATCCTAAAGATTTAGATAAAAATTTAATTGATGCTCATAAAGCTAGAAGGTATGCAGATCGTATAGCTGGGTTTAGAGGTAGCAGAGTATTGCAAAGTAATATTACAGGTGGTCGTAATAAAGGTTTATCTGCGGGTAGGGTTCAATCACCTACCCTTGGTCTAATAGTAGACAGAGAGGAAACTATAAAAAAATTTATAAAACAAGAATACTGGTCAATTTCTGCAAATCTCGAGAATAAAAAACAATTTTCCATAATATCCAAACTCCATTCTAGGATAGATAACGGAAAAAACATTTTAATTACTGACGATCAAACAGAAATAAAAAAAATGTCAGCTAAAAAAAATATTAATAAGGAATTCATAAAATCAGAGGAACAATCAAAATCAATCAAAAAAGATTTAGAAAATTCAAATTTTGTTATCAAAAATATTAAAAACCAAGAAACAAAAAGTAAACCGCCTGCACCTTTTATCACTAGTACTTTACAAAGGTCTGCTTCTACAAATACTGGTATTTCACCTTCACAAACCATGTTTATAGCTCAGGGTTTATATGAAGGTGTAAATATAGGTGGGTCAAATACTGGATTGATTACATATATGCGAACTGATTCAACTAATATTTCTGAATCATCACTATCAGAAATAGGTAATTTCATAAAAGAAAAATATGGAAATAAATATACCATCGGTCCAAGAAGATATAAATCTAAAAGCAAAAATGCACAAGAAGCCCATGAAGCAATAAGGCCAACATCTATCTTAAACACGCCTGATAAAGTTTCTACATATCTGAATCCAGATCAAAACAAAATATATAAACTAATTTGGAATAGAGCAGTAGCAAGTCAAATGTCCGATTCAATTTCACTAATTACAACAGTAGATATTTTAGCCTCAGGCGATAAAGAATATTTATTACAATCTAAAGGAGAAGTAATAAAATTTGATGGGCATAAAATATTGTCAACATCTAAGATAGGTAATTCAGAATTACCCGAATTCTTTGAAAATGAATCTTTAAAACTAAATGAAGTAAATTCAATAAAGAAATTTACAGATCCGCCACCACGTTATAATGAAGCTTCTCTCATAAGAAAAATGGAAGAAGAAGGAATTGGTAGGCCATCTACTTACGCATCTATAGTACAAACAATTAAGAATAGGGAATACGCTCAAATAGAAAAAAAGGCATTTATACCAACACAAACTGGAACAACCGTCACAGATACACTGAGAGATCTTTTCAAAAATTGTACCCAAAATATTAATGACCTTGGATTTACATCAAATATGGAAGAAAAATTAGACCTAATAGCAAACGGAAAAGAAAATTGGATAGAATTTTTGACAAATTTTTATATCCCTTTTGAAGAAACCGTTCAAAAGGGTATTAATGAAGCAAAAACCGGAGATAGAATATCCATACCATCAGATCCCACAGGTGTTTTTTGTGAAAAGGGATTAGAGTTAGTAAAAAGAGGAAAGAAAAATAATGAATTTTTAGGTTGTTCGGATTGGCCTGATTGTGAAACTTTATTAAATTTACCTATACCTGAAAATGTAAAATATGACAAATATGACAATCCAGTAAAATGTGGTTCTAAACCAACAGTTCAAAAAAATAATTCTCCTGCAGAAAAAAGTGGGATTATGTGTCTTGGTGAGAATGAATTATTAATTAGAAAAAGAAAAAGGGATCAAAAGGAATTCCTTTCTTGCAGCAAATTCCCTAGATGTAGGGTTGCAATGCCTTTACCTCCGGGACCAAACAGTGATGTTAAACAACAGGAATCTTGGGAATTAAGTCGGGTGAAGGCAATGAAAAAATGCTCGGAATTGAAAGTTTCTGGTAATGGTACTTCAAATACAAAATAATGTAGTATTCAGATATTAATCACAATATATAGAATACGATGACGGAGCGTTTTTATGGGCGTCGGTACTTCCAGGAGCTTAGACGTACAGTATAAAAAGCTTTTGGGTTATTTAGATTCTTTTTACAAGTTTGTAAATACGGAAAGGAATTTATCCCCAAAAACGGTAAGAAATTATGAAAATGATTTGCTACCCTTCGCCAAGCACATCTCGCAAAATAACCTCTTCATCGAAGAAATAACAAGCCATGATCTGCGAGATTATATTTCGTTATTGCTTCAGCAAAATTACTCTAGAAAGTCTATTTTCCGGAAAATAACTGCATTAAAAAGCTTTTTTAACTTTTTGATTGAATGTGAAGTGATAACTGAAAATCCCAGTGATTTAATAGTCAGGCCAAAAGCACATTATATTTTACCTGATACACTTTCTGAGACGGATATTCATAGGCTATTAGAAACACCGGACACGTCAAAACCTTTAGGCATACGCGATAGATGTATCTTGGAAATGTTATATGGGGCTGGTTTACGCCTGATGGAGATAACGAACTTGGAGATCATGGATCTAGACTTGGAAACTATGAGTGGCAAAGTGTTAGGAAAAGGCTCTAAGTACAGAGTCATTCTGTTCGGGGAAGTTGCTCTGTTGTGGTTAAAAAAATATCTTCTTGAGGTTCGCCCATATCTAAATAAAGCTAATAGAGGAAGCGCTCTTTGGCTAACAAAAACGGGGCAAAAGCTTTCCCATAGATCGATACAACATATAGTAAAAATTAACGTCTTAAAAGCAGGACTCGACCCTTCTTTACATACGCACTCACTTAGGCACAGTTACGCTACCCACATGCTAGATGGAGGTGTTGACTTAAGATATTTACAAGAACTCCTCGGGCACAAGTCACCAAATACTACCCAAATTTACACTCATATTTCAACGGAAAAATCTCGGGAAATGTATCTTTTATCACATCCTAGATCCAAGCAAAATATTAAAAATCTGAATTTAAATTTAGACGGAACTTAAACATAATTTCTACATAGGAGAAATATATGGTAAATATATTGGTCATCAACGGACCCAACTTAAACAACTTGGGAAACAGGGATCCGAAAACATACGGGACTATAACTCTCGAAGAAATCAATCAGGCTTTGAAAGATAAATCCGTTACACTAAAATCAAATGTTTTATGTTTTCAATCAAACCACGAAGGGGAAATTGTAGACTTCATACAATCATCCTCAAAAAAGGCCGACGGTATAATCATAAACGGTGGAGCACTTACTCAAGTTGGTTATTCAATTTTAGATGCGTTGATAGATTGTCAACTTCCTTACGTAGAAGTACACCTTTCAAATATTTACTCGCGGGAAAATTTTCGCCAAAAAAGCGTTTTATCTGCTAATGCAATTGGACAAATATGTGGATTAGGAATTCATGGGTATTTGTACGGCCTTGAGCACCTAGTAAAATTACTGGCCAAAAATAATTGAAATGTTTAAATTTCCAGACACAATTAATAAACTAAGAAAATCAATTTCAAATTCAGGGTTTGACGGGTTCCTGGTAACCAATGACTATAACCGTCGGTACATATCTGGGTTTTCTGGCAGCGCTGGATATCTTTTATTAACGAAAGAAGACTCATTTTTAGTTACAGACTTTAGGTATATAGAACAGGCTTCGATTGAAGCACCTGGATTTGAAATTATAAGGATGAACCATCACATAAAATGGTTTACAGATTTAGTTCGACGATTAAATTGTAAATCCATCGGTTTTGAATCGGATGATTTGACGGTCAATTCTTTTACCAAAATTAAAGAAGAAATATTGCTAGGTAAGTTACAAATCACGTTGGAGCCCACTACAGA
>PCAX01000028.1 GCA_002730795.1 Chloroflexota bacterium
TAGACCATGCAAATGATAGAAAAACAATGGGTGCTAAAAAGTATGAAAAAGAGTACCAAAAAGCTGGAGAAGTTGCAATTCAAAATGGTGGTGATTTTCATGATGATAATGCATATGAAGAAAAAGCAGAAAAATGGGCACGTAGTGAGGTTAAAAAATGGTTGAAAAAATATAAGTAATTTAAGGTTTTTTGAATGATATATATTAATAAGGTTATTTTATGAAACCACGTTCAGCAAAGAACAAAGGAAAAAGACTTCAAAATAAAGTTCGAGATATAATTCTTGAAAAATTCGATAAATTAGAACCAGATGATGTTCGATCTATTACTATGGGTGATTCTGGTGAAGATATCTTATTATCCCCTGCTGCTCGTAGATTATTTCCATTTAGTGTAGAATGTAAAAATCAAGAAAAAATTAATATCTGGGAAGCATTAGATCAAGCTGAAGGTAATAGTGGTAATCATATACCATTAGTTATTTTTAAAAGAAATCGTTCTAAAACATATGCTGTTTTAGAATTTGAGGAGTTATTACAATTATTAGATGAATAATATTATATTGAATATTTTGTCAAAGGCATTAGGTTCTACCCATACAAAATTAAGAAAACAAAATGAGTATATGTTTTGGTCTCCGTTTATTTCTCATTATAAGCCTAAATTACAAATAAATATAAAAAACCAAAAATGGCATTGTTGGGTTTCTAATCAAGGTGGTCATAATTTTTATCAATTATTTAAAGCTGTAGGTGTAAGTGAGAATAGTTGGAGCGATTTAAAAGAATATTTAAATGAGCAAGAAGATTATTATTATGATCAAAAATCAGAAAAAGATGTAAAAAAATTAGTTTCGTTACCTAAAGAATTTAAAAGACTAAATCATATTCATTTCAGCACACCCATAGAAAAGAGATGTTATAATTTTTTAAAGGAGCGAGGATTTACTAAAGATATCATAGTAAGATATGGTATAGGTTATTGTGAAAGTGGAATTTATAGTAATAGAATTATAATACCATCTTATGATAAACATGGTAAGTTAAATTATTTTATAGCACGAGATATCTATGGTGGTGGTATGAAGTATAAAAATCCCACGATAAGTAAAAATATAATTTGTTTTGAATTATTTATAAATTGGGATGAACCAATAATATTATGTGAAGGTGTATTTGATGCTATGACAGTAAAAAGAAATGCTATTCCATTATTAGGTAAAACAATCCCAAAAAAATTGATGTTGACTTTATTAAATAAAAAAGTAAAAGATGTATATATTATACTTGATAGTGATGCTCAACCAGATGCATTAAAGATAAGTACTAAGTTAAAATCATATGGTATACAAGTTAGACTAGTATCTTTAGAGGATAAGGATCCAAATGAGGTAGGTTATGACAAAATGACAGAAAAAATAGAAAGCACAAAAGAGCTAACATTTTCTGATGTTATTCAATCAAAATTAAAAGGTAAGAAGTTTGAAAAATCAAAAACATATTATAAAAACTAATTTAAATGCAGTAAAAAGAATATATCATATATCGGACATACAAATACGAAATCTGCATCGTCATTCCGAATTTGAAGATGTGTTTAATAAATTATATGAAATAATAAAAAAGAATCCTGAAGATAGTGTAGTTTATATAGGCGGTGATATCGCACATAGTAAAACTGAAATGTCGCCAGAATTGGTAGATCAATTATCAAGATTATTCAAAAATCTTTCTGATATTGTTCCAACTATTATTATAGCAGGAAACCACGACTGTAATTTAAATAATACACATAGGCTTGATGTTCTTACACCAATTGTAGAGAATCTTAATCATCCAAATTTATATTATTTTAAAGATAGTGGTGTTTATAATTTTGCAGATATAACATTTGTAGTATGGGATGTTTGGGATACAGAAGAGAATTATATTCAAGCAAAAGATGTAGAAGGAGATACTAAAGTATTATTATATCACGGTACTGTTGATCAATCAGCTACAGATTTAGGATTTAAGTTACCATCTAAAGTTAAATTAGAAAGTATGGATGGATATGATATGGTTTTGCTTGGGGATATTCATAAAATGCAAACATTACAAGAATATGATAATGTTAATAAAAAGCCCCACGTAAGATATTGTGGTAGTCTTGTTCAACAAAATTATGGTGAAGCGGTGTATGGGCACGGAGTATCTGTATGGGATGTGAAGAATAGAAAGTTTGAACATATTGAAATACCAAATGATTATGGATATGCTACTCTTGATATTATTGATGGAAATTTACCAAAAGATTGGGATGCCCTTCCAGAGAAAGGAAGGTTACGGTTACGATGTAAAAATACAACTGAAACTCAAATAAAAAAAGTGCTTTCTATTGTTAAAGATAAATATCCTAAATTAACAGAGAGTAAACTTTATAAAGTAGATAGTGTTATTAATTTAGGAGATGAAGCTAAAAAGATTAGTATAGGAGATGTATCTAACGTAGATTATCAAAATAAATTAATATTAGATTATATTAAAAAAGAATTTTTTATAGATGATAATCTTGAAATACAATTACAAGAAATAAATAATGAGTTAAATCAAATTTTACCAGAAGAAGATATTCAAAGGAATATTAATTGGAAAATTAAAAAGTTTGAATTTGATAATATGTTTTCTTATGGTAAAACTAATATAGTTGATTTTACTAGATTAAGTGGTATAATAGGAATTTTTGCTCCAAATGCAAGTGGTAAATCATCATTATTAGATGCACTATCTTTTTGTTTATTTGATACTTGTAGTAGAGCATTTAAAGCTGATATGATATTGAACAATAAAAAATCAGATTTTAGATGTAAACTTAATATAGAAATAGATGGAACAGATTATTATGTTGAAAGAAAAGGAAAACGACTTTTAAATGGGCATGTTAAAGTAGATGTTAACTTTGAACGTTGGGATACAGAGTTACAACAAATGGTTTCTATGAATGGTGATCAAAGGAGAACTACAAACAATAATATTCGTAGAGTATTAGGAACATATGACGATTTTATTTTAACTACATTGTCTACTCAAAATAATTCATCAGGAGTATTCATAGATAAAACTCAGAAAGAAAAGAAAGAATTATTAGCTCAATTTATGGGTATTGGGGTGTTTGATAAATTATATCAAATGGCAAGTGAGAGAGTTAAAGAAGAATCTGTTTTACTAAAAAACTTTCAACAATCTAATTATGAAGATGAATTAACTGAAGCTAGAAGTCAATTGAAATCTAATAAAATTGATCTGAAGTTAATTGATGAAAAGTTAAGTGAGTATGAAGAACAAAAGGAAAAGTTTGAAGAATCTAAAAAAGAATTTACTTCTAAATTAAAACCAATAGAAGATGTAAAAGATATTGAAAAATTAAAAGAAGAATTAAATATATTAAAAGATGAAACAGGTATATTAAGAGATCAATATATTTCATTAGAAAAATCTATAGTTAATACAAAAGAATTATTGGATACTTTAAAAAATAAAAAAATAAAAAAATTAGATATTGAAGAAGTTGGCAATAAAAAACGAGACTTAGAAAATTATGAAAAATTGTTATTAACATTAGAAAATCAAATAGATGTAGAACAAAAAGCTATAGATAAATTACAGAGTTGGGAATGGAATGAAACGTGTGAAGCTTGTTTAACTAATCCATTTGTAAAAGATGCTAAAAATGCAATAGATACTATAACACATAATAAACATTTACAAACTCAATATATAAAAGAGGCTGGAGATTTACGAAAAGTAGTCAAAGAGTATACTGAAATACAATCTAAATATGATATTATTACTAAAAGTATATTTGAAGAAGAAGCAAAATTAGAATCAGTACACCATCAAAAAGATGTTATTATTGAAAAAGGTAAGAATGTTAAACAAAGTAAACAATATGTTTTAAAAGATATAACAAAGTTTGAAAGACAAGAAAAATCTATAAAATTTAATAAAGATATTTTATCTAAAATAGAGTTAGTAGAATCAGAAATACAAGTGGTAGATTCTAAGATAAAAGATCATACTGCTAAAAAATATAATAGGGGAAAAACAGTAGCTATTTTAGAAACACAAATAAAAACATTGTTTGATAATATTACTAAAATGGAAGAATTAGAGGATACGATAGGAGCGTATCATTATTATTTACAAGCGGTAAGTAGAGATGGAGTTCCATATAATTTAATACAAGATGCACTACCGACTATTGAAGGGGAAGTTAATAATATATTATCACAGATTGTTGATTTCAGCATTATATTTAAAATGGATGGTAAGAGTATTAATAACTATATTGTGTATGATGAAGATAATGTGTGGCCTTTAGAATTATCAAGTGGTATGGAAAAATTTATATCATCATTAGCTCTTAGAGTAGGGTTAATTAATGTTTGTAATTTACCAAGAGGTAATTTTCTCGCTATAGATGAGGGATTTGGAACTATGGATAGTGAAAATTTAAATTCTGTTTATAGTTTTTTTCAATATTTAAAATCTCAATTTCAATTTGTTGTTATTGTATCACATATAGAATCTATGAGAGATGCTGTAGATACTTTATTAGAAATAAAGAAAGAACATGGATACAGCAATATTAGTTTTGGGAAATCCTCTTAGAAGGTAATTTATTACCATAAACAATCTTTTTTGATTGTAATTCCAAAATTAAAGAAGTTAATACTGCAGACATTGTAGTAAAATTTTCTTTAGCAAAACGCTCCAAAATAGTCTTTACAGACTCATCTAACGTAAAATTATATCTTTTTTTCATTTATACATCCATTATACACACTATAAATATACTTATAATAAAGTTTTAATATTTATTATAAATGAAATGGGACAACTATTTAAATGGCATTATTCAAGAAAACAGTTAAAAAACAGAATTTAGATCAAGTTCAAGTATTTATTGAGGATACAGATAATAAATATTTTAAAATCCTTGATGCTCCAGATATTATACCTACTGGTAGATCATCTATATTAATTGATGGTTCTCCCGCGCTAAAAAGAGAAACAGATATATTATTTGAATTAATTGATATAACTGGTAAACCCGTATATGTAAATCCAATACGAAATTATTTAGAAGGTACTTCAAGAAGATTAAGTATAGAAGTATATGAAGATGTTACTCCTGGAATAGCAACTTTAACATTACTTGGTGAAATAAATCCAAATCCAGAACAGAATGATGGATTAGTTATTCCAGAAGAATTTCAAGATGTATATAATGTTCGTTATCAAATGGAAATAATGATAGATCCATCTTCACCGAATAATGAAAAGATTTTATTTTTAAGAGCACCAAAGTTATCAATATCTGAAACAATGTTACAAGAAGTAATACCTAAAACAGGACAAAAAGAAGTAAATGTTTTAGTGAGCGGAAGTCTTTCTGGATCACGAATACCTGCTGGAGTCCGACAATTTTTAAATCCAAATTTAATAGCACATTCTGATTTAGAACTTCGATTTATTAATAATACAAAACCTACTGGAGTTTTAAGAAATAACAAATTTACAGTTGATTTAATAGCAGATGCAGTAGGACCGATAAATAATGTAGAATATGAATGGGGAGATTCTACAACTGATAGTTTTGATCCACAAACTACTAATGGCTCTCATACATATACTAAAGCTCAGACGTATACTGTTAGAGCTACTGGAAATTCACCGTTTGGTGGTGGGGCTAAAGATAACGTTATAGTTACGGTATCACCACCTGCTACACCAAAAGCTGGTATGTTTGTATCTAATGGTGTTTTAAACGAAGCACAATCAGGAGAAGCACAATATTTAACTGGAAGTTTAGAAACTTCTACAAACCCACTTTTTACAAAAGCAAGATTTAGATTCACAGATAGAAGTATATATTCTGCTAGTGCAGATGATGCTTCAAATCCTGATGATAATATTGATGATACAACATTTCAATGGGATTTTGGAGATGGTAGAAGTTTAGTAGTTACAGGTTCCGCAGGTAAAAGAGTAATACATGAATATAGTGAAAGTGGAGATTATACAGTTACTCATACTGTAGGAAATAATTATAATACTCAAACTAATAGTACTGCTCAAACTGTAAAAGTTCACCCAACGCCGGCAGTAGCAGATTTTTCTCAATCAAACTCATTAGTTAATACAGATGTAAATTTTAATGTTACTTCAAGTGCAACAGTTGGTACTGGTTTAAGTCTTGATAAATTCCATTGGTATTTTGAAAAAGCACAAATAACTGGTAGTCAATTTATAAATTATGCACCTAATAATATATTTGGAAGTGCTTTAAGTGGATTTTGGGACGGATATTCTGTAGGTAATGCAAGTGTAACCAGACAATCTTCAGTAGCATATAGTGGTTCAAATGCTATAGCACAAGTTTCAAATGCAGCTGATAGCTATTTTGGACATTATAGAGGAAGTAGTACTGCTGCACTCGCACCAGCAACTCAATCGGATGGATTTACAGTTAGTGCTTATGCCAAAGCTGATTCTGAGAATACATTTGCTTATTTGTCATTGTATGGATTAGATGCAAACTATGAAACAATTGGTGAAGAAGGAGATGTACATCAAAATATAGTAGTAGGTGATCTAATTAAAATCAATAGTAGTGATTGGACAAAACTTAGTGTACATAGTAGATTTTTACATCCAGGAACAAAATATGCTTCATTTAGAGTTGGAGCAAAAAATTCAAGCGGCAAAACAATTTATTGGGATGGATTTCAACTATTCCCAACATCAGTAACAGGGTCAGCAGTTTCTGCATCATATGGTGCAGGGGGCAATTTTGATATTGAACATTATGTAGTTGATACAGCAGGAAGAAAATCAAATACAGTTATAAAACAAAGTGTTAGTAATGCAGTTACACCAAGACCTCATGTAACTTCAAATGTAACATCTGGAACGGCACCACTTACAGTTACATTTACTGAAGATGGTGAAGGAAGTCCAACCAGTCAAAAATTATTTACTGGAGTTAGTGAAGTAGAAATGAGTGCTTCAGGACAAACTACAACTGCTACATATTCAACTCAAGGAAATTTTAAACCCAGAATTGTAGCTAATTGGTCTGGTGGTACAAAAGAATTTAAGGGACAACCGATAACTGTAAATACAGCAGTACCACTTATAACATCTATTTCAGGTTCAACCGCAGTTACTGCAAGTCAAGCGTTTACACTTATAGTTTCTGCAAGTTCAACTACAGAGAGTGAAAAGTATATTGACGAGATGTCAATTGCTTGGGGAGATGCTACGAGTGATTTTGTGGAATATGGTGATGGTATAACTGGAGGGGTATCATTTGATGGTAATGATGAATCTACTACTTCTTTAACACATGCATATGGTGCATCTGGTGCTTATACTGCAAGTGTAGTTGTTAAAGATTCAAATGGTAAATCTAGTACGAGCAGTTCTTTATTTGTTGATGTAGTAGGGGCAGCAGTTCCAGTATTAGCTGATACCGATATAATGATTGATGATTTAGAAACAATTCACGAAGCAACGGCGTCTCTTGCAATTGGACTGCACGATTTAAGAACAACAGCAAACAGACAATACTATAGTACGAATAGAGTTAGGTTAACTTCTTATACTTGGAGTTTACACGATACCAATTATGATGAGATTTATGTAATTGGAAATGGAAGGAGTACTCAATTTATTGCGGATGATGTAGACTTTAAAGCAATTGGTTTAACAGTTGGTGCCCCAGGTGTAAGTAGTAATACCGCATATTATAATATTACTTGTATAGATACGGAGATTGAATCACTAAAGGCAAACGCAAATACTTCTGAAGAAGATACATATGATGATACGCAACATAGTGATGCTCAAACAAATAAAGGTAACAAAGGTGGTGGTGGTGGCGGTGGAAGTAGCTATAATGATGGTAACTATGATGATAATGCTTCTGGTAGAAATGATTCTTCCATGACTGCAGCAAGTCCTGCAGTATATGACTATAAAATATTTTTACCGAGTGGTAGTATGCACGGGCACCCGCACCCGGATGGGTCGGGTAGAGAAGTTGGATCTTATTTAGAAGGAGCAAAAGTAAAAGTTGATAGATTCGAACTGGGAGAATTCGCAAGCAAAAGCAGGTATTCTGTTTCTAAATTAGTATCTCAAAACTTACCATATGAATTTACTATAGGTAAAACTAAAGGTCATACTATAATACCGTCATCAAAGCCTATAATATTTAATAATTCTGCAGAGAGTTTAGCATATCAGTTATTAGAAATTCCTGATTTAGGTCCATCTCCATTTACTATGAGCTTTAATGAAACTGTAGATTTTGATTATAATGAAATAAATTATATATCTAAATCTACAATTAAACTTGCCAATTTAAGAACACTTTCAGGAGATGTTTATAGAGCTAAAGTTTATTATAGAACAACAAATGATACTGAGTTTATACCATTAACAGAAAGAATTTTAGAATCTCGTGAAGAATTGATAGATGATTTATCATTAAAGGGTAATTTGATGAAAGGGTATTTCCCGACCCGATCAATAGTAGATACATATTGGACTGGCTCTCAAGGAACAAATGCTGGATATTATTCAGGAGCAGTAGTCGGTAGTGGACCAGTTGGAGGATTTGATAGAGCAACTATAAGTCATATTCACGATGCAGTAGTTATTTCTGGTTCAAACTATAGTGAAAATGATAATGTTGCTTTTTGGTTAAATACATCAAGAACAAAAGATATAGCTGGAAAAGGCAATATAGTTGGAGAAAATAGACCTTTAATTATAAGAGATGTAGAATATAGTTTATCATTTAATGCACATCCTATAAAAGCAACAACACAAGTAAGAATAGATGAAAATTTAGTAGATCAAGATAGAGCAGAATTAAAAGTTTACGTATCTGGTTCAGGAGTTAAACCTAAAAAAATAGGCGAAGAGTTTAAATCTACCCCATGGGGATATTTTATTGGTTCTTTAAATCCTGATGATAAAGGGGTGGATGCTAATATTACATTTCCAAAAATGGTTTATCAAAATTTTGTATTAGAATCAACAGCTCGTCCAATTATACAGTTCGTAGCTCCTTCAGGTAAATGGTATATTAGTGAAATATCTTTAAAGCAAGCTAGAGAATCAGGGTTTAATCCAAATAATGTAATAATAACAACTGATACTCCATTGTTAAGTCAAAGACCTCAAAGGTTATTGTTTAAAGTAGAATATTTTACTAAAGATGGTAAGCAAGCTCAGATGGAAACATTTTCAGCAAATGCTGAACAATTTCAAGGAAGTAATACAGTATTTTCAGGAACGGATAATATTTTACCAGGAACTTTAACTATTAATAATAGTCTTGGTGAGGGACAAGGATTTGAGATAAGTGGACAATCATCAGCATATTTTAGAACAAAATCATATGAGGGATTTAAGCGGGCAACTACAGGAGAAGGTCCTTCTGGTATATTAATGTTTAGTGGTAGTGTTGGAACTGCTATAGGTGCAAGTGAAAATTATGATGGTTTAGGTTTAGAATTGCATGCTGGTGGAGATGAGGGATCTCTTAAATTTAGAACAAGTCCAAGTGTTTTTGAGGTAAAAGCAAAATCATTTTTCTTAGGTAGTGAAGAACAATATGTAAGTGGTAGTGGTGGAAATATAGAAATTAGTTCATCTAACTTTCATTTATCCTCAAGTGGAGATGTTGTTGTAAAAGGAAATATCGAAGCGCAAACAGGTAAGATTGGTGGATTTAATATTGGTAGAGAAAAATTATCAGGAGATACTTTTTATATAAGAGGAAATGCTGATGAAAATTCATCAACCGATTCTGGACTATTTATAAGCGCTTCAAACTTTCAAGTAAAAGCAGATGGACATATAAGTGGTACTGCTGGTAATATTGGTGGTTGGGGAATAGAGCAAAATAGTTTAGGTTCATCTAATATTATATTAAGTAGTACTGGTTCAATTAGAACAAGAGATTATGCAAAGAAGGCATCTGGGTGGACTATTGATAGCGATGGATTTGCAGAATTTAGTAATGTTTATGTTCGTGGTACTCTTGCTACAACAACATTTGAAAAACAAACTGTAAACGCAGTTGGTGGACAATTACTTGTTAGTAATGCAACAACTATAAGTGGTAGTGTTAGCGCTAGTGCTACAACAATTCCATTGGTTAATTCAGCTGGATTTCAACAAGGAGAATTATTATTTGTTAAGAAAGTAGGAGATACAGGATTTAGTTCAGAGTTTATGAGACTTAATGCAGCGTATTCTGCGTCAGATCAAACTGGAAATACTACTGGGTTTATAAATGCAATTACAGTAACAAGAGAATTACAAGGTAGTGTAACAGGTTCAATAGGTAATTTTGGTGGAGCCGCTTCTGTATCAGCATCATATGATGATGGACAAGTTATTATAAGTTTTGGACGCCCTCAAACAGGATTTATACATATAAATGCAGACCCAACCGATACTGAAACACCATATATAGATGTAATTGAATCTGGAAGTGGTGGATTTTTAAGGAGAGCAAGGTTTGGAGATTTAAGTGGATTAGCAAGTACTGCTGCAGTACATAATGAATCAAGTCCAGGATTCGGATTATCAGCAGAAAATGTATTTCTTAGTGGAAGTATTAGAGCTAATGAAGGTTATATTGGTAGTTGGAATATTTTAAATAATGGACTTATTAGTGGAAGTAATATAACTTTAGATGCTGATAGTTCAAGAATTTATAAAACTGGTGATAATAATGATCTTACTGGGTATTATATGGACTTTACTCCAGGTTCAAATTATTATGTAAGATTTGGAACTAATTTTGCAGTATCATCTTCTGGTGTTCTTATTGCAAGTGGTGCAAAAATTGAAGGTGTAATTACTGCATCAGGTGGATTTATTGGTGGAATAACTGTAAGTGATAATGCACTTTATACTGGGGCTGGAGAATATGGAACTTCAAATACGGGGTTTTATATAGATAGTGGTAGTAGTTTTAGTTTAGGTGATAAATTAACTTGGGATGGAAGTAGTTTAGGTATAACAGGTGATATTACTATTAGTACTGGTGCTTTAGCTGGAGTAACTGCGGCATCAATTAGTGGTTCGGCTAATGAGTTTTCAGCATCGGCTGCTTCAACAATAAATGCAAATTCATCTTCAGCGGAGGATGGTATAAATGCAGCTTCAGCAAGTGCGGCTGCAGCACAAACAAACATTGATACGATGGAAACTCAAATTGTTCTTACTGATACTGGAATGGCAATATCTTCATCAGGACAAACCCCTGATTTTCCATTGGCAACTTTTGGAACTACTACTAAATTTTTCGATGGAACAAGTGAGGCTAATACAAAGTTACAATTACAAGCAGCGGGTGTAACTGCTTATGGAAATGATGCGAATACTTACGCTACAGTAACAAGTACTGGTTTAAATGTTGTTAGTGCTTCTACTAATGTAGCTAACTTTGGTCCAACTATGAGGGTTGGTATAGATTCTGCTACTAAATCTGCTCTTAGAGTTGATGCTGATGGTTCTATGAGTATTGGTACAACTGGTGATAAGAAATTTAGTGTAACCGCAGGTGGAGCAGTTACAATTGACGGTGATATTACTATTAGTACTGGTGATTTAGCTGGAGTAACTGCGGCATCAATTAGTGGTTCGGGTAATGAAACATCTGCCTCGTTAAGTGCCGCTTCTCAATCAATGCAAAAACAAGTCATTCTAAGTTCTGATGGAATGACTTTAAAGAATGCAGCCTCAAATAAAACATTAGCAACATATGGTTCAACAACAAAGATTTTTGATGGGGAAGATAATACTTCTTATGTAGAAGTCGGTGGTGGAAGTATTGATATTGTAAGCGGCGGAGTTACAGGTTCATTCTTTGATACTACAGGAGTTGAAATTTATGGTGCAAGTGATAAAGCTGAAAGATTAACCGTATCTGATGATGGAGTAACAATAATTGCTAATAATGTTACTGGTAGTTATATAACAGCAACAACTTCAAGTATGTATGGGGCATCTAGTGCTGATAGAGTTGAAGTTACAGATACGGGGGTGAAAATTTATGAATCTAGCAAACAAATGGTTAATGTTGGTGCTAGTGGTTTAGATGTTTATGATACAAGTAATAATCAAGTAGCAAGATTCGCAGGAACTACTTATATAGGAGATCAATCTTCAGAACATATTAAAATACAAAGTAATAAGTTTGAATTGAAACGAGGAAGTGAAGTTTTTGTATCAGCCTCAAGTGCTGGACTTTATACATCAGGTTCAGTAAATGCTTCTGATGGTGAAATTGGTGGATGGACAATTGGTGCAGATGCATTAACGGCAGGCGGTGGTACAGTATTAATAGATTCAGCCGGTAGTGGTAAAGTAAGAGTAGGTACTGCATCAGGACAACGAGTTGAAATAGCGGGTTCAAGTGGTGAGTTAGCATTCTATAATAGTGATAATAATCAGAGAATGCGATTACTTACTCGAACCGAACAAACTTCATATGTTCAATCTGGTGGAAACGCAATACTAAGGAGTGAAAAGGCGGCTATACAAGATATGACTGCGGGTAGATTGTCTATGAATGGTGCTATAGAAGAACAATGGGATGATGTTTATACTACTTCTTCATTTGAAGGTGGTAAATTATATATGAATGCTCGACAAGATGATTCNCTTNCTTATAGTGGAACTTCTCAAAAATTAGCACAATTTCATATAAGTGGAAGTGTTATTAGTACTGCTGGAGGATCTACTACAGCAGNTATCAGCATCAGCACGTAACACAGGATTTGGATATGCAAGTGGAGTTACTGTGGGAAGTGTATATTCTGCTTTCACAGCTACTGGAGTTAAGGTTTCTGGTGTAACAAGTACATCGGGATTAGCAGCATCATTTATGAGTGAAGGGGTTTCTGGTGCAGCCGGCAGTAATAGGAATCTTGCACTTTATGCAACTGAAAATGGTGGTAATATAATTATTGGTTCTGGTTCAGCTTCAGAACCAGCGTATGGGTTTGTAAGTGATAGAGATACTGGTATATTTATGGTGAGCACACTCGGTGAAATTGGTGTTTCCTTGGCAGGTACAGAAGAATTTAGATTTGGAGCTACTGGTCATTTTCACGCAGATAATGATATAACTGCATATTCATCAACGGTTGCATCAGATATACGATTAAAAGAAAATATAAAAGCATTAGAAAATAATTTAGATAAAGTATTAGAATTAAAACCATCTTCATTTACTTGGAAAATACGAGATAAACAAGATGATGTAGGTTTGATTGCACAAGAAGTAGAATCAGTCATTCCGATGATAGTGCAAGATACAATATCTATAGGTGGTACAAAAGAATTTTTAGATGGCGATACTCATAAAGTTGTAGATTATGCTAAACTTACAACATATCTAATTGGTGCAGTTCAAGAACAACAAAAGCAGATTGATGAGTTAAAGAAAAAACTTGAGGTAACATAATGGCTCTGCCAACCTCTGGAAATGAAATTAACTTTGGAGCTTTACCAGATAACCGAAGTTCAGCTAGTAAAGCAAATATTTCTTTAAAACAAGAATCTGAATTTTTTGCAATAGGAGCGGTTGGGCCTACGGGAACTTCAAGAGCTAATTTAAATTCAGAACCATATGCTATTTCAGAATTTGGTGGTGCTAATTATCCTAATTCTGTTTTTTCTGAAGTTGTTGCAAAATTAAGTACTACTACAGTAGGGGAATATGTTGATGGTGAGACTGGAGCAAGAATTTATTGGGATGTAGATGATGGAACAACGGATAATTATACTGCTGGATTAAAACTTGTAAGTGATAATAGTATAGTAATTTCTGAAACTTTAGATTTTGATGGCAGCGGAGCAACAAAATATGTTACTTTAGGTGCAATTCCCAATATTGCAGAAGCAACTGATAAATATTATCCATTTGTAACTACTGGTACATATACAAATGCAGTTAGTTCAAGTATAGATCATTTCGACCAAATAGCTGGAACAACAATTAATGCTGTATCAGTTCAAACTTTAGATGCTTCAAGTGAAACAAACGCAATAACTTTTGGACTATCAACTTCAGCAGGAACAGTAACAAGCAGAGCATGGACATTTTCAAATGCATCAAATGGAGATAATTCAGCAATATCTTTAGGATCATCTACTTCCGCAACACCTACAGTTACTTATACAGGAACAGGATTATTTCCAGTAAATTTAATTCAATATGGTAATCCATCAACATCAAGAAATAATAATAGCGCTGCAGCAATTAATGTAGATGTAAGATATAATGATGCAATTGATTCATTAACAATAGATGATACGACTATAAATGTTTCATCGGTAGATGGTTCAAATAATGCTACTTTTACTTGTTATTCGGAAGGATATGATGGAACACTTACGATTGGATATGATACTAATAGTAGTACAGGTGATACATCATATACTAATACAACTGAAGCAGTTGATACTTTATATCAAAGAGAATCCATAAGTAAAAATTTCACTATAAGTTCTGCAGGTACATATTATCCAAAAGCACATCATGGTGGAAGTGCCACGGTGGGTTCTTCATTTATAGTAGCTCCAGCACTTGCTTATTCAACAACTAATGATCAAACGATAGATGTAGGTGCTACTCAAGGTATGGCAGCATCAGTTTCAGCTGGTACTAATGCATCAGTTGCAATTACATCATCACCCAATATTGGTGGTGGAACGAATAGTGCCACGATGACACCAGGATCTAATAATGGAAGATATACAATAAGTTACGCTGGTACTGCAGATTATTTACCCAATAATGTGAATAATCAAACAGATATATTAACTGTTAGACCGAAAATAGATTCATTAACTCCAAGTCCTTCTACAGTTTATGGGTTAGGTAGTTATACTTCGGGATATACTCCAACTGGAGTTTCTACCACGAATACTACTGTAACTGCAGTAACAACTGGTACGATATCGGGAACAGGGTATAGTTGGACAAAACCATCTGGCACACCTGTTGGTGGTGGTGGAACTGGAGATTCAACCGTAACAATGAATTTCTCGGGAGCATCTGGAACAAAAACATTTAACCTAACGGTTTCAGGTCACGCGATTGGTTCAGTTGATACAACTTCAACTCAAGCTAGTGCTAATGTAACTTATGTGGCATATACACAACAAAATATAACTTCAGTAACACCCACATCAGGTGATTATAGACGAGGAGCCACTTCAATTACTGTAGGTTGGACTTCTATAAATGTAGCATTGGTGGACATATATTTAATGGCTAATAATACCTCTTATACTACTAATATTCAACAAGCAAATGCTTATGATTCTTTAACTTCTGCAAATACTTCAGAAGGACGATCTTATAGTGCAGCAATAGTTGATGTTGGAAGAAGTAATGTGGGAAGATATAATGTAAGAGTACAAGATGCTGCTGATACTCTCCCGTCAACAACAGCAGTAAGTACAATAAATGTTTTAGATACTGCACCAACAACACCTGGAGCATTCCAAGATACTGCCGGTGGATATAATACTTCACTTGTTATGAGTTGGGCAGCAAGTTCTTATGTATATCAGTATATTCTTGAAAAATCGGATGGTGATTCTGATGGTAGTTATAACACAACTTTAGCAACTCAAACTGGAACGTCTTATAATCTTACTGCTGGTTCAACTTCTACATACGGTCCATTTTATTATAGAGTTAGAGCCAAAAATTTTGCTCAAGACGGGTTAACAACTGAATATAGTAATTATAATACTGCACGAAGATTTTTAATTTATCCTACGTTGACAACTTCAAAAAACCAAATAACCCCATCATCAGCAACAATAACAACTGCAGGATCAGTAAGTTTTTCAACGCCGCAACCCGCAACTGATAATGTTAGTAAGTATGTTTATTCTACTAACTCACACTGCTCAATAACAAACAGTACTCAAGGTGATGGTAGTAGTGTTATTTCTCATACTACTGCAGTTCTTACTTCTACATCGGTGGGTACAAAAACTATAAACCTGACGGTATCTGGATTAAGTGGTCAAAACAATATTTCAGGTGGAAGTGCAACAATTACTGTAAATTATGCTCCAGAAGTTACGCTTGTTAGTGTTACTGGAGCTACTCCTACATGGTATACTTCGACAAGTTTAACTGTAAATACTGGATGGCAGGGATTTGCACTCAATACAGTAGCAGATAACTTGCAGATAAAATTATTTAACAGTAGTAATAATCAAGTTGGAAGTACACAGACTATTTATGGGAACTCTATAGGACAGGGATCTGCGGGAGGAACTGCTAATTATAACCATACATGGGGAACGATTTCAGGTGTAGCAACGGGATATTATTTTAAGTCAATAGCATATGATGATGAAAATCAAGCTTCTTATGAAGCTACTTCAGCAACATTTGATATAGATGGAGTTTCATCATATACTGTATACGGTCAGGAAATATTTTGGAATGCAGGTATAATAGGATATGATACTTTAATATCTGCAGCGGATACAACTGCAGATGGTAGTAACACTAATATTACTGAAACTCTTTACGCAATCACAGGAACACTTGCAGATGGAGTCGTTCTATATGACGATGAAGATTTAGAACCCGCTCATAAATTTGATGGTAATTATAAATATTTTAAAGCTGGATCATATTGTTTCAAAATCAAAGGCGATACTTTACCAAGAGGAGAAATTGACGATATAAGAAGTATAGTTCCTAA
>PCAX01000029.1 GCA_002730795.1 Chloroflexota bacterium
ACTATGGTGGTTCATGTAGTGCGGCAGCACAACAAGGGGTTACTACTACCTGGGGTGGTGGATCAGGTGATTCTCTAGTAGAATGTCAGCTCAGCACCCACCTTGTTACCCCAATTCAGGGAACCATAACTGGTTCTGATGACTTTGGCGTCGGTGACAAGATATCGATACGATTGAGTGATGAAGCCGATACGAAAGTAAACGTTGGTGCAACAACTGACTTTAAGTTCTATAGTGCAAACACCACCAGTCAACTGGCTGGATTACAGGTTGATAGTATTACCTTTAATGGTGATGGTACCAACGACGTCATAATAGCCGTTTCAAGAATTGGTGCGGTGACTTTCGATGACGCAGAGACTACTCCAAACAGTCATGCTTACTCAGGACTTGTTGACATTACGTTCACTTCATCTGCCAGGAACACTGCTATAGCAACGATGCAGAGCGTTGTGGCTGCTACAGCCGTAACGATTCCTCTTGTTGAGACCGATTACAACACCGGTCGATTCGAGGGTAATATTCGAGTGCGTCAGCATAATATAACTAATAACGTTGTAGCTGCGACCACTCTCTGGGACCTTGACGGTGGAGTTAACTGTGCCACGCTGCTGGCAAACTGTATAGCGACCCTTACCACATCAGACAGCCAGTCGATGGTGGCTATAAATGGTCCTATTACTCTTAAGTACACAGATGCCCTAGCGGCTTCAGGTTCAACAGATGTGGCTCGATCAGCTACTATGAACATCGATACTACGCTCCCGACTGCTGAGATTACAGCACCTGCGAACAAGGCTGAGATTCAAACTCGAACGCCGTCGTTTGCTGGAACGTTAGCTGATACGGAATCTGGTATTGACGTCAGTACTTTTGAACTGCATGTTGATAAGACTGAAGATGACACAATACTAACTAATTACAAGGACGTTATAGGCAGTACGGGAACCGTGAAGGCTACCGCAAACAAGTCCAACATTAACGTCACAACTTGGGTAGACGGTGTAACCAGTAAATCCTGGACATACAACTATCCAGACGCTCTGCCTACTGACCTAACTGCAGGTGTAACAGTTAATGACACTGTTGACTTCCAGGTTTTAGTCAGGGACATGGCTGGTAACGTTGGGTATTCTGACTCGGATACAGCGACTACAAACGTTGATGGTGTATTCGCGAAGTTTGCCCCACACTGGGTGAAGATAGACCAGGTTATACCTACTCTGTCTGCATCTGTTACCGGTTTCGAGTATGACACGGGCAATAAGATAGATAAGAAAAATTCAAAATCACTCAAGGTTACTTTTGATGGTAACGTTGACGCTGACACTGTAGCGGCGGCTGATTTCTCTGTAACACTGGATACCGGTGGAGCAAAGGTTCCGACGACGTCTGTAGTGAACAACGCCGATGTGTATCTCCTTCTTGAAGATACAATACCGTCGAATGACACTCCGAAAATAACCATAGTTGGATCTATTTCGGACAAGGCCGGTAACGTTACCGATTCTGGTAGTGTCACCGCCACCGATGGAGTTCCTCCGGTACTAACCGTAGCAACTAGTGGTGGTTCAGGTCTTGGAGCAGCTGGTGAAGCCACTGGTCCAGAAACCTTGACTAACAATAAGATGACTATCACGATCACATCCGATGAATCTTTGAACGGTAACCCGTACGTATGGGTAACTGAACAGGGTTATGATGGTGGTGTGAACACTGATGCTAACTTAAACAACTACACTGCAGGTGAGGGTGGTACGGCTGCGCTAGGTGGTGGAGGCGGTTCAGCCATAGCTACAGCTAAGGGTGGAAACGTTTACTCCATTGAAGTGGACAATACCAACTCTTCAACCACAAATACTGAATCCAGGAAGATGGCTATACGAGTTCTAGCTACTGACCTTGCTTCTAACGAAACAACGGCCGGTGGTGACATAGCTACCAGCACTTACACGTACGTGCTGGACTCGAAGGTAGGAGACATTTACGCTTCTCCAACCACGACGACAAAGGACATGCCTTACATTCAGTTCGCATACGCTGATTCAGTTCAGACAAGCCTTGAGGATCGTGAGACCACTGCTCTGACCATAACTACTGCAACAGTAGATGAAGGAGCTGATGGTGTTGGACTCGTGGACATTGCCGCCGATCTCCAAGCGAGTGCGGACGGTATAACATGGTTCTACAAGCCTGCTGAGGCACTGAGTGTCGGCAAGCATCTCTTCTCCGTAAAGGTAAAGGATGCCGCGGGTAACGAAGACACTGATACTTTGACGGTTACAAAATCTGACAGGACAGACTTTAAGATGAGACTGTACGCAGGTTGGAACCTCGTATCCGTGCCTACAGATCCTTCGACTCCCGCAGTTGCCTCTGTGTTCAGTAACACAGGTGTGAAACAGGTTATAGCTTACTCTGCCACGACTCCTAAGCAGCCATGGAGAATCGCTTCTCAGGCTGACGGAGTATGGACGAGTTCAACCACTCCAGCGCTTGAGAATATCTCAGCGGGAGCAGGTTACTGGGTAGAGTCTTCGGACTTTGAAGATCAGGTGATTACACTTTCCGGCCCAACTGGCGCTGGTGATGTACGACCTGCCCTGGTTACCATTCCTGCAGCTGCTGGTTGGAACCTAATCGGTGTTGTTGACCAAGACAAGGACCAGAGCCAGAAAGCTGACTTTGGTACAACTCTGAACGTACTTACTTTAGGTAGTGCCACAGCACAGAATTGGAAGCTATACGTAACAGGTGTTTCGGCGAGCAAAGCCTACATATACAAGGCTGCTTCTTCGGAATTCGACCTACTGGATATCACGGGCGCCTCAAGTCCCGTTACAATCGGTGATGGTGCGTGGATCTACGTGAGCCCACAGGCCGATGGTTCATTGCCTGACATAGTTCCATAAAGGATAGCTAAACAGGTAAATTGGAAGATTTACGAAAGGGGACACTTCCGCAAGGAAGGGTCCCCTTTCTGCTTTCACGGACAATCAGTAGTTATTGCGAAACTTGTAGGAAACTTACGGTGCGGTTTGTTTATATATAAGTGATAATCTAGTTATATATAATTTCAAAAACATATTTAAAATCAATAATGTGATGAAAAAAGCAATCAGTTTTTATATTCTTATAATTTGTGTCGTGTCAGCAATAATAGCTGTATCAACTTCCATTACGGTGCAAGGAGCAGAAGTTCCTCAAATTACTTCGCTGATATTTTACGGAGGAGTTGAAATATCCAACGGAGACTCTGCCGATGGGTACAAGCTTACGGCGAAAATAGGAGACTATGAAACGCAGCCTGTTATTGTTGGTGCTGATGGTCCTAGTGATAGATACTATGGACTTCTTGTTAACCCTCCGCAAGGCACGCACGTAGGTGACACAATTGAATTTTGGCTTGAGGGTCAAATAGTTGCGGGCGAAACTGAAGTGTTCCTATATGAGAATCCTGATGGGTCGTATGATACTAATTGGGCACTTCCGCAACAAAGAGAATTCGACTTGTCTTTTTCGAATAAACCTGTAGCTACAGCCACTCCTACAGCTACTCCAACACTTACGCCTACTCCAACGGCAACCCCCGTTATTTTGAAACCGTCGTTCTACGAAGGGCGTGCTATAGCCCAATCTCAACCCGTTAATGATGGAATAGAAATTTACGCTAAAGTAGGTGATTATGTTTCCGACCCGGCAATTGTTCTGGACGGAAACTACTTTCTTACTGTGGACCCCGTAGATGAAAAATATTTTGAACTTAAAGTGGAATTCTACATTGCCAACATAAAAGCAATTCAATCGGAGCCTTTTGCGTCCGATATTTACAGATCTGATTTTTTGTTAGTATTTCCCAGTGTCCCAGCATCAACTCCTGTCCCTACTAACACGCCAACACCTTCGCCAGTTCCTACTGTAGCCCCAACGGCTACGCTGGTACCTACGAAAGTTCCACCGACATCTACTCCAACTGCTGAGCCTGATAGGACTCCCACTCCGACGGTAATCCCCACGATGACCGTGACACCAACAACAACCCCTACACCTGTTGTAGATTTGGCGGCAACTATAGTAGCTCAAAATAAAAAAATGGCTGACATGGAAGAAACGGGTGGATTTTGTAGTGCCAATAGTGATGGTACAGCGAGTCTCGGTATGATTGGCTTGTTGTTTATCCCGTTGCTGTTAATCGGTCGTAATAAAATGGGTTATTGGTTGAGGAAGAATTCGTAAGATATAGTGGAAGTGAAGGGGATGCGTTAATTGGGCCGTCGGACAGTGTTAGTTACTTTTATCCAGTAAAATTATTTGCCTAGACTCTGGTAGATTACTGCGAGTAAAGGTTATTTTCCCCGTACTGGCATTTTCTTGTGAACCTAATTCTGAAGCTAGGTTCTCTAAAATGTTCTGGTTATTACCCGATTCCTGATATTTCGATAAAATTATAACTTTTGGTTCTATTTCTCTTATGATAAATAGGATATTGTCACTATCAATTAATTGTTCACTAGGTGAAATAATTAATATGTCGACCGTACCAATTTCTTTTATGGTTAAGTCATCAAATGTTGAAGAAGGCCAACCAAAAAAAGCTGTCTGTAATCCGTCAGTATCTACGTTAAAAAATGTATTAATAGATTTAGTTGACGAATCTAATGTTTTTCCGGCTGTAGGTATACCCTTAACACTAACGCCACCTGCTTCATATTCTCCTGGACCCGTCAATATACTGTAATCGTCGGGTTGGATGATTTTTCCAGATTCATTACTGTATAGGCATATAAGATTGTGAGCCTTCACGTTTTCATCGATGATCTGTTTTGAAGGTTCAGTTAAAAGAGTAGATTTTTTTGATTCTATTATGAACGTTGAATCGCCCAGCCATCTGATATCCATTATTCCCCCTTAAATACCCTAGCCTGCTTGTTTATATGGTTACTATTTTACTTTATCAATTCCCGTAAAAATATGAACTGTTGACTGTGTTAATATGGGGACAATTATTGTACTTGTAATAAAAAAAGTGTTTTTGATTTAATCGTAATTGAGAACTAAAGGACGATTTATAAAAATATCTATGATTGTAATAATGTCACCTTGCAATATTAATATAGATGTTGATCGTGTTATTGAAAATAAATATATTAGAGCAACTAAAGATGTATACGTTATTCAGTACTTTAATATTTAACCCTAAAATTTAATATAATAATAAGCAGATATTTAAATTTGACAGTATTTTGGATAACTAAACTTAAACGAACTAAATGACTACGGAAAAAAGAGATTACTACGACATATTGGGCCTCGATCGTAATTCGACGCAGGAAGATATAAAAAAAGCTTTTCGTAAGCATGCATTAAAATATCATCCCGACAGGAACAAAGAAAAAGATGCCCCAGAAAAATTTAAGGAAATTAATGAGGCATATCAGGTATTAAGTGATCCCGAAAAAAGGTCAATATACGACCAATATGGTCACGCGGGAATCAGCAGTAATTTTGAAGGTTTTGAAGGTTTTGGGGGTTTCGGAGATATTTTTGATGCCTTTTTTGGTGGATCATCTTCTGATAGTAGATCATCAAAAGGTAGAGACCTTGAATTTGTTGTTAGTATTTCATTTGAGGAAGCTGCATTTGGAACCGAAAAAGAATTGGATATAAAGCGTAGAGAGAAATGTTCAGTTTGCAAAGGGGCAAGAGCAGAACCGGGCACCGAAATAACATCCTGCACAAGTTGTTCTGGTACAGGTCAGGTAACACGAGCTCAGAGAACAGTTTTTGGGCAGTTTCAGCAAATTACTACCTGTTCAACATGCAACGGAATTGGGCGGACTGTTGCATCGCCTTGTAAACACTGTGTAGGGAAAGGAACAGAATCTGTAAATAGACGAATAAAAATTCCTATACCCGCTGGTATCGACAATGGTTCTAGGATTCGTATGGAGTCGGAAGGCGAACCTGGATCAAATGGAGGATCCATAGGAGATTTGTACCTCTTGATTAAAGTTCTAAAACACCAATTTTTTGAACGTGAACGCAATGATGTTTTAATTAGTCTGGATGTCAATATTGTTACCGCAGCTTTAGGAGGTACAGTGATCGTGCCTACTTTAGATGGCGAATATGATCTTGAAATCCCGCAGGGTTCTCAATCTGGGAGAATGATAAGATTGAAATCTTATGGCGTACCTTACTTGGGAAGAAAAGGAAAAAGGGGGGACCAGATTATCACTTTATATATTATGACGCCTACAAAGTTGAATATGGAACAAAAGAAAATCCTTAAAGATTTTGGTGATGAATTAGGAATTGAGGGAGTCAACGATATTGATAATGACATTATTGACCGTATGAAGGGGGCTTTTAAGGGTCGCTGATTGGCTTTTATTTGCGAATGAAAAATCACTGGATCGAGATTTCTGTCGATACCCCCCGTGAATATGTGGAGCCCGTGTACCATCTTTTTTATAAGTATAGTGGGGGAAAAGTCGCGATTTTGGAATCAGGCGGATTTAATCCTGATGAAAAAGATGAAGTACCGGTGGTTAGTCATGTAAAAGTTATGGCTTGGTTGTTGGTAGGAAATTCAACAGAAAATGAAATCGGTTTAATAGAGATAGGTATTAGATTGATTGGGCACTTGTGTGATATAGGTCATATGAAACAACGAAATGTGTCTAACGAAGATTGGATGCACCAAGAATTTCCACCAATTAAGATTGGCAACCGACTTCTAATTACCTCTTCTAATATGAATGAGAGAGAATCCGATAGGGTGATAATTCCTCTAACACCTGGATTGGCGTTCGGAACTGGCTATCATCCGACTACTCGAATGTGTTTAGAAGCTATTGAAGCCGAAATAAAATCTTTTGATAAGATTTTGGATGTCGGTTGTGGTTCAGGAATATTATCAATAGCAGCCTTGATGTTGGGAGCATCACATGTTACTTGTTTAGATGTGGATGAAGATTCGGTCAAATCAACACGTAATAATATGGAGTATGCGGGGATCTCTGGAAAATTTGAAATTATTAAAGGTACATTACCTAATAAAAACGTACCAATTGGTAAATACAATATTACTGTAGCTAATATTTCTGCGAGTGTTGTGATGTCAATGGCTAGGATACTTATTGAGACAATAACTGATAAAGGGGTACTTTTTGTTTCAGGTATACTCGATGAAAAATTTGAAGATGTTATTGTTTCGTTCGAAAAATATGGGAAAGTAGCCGATTCTAAACGAATTGACGATTGGAATCTACTAACAATAGTTCATTCATGAAAATGCAAAGATTCTATACCGTTAATCAACTGTGCGAAAAA
Source organism: Chloroflexota bacterium (assembly GCA_002730795.1). Classification (GTDB taxonomy): domain Bacteria; phylum Chloroflexota; class Dehalococcoidia; order Lucifugimonadales; family Lucifugimonadaceae. The sequence continues at coordinate 7,336 of PCAX01000029.1, forward strand.
AAGAAGGTCCACTTTTCCACTGAACAGTCCAGACAAATATCGCGAGTATTAAGGATGGATAAAGGCCAAGAATTGTTATTGTTTAATGGTGATGGTACTGAATGGATCGCGGAAATTATTGACATTAGTTATACGTCCGTATCGGCAATGGTAAAGAAGTTTAATAGGGAACAAATTCGCGGTCCAGATTTTTGTTTAGCAATAGGATTATGCAATATTGAACGTTTTGAAATAGCCATCGAAAAATGTACAGAACTAGGTGCTAATAAATTCATACCTATGATTACAGAAAGAGTTCAGGGTTCATCAAAATTATCACTTTCTGAAAGAAGAATTAATCGATGGAGGAAAATAGCTATAGAAGCTTCCGAACAATCTGGTCGTTTAACCATTCCGGTTATATCAGAACTAAAAAAAGTCATTGATCTTGTTGGGTCGTGTTCAGATTGGGAGCAATTTTTTATGGATGAGTCCCAGAATTTTAATGGATTGGATGAATTTGGTGGAGATTTCACCTACCCTTTAATCGTTTATATAGGACCTCCCGGTGGATTTACTACACATGAGCTACAATTTTTTTTAAATAACGGTGTAAAAGAACTTTCGTTGGGTCCCAGAACTCTTAGGACAGAAACAGCCGCAATCTCAGTTTCAACACTATTAAATCAGGCTTTTAAGTAAAAGAATTTACAATTCTTCTCGGAGATTTCTGGCCATTAGATCCATTACTAGTTGGTTAGGTGGGAAATCTTCATATAAAACTTTGTATATGGAACTAATAATTGGCAATTCCAATTTGTTTTTTTGCATTATGCTGTAAGCGGAGGTCGTAGTATTTAAACCTTCGACAGTTCCTGAAATGTCTTCTAAACAACGTTCTATATTTAGCCCTTTTGCTAAATGATTACCAAAACGGTAATTTCTACTTAATTTTGAATAACAAGTTGTAATTAAATCACCTATCCCACTCAGCCCATAAAATGTTTCTTCTCGTGCCCCCTGTGACATTCCTAATGTTTTTATTTCGTTCAGCCCTCGGGTAATTAATGATGCTTTGGCATTGTTACCTAAATTAGAACCGTCAGCGAATCCTGATGCAATTGCGATTATGTTTTTCAATGCCCCTCCATATTGAACCCCGATTAGATCGGTACTGGTGTAAGGTCGTAGAGTTGGGGAATTTAGGTATTTTTGGACTGTCTTTGCAGTGGATAAGTCAGTGAAAGCAACAGTTGTAAGAGCTAATTTTCCTTCCAATATTTCGCCGGATAGGTTGGGTCCTGAAATTGCACCCACCTGTCCTTTATTGATTATGCTATCGGATTCATCCACAATTACATCGGTCATTGTTTTGTTCGTTATATTTTCGAGCCCCTTGGTTGCCGATAGAATAATAGTACTTGATTTTAGGTATTTTGTTATGTGCTTTGTATTATTTCGTAAAGTTGGCGATGGTACAGCGAAAATCACTAAGTCGGTATTGGGGATAATACGTTCATAGTCACTTGAGACTGTTAGAGAGCTGGGAATTTTATTTCCTGCGATATGACGACCAGTTTTACTGGGCGTGATCAGCCTATTTTCATCCCTGATGTTTCTTGTTAGGATAGTTACGTTTTTACCTTGGGATGAAAGTAATAATCCTAGTGTAGTTCCCCACGAACCTGAGCCAATGATCGTTGATCTATTCATTTACTTTGTCAATTTGGTTATTGAATTTTTCTTTCATTTCCACTAAATAAACGCCGAATATTTTCATGATGACTCGCAAAGATTATTAGAGGAGCTGGTACCGCAAAAATCAAGTCCCAGGCATTAGCACCGTTTATTGAAAAAATAATTGTTAATATCATTATAATCATTCCGAAAGCAGATCCTATTATCGACCCCAAAGATGCTGTCCGTGTTATGGCAATTACAATTACCCCGATTAAAACTCCGACAATTGCGAGTGGATTAACAAGAAAAATTGCTCCTATGCCGGTCGCGACTCCCTTTCCACCTTTAAACTTACTGAAAACTGGAACAATGTGACCAATTATCGCTATTGACCCACATAATGGTTTAACCCATATGACATCAGTTAATATTGATGCAACAAAGACGGCTAATGCCCCTTTGAAAATATCGATTATTAGTACAGAGGCACCAGCAGAAGGCCCTAGAACCCTTAGGACATTCGTTGCCCCAGTGCTTCCGCTGCCGTGACCCCGGACATCTGTACGGTGCCATATTTTACCAATAATGATTCCTGTAGGTATAGAACCTAAAAGATAGGCGATTACCAGAGAGAGTGCTATGTACAAAAGATCATTCATCATTTTTTGACGTGAATTGCATTACTAAAGGTGACCCGTCAAATCCAAACATTTTCCTTATTTTGTTTTCTAAGTATCGTCGGTAAGAAAAATGTATTAGGTGAGGATTGTTAGACGCTAATGAGAATGTTGGGGGAGCGGTTTTGGTTTGCGATATATTAAAAATTTTCGGCCTACGGTGACCTGAACCGGGTATGGGTTTTTCGCCCATTGCGTCAAATAAAGTTTTACTTAAATCAGAGCCGTCTACTTTTTTTGAATATTCTTTCCATACTCTAATTATAGATGGTATGATTTTTTTCACTCCAAATCCGGTTTCGGCAGATGTGAGCAGAATAGGAACTCCGGGGATAAATTTAAATGTATTGGTAACTTTACTTATTAATAATTCTGAGTCTATGTTCATGTTTTCAGATAAATCCCACTTGTTCAAAATAATTACACCCGCTTTTGAAGCTTGGTCTATAAAACCGCCGATATGCGTATCTTGGGCAGTTGCGATTTCTGTAATATCTAGTACCAACATGGCAACATGTGATTTCTCAATCGAATTAAAAGTTCTTATGACGCTGTATTTTTCCAAACTTTCTTGGGTTTTTCCTCTTCTACGTAACCCTGCAGTGTCTATGAAGGTAAGAGATTGATTTTGGAAGGTGAATGTGGAATCTACTGCATCTCTCGTAGTTCCTGGCATAGGACTTACGATACTACGGTTAGAATCTGTAATAAGGTTGAAAAGTGCGGATTTTCCTACATTTGGGCGCCCTACGATTGCGATTCTTATCCCATTGGGTTCATATATTTCTTGGTCACGTTTTGGAATTAATTCAAATATTTTTTCAATTAAATCAGTAATTCCGATATCGTGATATGCACTTATGGGGATTGGATCGGCAATGGCCATAGAATAAAATTCATTCAAACCAATTTCTCGGGTGGGGGAATCAACTTTATTCACGGCGAGTACACAAGGTTTGCCACTTTTTCTAATAATATTAATAACGTCGATGTCTCCGCTAGTAACACCCTCCATTACATCGACAACCATTATTATTGCGTCGGCAACCCTCACTGCTTCGGTAAATTGAAGATCGATTTCTGTTTTTAGAATTTCACTATTCGAATTGCCTGCAACACCAGCAGTATCAACCAGATCAAAGCGGTTACCAGACCAGTGTGTGTTGATCGAAACGCGATCTCTAGTAGTACCAGGTATGTCACTGACTATGGCTATCCTGCGTCCTGCTATCCTGTTAAATAAAGTAGATTTACCAACGTTTTGACGGCCTATAATCGTTATGATAGGTAGCGACATTCAGCATTCTGGATTAATTAAAAATTTCATTTCTGGTTCAACCATCCATCCATTAAAGCGACCTGTGCCCAAAGTCGATTCTCAGCTTGGTTAAATACTATTGAACGTTCATCATATAACAATCCTTCAGATATTTCTTCACCGTCATGGGCGGGCATATCATGCATAAACTTAACTGAAGGTTTTGCCTTTTTTAGTAGGTTTGGAGTAACTTGATAATCTTTAAAGTCTTCAGCCCTTTTTTTTATTTCACTTTCTTGTCCCATGCTTGTCCAAACGTCTGTGTATACAAAATCTGCGTTTTTCACAGCGATTATAGGTTGTTCCATCTGATTTACTGATCCAGAGCCGTAATTTTTAATTGAACGTAAAACATCTTCCTTAAGACCATATCCGTTTGGAGAAGCTATGTTTAAAGTACCCCCTACCCCAGCTATCCCATACGCCAAGCTCTTTGCCACATTGTTTGCATCTCCAATAAAAGCCACTTTAATATCATGTAAATCGCTTTTTTTTTCGTAGATGGTTAATAAATCAGCTAGCGCTTGGCAAGGATGTTCACCATTGGATAATCCGTTTATAACTGGAATTTCTGACGCAGATGCGAAAGCGTCCAAACTACTATCTTCAAATGTTCGAATGACGACCAAATCAGAAAGCCGTGATATCACATTAGCAATATCTTTTATGGGTTCTCTTTTACCAAATCCCACTTCTTCTGGGCCAAAATAAATTGGATTACCACCCAGTAACTTTATGCCTCTCCAAAAACTTAATTTGGTTCTCAGAGATGGCTTTTCAAACAAGAGTACTATAGTTTTATCCCTCAACGATGCGCTTGTTGCGCCGGATTTAAATTCCAATGCCCTATCAAGAGTGGGGATTATATCGTTTGATGGAAGGTCACTAAACCTTATGTAATTGTTTTTCAATTGAGTAATTTATGCCGGCTTAAATTTTAATAGGGTAATACCTTGTCCAGTGTCTACAAAAACAGGCTTAAGTTTCATTCCTATCTTTAGATTTTTTGGATCAGGTTTAACATCAACTATGTTCGTGGGAATTATTGGTCCTTCCTTAAGTTTTATTAGGGCATTTATAAATGGCACATCGTTAGAAAAACTATAGTGGGGCGCTAGGTGAACTATGGCAAATGTGTAAAGAGTTGCATCCCCAGAAACTTTTACCCATTCAATTTCGCCATCAACGTTATACATAGAATGCGAACGTGGATAAAATTGAAATTGCCCAGATGATTTACATTTCTGAATCCAAATTTCTCCCTTTTTAAGACCATTCCAATATTTATCAGATTCGGGCTGTGGGACAGGCATAGGTTTTTCTTGATTGTTATCCATTGTTAAGCATTTCCCAAAATTACGGTTGACGTAGATGAGAGCAATCCACCAGTTCCATGAGCTAATACCAAATTACATTGAGGTACTTGACGTTCTCCCCCTTCTCCTCTTAATTGTCGCACAGCTTCAACCAGCGCGAATATTCCATACATTCCGGGATGAGTATAAGATAATCCTCCTCCATTTGTATTTAATGGAAATTCCCCGCTTGGCGATGTCCGTTGATTTGCCACAAAATCAGCCCCTTCTCCTGGTTTACAGAATCCGAGATTTTCAAGTGAAACTAAAACTGTGTAAGTAAAAGAATCATATATCATCGTCAAATCCAGATCTTTATGGTGGATTCCAGCCATTTTAAGGGCTTGAGGTCCGGTTACTTTTCCAAAAGCTTGTGTTAGATCCGGCATCTGAGAAATCATTGAATGATCATGTCCTTCTCCGGCCCCCAAAATAGAAACACCACTTTTCCTACAGTTTTTTGCTCTTTCTGGGGTTGTAATTACAATTGCTGCTCCTGCATCTGTTACTAAACAGCAATCCAACAAGTGAAATGGCCACGATATCCATTTGGAATTGTGGTAGTCATCAAAATTCATTGTTTTTTCATAAAAATAGGCCTTTGGATTTAAATTAGCCCATTTACGTGTAGATACTGCTATTTCTGACATAGCTTGCCTGGTTTTATCCTCACCATATTCGTACATGTATCTGCTGCAAGCCAGAGAATATGATGCAGGAGGCCCAATTATTCCATAAGGGTATTCATACTGAACCATTGGAATTCCTGGGTCCTTCGGAACGGGAGCCCTGTCTGAACGGCCCGATTGTCCGTGGGTAATTAGGGCTACTTCGCAATAACCAGCAGCTATTGCAGCTAAGGCGTGAGCTACATGTATTACGAATGATGATCCTCCTACAGACGTAGAATCCGTATATTTAGGTTGTAATCCAATATATTCGGCAACATCTAAAGTTGACCAACCCGCAGTAAATAACCCGTCAACGTCAGATAATTCCATGCCGGCATCGTCGAGGGCGTTTATCGCTGCTTCAGCATGTAGGGCAAGGGGAGACTTATCGGGCACTTTGCCTATTTCATTTGATTCATCTACTCCAACGATTGAAGCTTTACCGGATAGATTTTTTAGTCTTTTAAAATTTGCCAAAATATTTTCTTCTATTTTACGGGTGAATAGGGTGTAGGTATTAATATTTGATTACGTACATTCTTTACTATAATTCCGTCAGCATGGGATTCCTCAAAGACTTTTTGCCATTCAGGATCATTTCTAAAATTTTCCCATGATTTTGTTCTATGGGCTGCATCTTTGAATCCAAGTATGTAGGTGAGTTCATTACTGTTGGGACCAACATCTGTTACCCAATATCCAATGTTAGTTATACCCTGTTTTTCGAACAATTTCATGGTGTGATTGGCAAAACGATCATGTAGATTTGATAATTTTCCGGCGAAGCATTCGTAGATTCTTAGTTCGTATATCACATTTACCTTCCTTTGATTGGAATAAAAACATATGATTCATCTGGACAATTTCACTTTGAGTTATGTTCAAATAAATACTTAGTTTATTGAATACAGACTTGTCGATTTAGTCAAGTACTAAGAATGATATTGTCGATAAGTCTCGCCTTACCGATTCTAACTGCTAAAACCAAGATATTCCCATTTTCCAAAAACTTATTTGGTTTAAAGGAAACACTATCAACTATTTCCAGATAATCTATTTCCATTAACGGGTCTCTAGTTAAATATTCCTTTACTGATTTAATTACTTTTTCAGATTTTATAGTTCCGTTTTTTTCGTAACTATCTCCTAAAAGTAACGATTTATATATTTTGGAAGCAGATGTACGTTCCGCTGTATTCAAATATTGATTTCTTGTACTAAATGCTAATCCGTCAACATCTCTTATTGTTGGAATTGTAATTATTTCTACTTTTAATCCTAAATCACGAATAAGATTTTTGATCACTTGTAATTGTTGAGCGTCCTTTTGCCCAAAAGATGCTACATCGGGGCTGACTAGTATAAATAACTTTGTAACTACAGTTGCTACGCCAATAAAATGCCCTTCCCTCGAAGCGCCTTCAGATATTCTTCCTAGGATACCTGGATCTACAGTAGTTGAGTCTTTTTTGGTATATATTTCTTCAACGGAGGGAACAAAAGCAATATCCACCCCGTTTTTCTTAAACACCGTAAGATCATCGTTTTCATTGTGCGGATACGAATCAATATCTTCCGCTCTGGAAAATTGGGTAGGATTCAAGAATATTGAACCTACCAGAAAATCAACCTTTGGGCGAAGAGTTTCAAAATGTGCAACGTGTCCCTTGTGTATACCTCCCAAGGTCGCCACTAATCCTACGGAACCTTTTAAAGTTTTCCGTAATGCCAGCATTTCGACCGAAGTTCTTATAACTTTCAAAGCAATTATTTTTACCTAATCATTTTTCTTGTCTTTAGACCAAGAAAAACTTTGTTCGTGCCCAGGAAATTTCCTACCGGTAACTTCGTCCGAATAATTTTGTAGAGCCCGTTTTACGATTGAGGACAAATCAGCATAATTTCCTGAATGTTTTGGACGGAAATCAGGGTCCAACCCCAATATGTCATGGAAAACTTGAACTTGCCCATCACAATGGATTCCCGCCCCTATACCTATTGTTGGTATGTCAAGATTGCTCGAAATTTCTTTAGCTAATTCTAAAGGTATTAGTTCCAAAACTATTGAAAATACCCCGGCTTCCTGTAAGGATACTGCGTCTCGCAACAATTGATTAGCGGTAAATTTTGATTTTCCTTGGACTCGGTACCCCCCGAGTTGATGTACTGATTGGGGTGTTAAACCGATGTGACCCATCACCGCCACTCCAGACTCCGTCAACTTTTTTACTATTGGTGCTACTGATAGCCCCCCCTCCAATTTAACGGCTTGAGCCCCTCCTTCTTGTATTAATTTCCCGGCGTTTTTTAAAGTTGTATTGGGATCTATTTGGTAACTAAGAAACGGCATATCGGCAACCACAAGACATCTTTTCGTCCCACGTACCACGGCAGAGGTGGCTCTTACGATATCTTCAACTGTTACCGGGATGGTCGAATCAAAGCCTAGAACAACTTGTCCCATGCTATCTCCAACCAGGACCATAGGTATATTAGTCGTGTCTATTATCTTTGCAGCAGTATAGTCATAAGCAGTAACCATTGCTATTGGTTCTTGTTTGAGTTTCATCTGTTGGATTTGATGAACAGTAATTCTTCGTGCGGTCATCGTGTCACTCCATTTTGGTCGGACGCACCAAGGCTGCCCGCCTGTTTTGTTTCACGGAAAATGTAATTAATAGCTATTTTACTAGAAAGTATCTAAACTTTTTTTTATCGACCTCACCAAATATGTAAAAATTTCATTATATTCTGCTTCGGACATAGATCCTTGTTCTTTAGCTATACGTAGCGAAGCCAGAGCTATCGAGCTATAACCCATAGCGATGGTAGGGTCGTAGTTTTGTAAAGCATTGGTATGAAGTTTTACTGTATTGTAATCACCTCTCACATAAGGCCCAGTAAGTGATTTAGGTAATCCTTTTTCAAATATTTCATTTAAAGTTGTTTGCACAAGTGGAATAAGCATTTTTATAGAATCTTCCCTTTTGATGTCCAAACTTTGTAATATTTCTGAGGATAATCCCAAGGATCCTGCAAAAAGTCCGCATGAAAGTACGGCAGCCGAGTGATATAGTGCCCGTAATGCGCTGGGTATATAAAAGGGAGTGCTTTCAAATGACCTGACGAATTTATCTAGCCATTGATAAACGCTTTTCGAATCAGATTCAATTGCAAACGATATTTGTCTAAACTGTCCGTAAGAAGTTTTTGAAGGAAAAGTTTGGAGAGGATGAATCGCTCCAGTTTCTGCTCCTGATTTTTTTGCACGATTTAATACAGAAAGAGGTAAAGCTCCTGAACAATGCAGGGCAACTTGTCCTTTTACCCATTTTATGGATTGAGAAATATCTTCCACAATCGAGTCTGTACCTGTTATAAAAATATAGTTAGCATTTTCAGCAGCTTTGTTCGGATCTTCAGTAATAAATATTTTAGGTCCAAGAATTTCAGCCAGCCATTTTCTTTGTTCTAGTGAACGAGCATGGACCGATATTAGAGGATATTTTGAATTCTTTAACGCCATCGCAAGGCTACTACCCAGCTTTCCAGCCGAGATGATAGAAATTGAGTTTTTGTTGAGATCAACTTTTGGGTTTTTATTTGTCATTTTATTTAAATTGACCAACACTATTACGTGTTGGTAATATCAGCCATTTCAGATTGTTTCAGTGCGAAACAACACGTATAAAGGTATCTACACGGTTATCTACACGGTAACGAGTCTACCAAACACATCTTAGTTAAACATTTTAAAGGGGTTAACAATTGAGGTGTGTAAATGCTTTTTGATTTATCTTAACTATAGCCAGTTAAAAAGGAGAATATGATGTCGTTTTTTAATTCACGAAGGTCCCCTATAGTTGCCCGTCATGGAGCTGTTGCTACCAGCCAACCTTTAGCGGCGCAATCAGGGTTAAAGATAATGATGGATGGTGGCAATGCTGTAGATGCTGCCGTCGCAGCTGCAGCGACTTTGAATGTTGTAGAACCGACTTCCACTGGCATCGGTGGTGATATGTTCGCCCTTATTTGGGATATCATAGAAAAAAAAGTTGTAGCCTTAAACGGTTCTGGTAGGTCCGGTTCAGGGGCTAATGTTAAAGAATTGAAGGATCTGGGGTATAGTGATTTTATCCCAAAAGAGGGTGAAGGGTGCCATTTTTCCGTGAGTGTTCCAGGGACGGTACATGGGTGGGAAACAGCCCTTACTGGCTATGGAAGGATGTCGTTGAATGAGGTTTTGAAATCAGCGATACATTATGCATTAAATGGATTTGGTGTTTCAAAAATTGTTTCAAATGGTTGGGAAAATGGGGAAGAAAAATTAACTTACAGACCGTCTGGATTGGAATTATTACCTAATGGAAAAGCTCCAAGACATGGTGATTATGTCAAATTGCCAGAGCTCGGACGTTCGTTGGAAATAATTGCTGACGGGGGAAGTGAAGCATTTTACAGTGGCGATATTGGAAAGAAGATAGTTGATTTTATTGGGGCAGAGGGTGGTTGGCTAACACAAGAAGATCTCGACTCACATCATTCGGATTGGGATAACCCCATTTCAACTAAATATAAGGATATTGATATTTGGGAGTGCCCCCCAAATGGCCAAGGAATAGCGGCTCTTATCGCTTTGAATATAGTTGAAGGATTTGATATAGCATCTATGGGATATCAATCGGTTGAAGCTTACCATCACTTAATTGAATCTATGAGGTGTGGTTTTATGGATGCGCTTCAATATGTCGCGGATCCTAGAGTATCTGAAGTTCCAATAGGTCCCCTACTTTCGAAAGATTATGCATCGCAACGAAGATCCGAAATTAAATCAGATTCTGCCAACCCTTCAATTTCCTACGGAAATCCAATGGGTGGTTCCGATACGGTTTATGTTACAGCCGTCGACGGTGACGGGATGGCTTGTTCATTAATAAACAGTTTATACGCTGGATTTGGTTCCGGACTGGTAGTGCCTACTACAGGGATAGCCCTGCAAAATAGAGGGGCTTTGTTTTCACTGGACCCAGATCATCCTAATTATTTACAACCTCGTAAAAGGCCTTACCAAACTATTATTCCAGCTATGGCTACGCGCGATGATGAGATGTGGTTGAGTTTTGGTGTCATGGGAGGATTTCAGCAGCCGCAAGGTCATTTACAAGTGGTTTCGAACATGGTTGATTTTAATTTGGATTCTCAACAGGCTTTGGACTCTCTAAGATTTAAAATAGATGTTGAAGACACGCAAAATGTTATGGTGGAGGATGGTCTTGATCCGAACATAATACGCGATCTTGAACGCCGCGGGCACAACATTATGCTCCAGACTGGGATTGAAAGAGTTGGGATGGGCGGTGGTCAGATAATTTCTCGCGATCCCGAATCAGGTGTTTTAACAGCAGGTTCTGAACCGCGTAAAGATGGGGCGGCTGTGGGTTGGTAGATGTGTAAAGGGTTTATTATTACCTAAAATTTCTATTTAATAAGAATATTATATAATATTACAGTATTATTAGGAATATTAAGGAATATAGGTGTAATTAGGGTGAATGGCATCAAAGTCAGGGATATAGCGGCTCGTCTGAATGTTAGTGAAAAAACTGTCTATAAATGGTTAAAAAACGGGATTTTGCCTGCCACGCGTTTGGGGAAAACATGGATCGTCACGGAACAATCGTTGGTGACATTATTAAATCCTGCAAAAAAAGATCAATATCAAGAAGAGACAAAAAAACTCGGTGACCATCTAGAGGTCAACCCAAGGGATACCGATAAATTGGCTTTAGAGAAGTTTTTTTCACTTATGAACGGGTCATTTAATGCTGGTATAGAAGCCATATTGGGTCCTAGGTCATCTGATCCTGACACCTCCAAGATCATCGGTAAGGAACTCGAATTATGTGGCAAGGAAATACGACTAATGGGAGTCGGATTGAGGGAATTTTTTGGTGAAAGGGGGCATACAGGGATTTTGCGGTCCATGGCAGATGATGATAGAGATGTGTCACTCAAGGCGATTTTAGTAGATCCGGTAGGAAAATTTGCCCGGGCGCGCTCCGTTTTGGAGGATGGTGTTCGGTTTCATGACGAAGAACGTTTTCGCATAGGATCCCTTTATAGTGATTCCTGGCGGAGTTTAAATGTTATTGTGGCCCTAAAGAACAAAGCTGATCAAAGTAATAAATTTAAAATGGATGCAAGGTTCGTTGATTATTGGCCGTCTGTTTATATGGTTATGACTGATAATTGTTGTTTTGTTGAGACCTATCATTTTGGTAAACCCGATGATGCTATTGACGGTTCCTCAATAGATGGAATTGTTCCAATTATACGAGTGTCAAAAGTTAGCGAGTATTACAAAGTGTTACGACACCATTTTGATTATGTCTGGTCTGGAATCAACCACCATATTTCCGTCCGTTCATTAAGTGAAGTTGCCCAGTCAATGGAAGTCAACATTTGAAGGGTTTAGAAAACTTAGGAAGTGATTTCGATAAATTTGTAGAAAATGTTCCTGATTGTTCTTATTGTTTTTTAGTAATGTTTTTATTGGTGTGTTTTATATGTGTATAAAAAATAGAATAGATTAGAGGGATCACATGGGAAAAATAAATGTAGCTATTATAGGCGCTGGAAACTGCGCGTCATCACTCGTACAGGGGTTGTACAAATACGCTGAGGTGGACGAATCATCTGATCCAGTTTCGGGTGTTATGCATAACGTATTGGGAGGTTATGCCATAGGGGACGTTAATATAGTTGCTGCTTTCGATGTTGATGGTGAAAAGGTTGGTAAAGATTTATCCGAAGCCCTTTTTACCAAAAACAACAATGCAGTTAAATTCCATGATGTACCAAATGTTGGTGTTACTGTTGATAGAGGGATGACTCATGACGGTATAGGAGAATACCTTAAAGACGTTATAGAGAAAGCCGAAGGATCAACATCAGATATTGTCGGTATATTGAGAGAGAGAAAAGTGGATGTGGTTATCAATTACCTTCCCGTAGGTTCTGAGCAGGCGACCAAATGGTATGTTGAGCAGGTCTTAGCTGCCGGTTGCGCTTTCGTGAATTGTATACCGGTTTTCATAGCGAAAGAACCATACTGGCAAAAAAGATTTGTTGACAAGGGGTTACCAATAGTTGGGGATGATATCAAATCTCAAGTGGGCGCCACTATCGTTCATAGAGTACTCGCCAGATTGTTTGAAGATAGGGGTGTAAGGTTGGATAGGACATATCAATTGAATTTTGGTGGTAATACGGACTTTTACAACATGTTAGAACGAAGCAGATTGGTTTCCAAAAAAATATCCAAGACCAATGCTGTTCAATCACAACTAGAAAAAGAACTTCCTACGGATGACGTACATATAGGTCCATCCGACCATGTTCCTTGGCTTGAAGATCGTAAGTGGGCTTATATCAGATTGGAAGGAACATCGTGGGGCGATCAACCTTTAAACATTGAATTAAAACTTGAAGTAGAGGATAGTCCAAATTCTGCTGGTGTAGCTATAGATGCTATTAGGTGCGCCAAGATTGCAATGGATAACAATATAACTGGTGCGTTAGAGTCCCCATCAGCGTATTTTATGAAGTCTCCTCCACACCAGATGCGGGACGACGATGCCAGGAGAGCTGTAGAAGATTTTGCTTCTGATAACTAATGAATTCAACGATTTAACAGTAAACTGTGGTCTATGGAGTTGGAGTTAGAATATAAACAAAACTTTTAATTTCGTTACAAATGTTTGTAATTTGTAAGATAGACTTTTGAAAATAGCTCAAATATCTCCATACGATTTTGCCTATCATGGTGGTGTTCAAACCCATATTGCCAATTTAGCTTTTGAGCTCAAAAGGCGGGGCAACGAAATAACCATCTTGGCCCCATGCTCTAAAAGTCAACCCGTTACATCTGTTGAAGGATCGGATTTTATATCTTTTGGTCGATCCATCCCGATACCTGTAGGAGGCTCTATAGCGAGGATTTCTCCTTTGATTTGGGGTGACCGGAAACTGAAAACTATACTGGAACAGAGAAACTTTGACATCATTCACATACATGAACCATTTGTTCCCGCCATTTCTTTCATGGCGTTGAACATGGCAAAAGCACCTGTCGTGGGAACTTTTCATTCATATAATGATAGTAAAACCTCAGGGTATAATTTTTTGAAACCTTTCTTGTTGAAATCTTCTGGAAATATGGCTGCCAAAATTGCAGTTTCTGAACCAGCAAAAAACTATATTAGTAAGTTTTTTGCTGGTAAGTACCATGTCATACCAAATGGCGTGGACACAAAATTTTTCTCCAAATCGAGGGCATATCCATCTTTTTTTGATCGTAAATCGGTCAACTTATTATTCGTAGGGAGGATTAATGAATCTAGGAAGGGACTCAGATGGCTAATAGGGGCATATTCAATTTTGAAATGGAGAAATTCAAATATTAAACTCGTAGTTGTCGGTGGGGGTGTGCCTGACGGTGAAACTTATAGGATTATGGGAGAAAGATGTTTGGATGATATTGTGTTTACAGGACCAGTTTCGGATGACGAGTTAGCAAGTTATTACCAGCATGCAGATGTTTTTTGTGCACCTAATACTGGAAAGGAAAGCTTTGGTTTTATTATTATTGAATCGATGGCTTCGTCTACTCCGATTGTTGCCTCTGATATTCCGGGGTTTAACTCAGTTATGGAAAATAACGTGCAAGGATTATTCGTTCAACCAAAAAGTGAAATTGCCCTAGCAAATGCAATAAATAAGATGATTGAAGATCCCGCTATGAGGATCAAGTTTGGTATCAACGGGCGAAATACGGCCGCACTTTATAGTTGGGATAAAGTGGTGGATAGAATTTTGGGCGTTTATGAAAATGCCCTCATGTTAGACAACTCAAGGCCATTTGACAGTAAGGTTTAGAATAACAAAAAATGATATCTATTAGATTAAAATTGCGTAGAATTGTTTCTAAATGGTTTGAAAATCCTATCGTAGACCTTTTGGTATTTTTAAAACTTCCCCCCTCTTTAATCACCGTTTTTGGACTAGCCCTTGCCTCAGTTGGAGCCTATTTCTGTTACAAGGGTAACTTTCTTGTGGCAGGGATAATCGTTTTTATAAGTGCAATTTTCGATATGCTTGATGGAGGAGTGGCCCGAAAAACAAGCAATGTAACGACCAAGGGAGCTCTACTCGATTCGGTTACTGATCGATTGAGTGAATCCGTAATTCTTATAGGGATCGGGGCATATTTTTTGGACCAAGCAAATAACACTTTGGTTATTTTGACCATGATAGCTCTTGTAGGCTCGTTGATGGTAAGCTATATCAGAGCAAGGTCCGAAGGATTGCAAGTTCCGGCAATGGGAGGTATTTTAACCCGACCAGAAAGAGTCATCATTGTAGTTTTGAGTTTGATAATAGGTTTCCCGAATTATGGTATTTGGATATTGTCTGTTGGCACTCCAATTAGTGCTTTACAAAGAATGTTTTTATCATGGCGCTCAATGAACCGGTAAACTAAAAATTTGGGTAGCATATTGAGATTCAACCATATTTTTCTAGCCATAATTGTCGTTTTATTGACCTTTTGTTTGCTTGGGTTGCCTACAGTTAATGCAGACGAAAAACCCGAAAACCTTGAAATTTTATCCTCTAGCGTGACCTCTGAATTTCCAAATGGGATTTCGTTTACCGCCGATTTTTCTTCTAATCAGAAATTGGAAGAAATAAAAATTTATTTTAAATCAGGTCCCCAATCGACTGTCCAATATGCTTATATGGACCTAAAAGAATTGAATGGAAAGATTACTGGAGAACTTTTTTACAGGACTAATTCTGGGGATCGTTATTTGCCTCCTGGTACCACCGTTAATTATTGGTTCATTGGAATCACCGAATCTGGTCTGGAGATGAAAACAGAATCAAATAGTTTTATATACAACGATTCTAGATATGAATGGAATGAACTATCGTCAGGCCCTGTCACTATTTTATTCCATGGACCTATGAAAACTAGGGCAGAGAGACTGAGTGATGCAGTTACCAAATGTTTGGAAATTATGGGTCCGATTACAGGGGCTGAGATAGAAACTCCAATAACCATGACTTTGTATAATAACAACGCTGAAATGATTGGGGCAGTACAATCTCGGAGTATGGCAACTAGTCGTGAATTAATTACCGAAGGACAGGCCTTTTATTCTGAAAGTGTAGTGTTAGTGTTAGCTGGTCGACGAGATATAGGTACGGCTACCCATGAGATAACTCATATTTTAGTAGGTAGGGCGGCAGGGTCGTCCGGTCAAGTACCATTATGGTTGAATGAAGGTTTAGCCGAATACGGTAATATGGATAAGTCGATATCTTATAATAGGTTTTTAGAATGGGCCATGGACACTAACAGACTTCTGCCTCTAAGTCATTTGAATCGATTTCCTGGAGATGCTAATTTGACTCTCGTAGCCTATGGTCAGGCTAGGAGTGTTGTGGATTACATGATTACTAAATATGGTACCGATAATATGGCAAATCTATTGTCATTGTTAAAATCTGGTCGGGGAATAGATTCATCGTTGGAAGAAGTTTACGGGATTGACTTGGAAAATCTCGAGTCGGACTGGAGAGATTCTATAGGCGCCCCACCATATGTTCCTCCCAAACCCAAAACAACTGACCTGCCTGCAGCAGAACCTACTCCGGGTTATAAGCTTTTTACTTTGTCTCCGGACAGTGAAGGTACAGATGTTTCTATGTCTCCTATAGAGGAAGATGCACTGGAAAATAACCTTCAAAGTAAAAAGCTCGAAGGAGCCTGTACTACTGGTGGTAGATCTGACCTGGCGTGGATTGGTTTGTTACTTATGATATTTTGGGCTTATGGCAAAACGAAACGTAGAGCGTGATTATCCTTTTTTGACCTATAGACGAGTGAGGACCTGAAGGTACTAGATCACTTATCCACTTTTCTAGATAAATTAAGAATTTTATTGAGAGTTCCGCCTAAAATTTCTTTCTTGTCATTATCGGTAACGAAATCACAATAAGTTCTGAAGGCTTCAAGAGATTGTCTATATGTCATTGATTTTCGAACGACAGGGAAGTCCGACCCCCAACACATTCTGGTACCAAATGCTTGATAACACTCTTCATAGATGTATTTTGTGTCTTTGTAAGGAAAATTCCAGTCTTTTTTTTGATCGGTGACATAATGAAACCCGGAAAGTTTCAAATGAATGTTTGGATATTTTGACGATTCTAAAACATTCTGTAAGTTTTTATTAGCATCTTTACCATGAGCTTTCAACCCGGACATGTGGTGACAAAGAATGTTCAATTTAGGGTGGCGTTCGGCTACTTTTCGTACCTCATTTTGGTGGTGGGGACCCATGGCAATACTAGCGATGATTTTTGCTTCTTCTGCTAATTTAAAAAAATCCCTACCATCCTGAGAATTCATCCAATCCCCATTGTCCGCCTGTGCAAGATAGTGAGTAAAGGCTTTCATGGGCCATTTATTTATTGCAGATTCCAAGCGCCCAGCAGCACCTTTGGTGTGGTATGTTTCCGACCAAAATGAGTCAACATCGGCAAATTGATCCAACCTATCGGGATATTTTTTTACGGCACTTGCAACGTAATCATTGTTTTCTTTGTTTCTAAAAATTTGCGCACAAACTATTGTGGCTTTATTAACCCCTGACAAGTCCATTCGGTTAATGAGAGTTTCCACAGAACCATGAGTTTTTGGGTATGGTGGTTCCGGCAGGTATGGCCAATAAGACCAAGAATGGCAATGTGAATCGATTATCATAGGTTAAATTGTAAACTCTTAAAAAATTTAATAGCTTTGACACACTATTGCAACATTTACGAAACATATTTTAATTAGGATGTAGGTATATAACATTTTTGCACATTACTAAGGAGGATAACAATTATGGATTCAGGACATACCGCATGGGTTTTGGTGGCGTCGGCATTTGTATTTTTGATGACACCCGGACTTGCATTTTTTTACGGCGGCCTAGTTAGGGCAAAAAATCTCGTAAACACAATCATGCTAAGTTTTATGTCGATAGCTGTTGTGAGCATAATTTGGGTACTTTGGGGATATACACTTTCTTTCAGTGATGGAGGACCATTACAGAGATGGGTTGGTGGATTGAGCGAATTTGGTTTGTCCGGAATAAGTACTGACGCAAATGACGGGTATTCTATCCTTGCATTTGTTGCATTTCAGATGATGTTTGCGATTATCACTCCTGCACTTATAACAGGTGCACTTGTGGAAAGGTTTAAAATATCAACATACCTAGTGTTTCTACTTTTATGGATTACACTGGTTTATGCACCTATTTGTCACTGGGTATGGGGTGGAGGATGGTTGAGTGATCTAGGTGCGCTGGATTTTGCAGGCGGAACAGTTATACACATAAATGCAGGTGTTGCCGCTGTAGCAGCCGCATTTCTTCTTGGTAAAAGGCGAAATCCAGGTCGTCAACCAAATAATGTTCCTTACGTAGTTCTTGGAGCAGCTATTCTATGGTTCGGTTGGTTTGGTTTTAATGCTGGCTCTCAATTGGCTGCGGATGGTATTGCCTCTAGTGCATTTCTTGTTACTAATACAGCAGCCGCGACAGCTGCTTTAACTTGGGGGGTAGTATCCCAAATAAAGAACGGTAAAATGGGCGCTGTAGGCGTCGCAACAGGAGCGGTTGCTGGTTTGGTGGCGATAACCCCTGCTGCCGGATTTGTGGGAATATATGGGGCATTGGCTATAGGTTTGGGGGCCGGTGTTCTTTGTTTCTTTGCCGTTGACCTTATTAATTCCACAGGACTTGATGATGCCCTCGATGTTTTTGCAGTTCACGGTATAGGCGGAATTTGGGGCGCTATTGCAACGGGAATTTTTGCAGTTGAGGCAATCGGAGGAACAGCTGGACTGATAGAAGGTAATTGGGAACAGGTTCTGATCCAATTTTACGCGGTTGCCGCTACGTTAGTGTATTCCGGTATTGTAACGCTTGTAATTCTAAAGATACTTGACCTAATTCCTGGCTTAGGTTTGCGAGCTAGTGAATCCGATGAAAATATTGGCCTTGATATTTCTCAACACGGAGAACAAGCAAGCGTAGATGATGGAGCAGATTAACTAAAACAAATGGACCAGAAAAGCTATGGGGTGTTAAATTAGATCCCATAGCTCCAGCATAAGGAGAAAAATATGGTCAAAATAGAAGCTATAATACGTCCGGAACGAGTCAATCAAGTCGTTCAAGCTCTTGAAGATATAGGGTGCAAAGGGTTCCACTTCGTTAATGTTACCGGACAGGGTCAACAGCAAGGTGTGGAAGTCTTCACCGGTCGCGGAGCTACGACCACCAGTAGGTCTTCCTTGCCTAAAACTTTACTAGTGACGGTTGTTAAGGATGACCAAAAGGACTCGGTGGTTGAGGCTATAATTGAATCTGCACGAAGCGGTAATATTGGTGACGGGAAAATTTTTGTATCGTCAGTTGGAGAGGTTATACGAGTTCGAACCGGAGACAGGAACGAAGACGCCTTATAGGGTTTTTCGGAATTTGCACTTAATTAACCTCAATAATTTAGGGGTTGCAAATAGATATGGCTGTGCTGAATAGATAGTATTTATGTTCAAGCGTGTTTGCAACCCTTTATATTTTTAAGAAATATGATGGAATTAAAGTATAGGAGCGTAGCTCAGTTGGCTAGAGCACCGGTTTCCAAAACCGGCGGTCGGGGGTTCGAGTCCCTCCGCTCCTGCCAAATAATGGCAAAACGCTTGTTAATGGTGAGCCGGGGTGCTGAAACAGGTAGACAGGCTACGTTGAGGGCGTAGTGCTCGTAAGGGCGTGTGGGTTCGAGTCCCACCCTCGGCACCACAAATATAAGGCGACGTGGCCAAGTGGCTAAGGCGAAGGTCTGCAAAACCTTTATTCGCGGGTTCGAATCCCGCCGTCGCCTCCACTATCAAATCTTACCAACACGATTTATTTTTACAGTTAGGTATTTATGTTAAAAATTGTCACGATTTTAATTATCTCCGTCATATTTTTTTCTTGTTCAAATAATGAAACATCTTCAATTGCAATTGGTTTAATAGATGAGCGAGAAAAGCTTACATGTAAAGAATGTGACCTAGTTGATGTGCTCCGCGTGATTGATGGCGACACTATAGACACCAGCCTAGGAACAATTAGATTGTATGGTGTTGATACACCTGAAATTGACGAAAAATGTTTTCAGTTGGCTAAAACGGAAACTGAACGTCTTGCTGGATATAGGATACGTATCGAAAATGGGCCTAGGGCAAAAGACCGTTATGATAGGAAACTTGCATACGTTTATACTGAAAATGGGGACAGTATTGACGGTAATCTTATCGAAAAGGGATTTGCCAAAGCTTGGGAAAAAGACGGACAGCATCGGAATTATTTAATGAATTTGGAAAAATTCGCTTCCAAAAACTGTGTATGGTGAACAATAGGACTAAACCGGTGGATGTAATTCGTGAAAATCCGTTGCTTTTTCAAATGCATTTCCAACTTGTATTAGTGTTGGTTCTGAAAGGTAGTGCCCTATAAATTGTATGCTTAATGGTAGGCCGTTACCATCTAAACCCGAGGGCAATGATATTGTAGGTAGTCCACAAAAATTGGTGGGAACGGTGAACCGACTATTCCATGGGTCCCTTTTCGTATTGACGGGTCCGTATTGTTCTCTATCGTTTACGGGGTAGGCCGCTTTGGCCGTGGACGGGCATGCAAACACGTCAATATTTTTCATAAATTGGTTGATTTCCCCGGAACATTTTTGCCTTTCTATGTTTGCCTCGGCGTATTCCTTTCCGGAGTACTTGTTACCAGTTTCTAACCAATGTTTAAAAAACGGTCCATATTCATTCGCTTTTGATGGAAAGGTGTCACCGTGATTTGAAGCTGCTTCAGTTGCACAAATTATTTGCCATGCATCCATATAAGTTCTTAAATTCTTAGGCATTTTTATTGGAACAATGGTGGCACCTAATTTCTCCATTGTTTTTACCCCGTGGTAAATTGATTCAGCAAATGTTTTTTCCATATCTTCGTTTGTGTAATGTTCATCGTAACCTATTCGTAAACCGTTTACCCCGGCGTCAGCTGTTGCAAGCATATTGGGGACAGGATGAGGTAAGGAGGTTTTATCGTTTGGGTCTGATCCAGATATTGACTGTAATATAATTCCGGCGTCTATGGACGACCGTGTTAAAGGTCCAACATGGTCTAAAGATTGGGCTAAATCCATAACACCGAATCTGCTTACCCTACCCCAGGTAGGTTTGAGTCCGACAGTCCCACAAACCGCCGAAGGATGACGAATTGATCCCCCAGTGTCAGTACCTATTGTTCCGAAAGCCATACCAGACGCAGTTGCACATCCAGAACCACTTGAGGAAGCTCCCGACCAATGACTTGGTTTCCACGGATTTTGAGGTATGTCAAATTTTGGATTGTAAAAGCTCATGGCTCCTTCCGTAAGGTTTAATTTTCCGATTATTATTGCCCCCGCTTCGCGGAATAATCTCACTACAGTTGAATCATAAGTCGGAATGTTATTAGAAAAAACGGCAGAGCCACCCATGGTTCTAACACCTGCTGTATAACAAAGGTCCTTAACGGCGATGGGAATCCCATGTAAAAACCCTCGGTAATTCCCATTTGAGATTTCAATGTCAGCTTTTTTTGCATCCTTAAGAGCTTGGTGGGGCATTACTGTGGCATAAGCCTTTAAATGTATATCCAATTCATTGATACGATCTAATTGTGATTGCACTAAATCGACAACGCTTAATTTTCCAGCCAATAATAAACCAGAAATTTCTTCTATAGTTTTGTAATGAAAATTTGGTACCAATTATTTATTAACCTCTATCTACAAAGGAATTTACAACAGTAGGTGCTGAAAAATTTTGAGCGCATGAATATTGCTATATTCGTTAAAGTGTAACCATCAATAATACCCTTCTGGTAGTAATATGGACTTACCGTGAATTTTACACCCAACAAATTTTCATTAAATACGTATGTAATAGTGCCTTGTGACTGAATGGATACTACCCGCGTTACTCAGCCCATTCCTTTTTTCCATAGTCACCCTGGTTGATAAACGCATACTCTCGCATTACAAATTAAATCTGTCCAGTTTTAATTTATTTGTTGGTTTAAGCCAAGGCATTATTGGGGTAATAATCTTATTTGTTTATCCCATTGGGTTCGTGGATTGGAGCGTGTTTTTCCGCGGTACACTTACTGGAATTATTCAGGGAGTGGCTCTAATAATTATGTTTTGGATGTTAAAACGGGAGGACCCTACTCGCGTTATGCCTATTATGCAAACAAGTCCTCTTTTTGTTGCACTCCTTGCGTGGCCTTTTTTTGGAGAAATGCTAAGTTTCATTCAGTGGGCAGCGGTAATTATAGCGATTTCGGGTGGTATTTTAGTATCTATCGGAAGGCGTCGCTTTGAAGATAAAACAACTATTAGACCCATTTTTTTCCTTTTATTCATTAGTGCTGCGTTAATTGGAATTTCACAGTTGGTAATCAAATCAATTACTACGGATTTGATTAGCCTGCACATAGTTGCATTGCGCGGAATTGGACTTTGTACCATGATGTTTTTTGTGTTTGGGCGAAAAGATTCGGCACACGATTTATTTAATTTTCTTAAGTTTCCAAAAAGGGCAGTGTTGTTGATTTCTGTGGAAGGTATAACGCCATTTATATGCCATTTGCTCACTACATTTGCCATATCCATTGGACCAGTTAGTCTTGTAGCCACTATGTTTGGGGTAAGGCCGATTTTTGTTTTTCTGTTAAGTTTATTAGGGGCTAGGTTTATGGCAAAATTCGTTTATGAAAAATTTTCCAAAAATGAACTGAAAGTTAAGTTATTGTCCTCGGTAGCAGTTTTCTTGGCCATTGCTCTTATGTCTTTCGGCTAAAAACCACATTGAAGATAACTTGGTCTTCGGCAGTAACCAAATATTGAACAGTTTTATTTGCGAGATCCTATTTTCATAGTTAATTACATGATATAAATTACTGATATTCTTGTATAGCTGTCTAATTAACGCATGCAATTACAACATGGAGGTTATTTATGTCGGAAAAAAAACGGGTTCTTGTTACTGGCCTAAGCGGAGTAGTTGGAACAGCCATTAGAACAGAATTTGAAAATCGATATGAACTATCTTCATTATCAAGATATGGCACTAAGGGCATTGATGAAGAGCATAATTTCAAGGGTAATATTGCTGAAATCGAGACATTACTTCCAGCATTTAGAGACCAACATACTATTGTGCATCTTGCGGCTGATCGTAGTGCCACGGCGGATTGGGAATCAGCACTCCGAAACAATTTTATCGGTACGTATAATGTCTTTGAGGCAGCAAAAATTTCAGGAGTTAAACGCGTCGTGTTTGGGAGTTCTCAGCACGCAGTTGGTGGTAACTATCTAGATGAACCATATTGCCACATTATGAATGGTGAATTTGAAAAAGTTTCTCGTCCTTATCCTCTATTGGATGAAAATATAAGAATTAGGCCTTCAGGGTATTACGGAGCTTCAAAAGCCTATGGAGAGTCACTAGGTAGCTACTATAGTGACCACCATGGATTGTCGGTGATTAATATACGCATAGGTTTTACTATTTCGACAGATGATCCGGGATTTGGTGGTGGAGCCCTAGCCCTATGGCTATCTCATAATGATACTTCGCAAATACACGCCAAGGCGGTTGATGCCCCCGATTCGATTAGGTATACAACGGTTTATGCTATGAGTAACAACTATTGGTCAATATTTTCGTTAGAAAAAGCAAGAGATCAATTAGGTTACGAACCAGTGGATGGGGCAGGTAAAGACCTGAATCCTGATAGCAAAGGTCATGAACGGGATAAAACGGAGTATAAGCAACATTATGAAGATCCTGAAACTTACTGACCGTAATTTGATCAAATTAATAAAAGAAACCTAATCGAAGGAGAGCGAAAATGACTAAAACGGTAGGAAATGTTTTCTCTTCGGAACTCAAGTCTCAAGGAGTAAAACGTATTTTCGGGATACCAGGTGGTGGAAGTTCAGTTGATTTAATTGATGCATGCTCTAAAGAACACATAACATTTGAGTTGGTTCAGCAAGAAAGTTCTGCCGCGATTATGGCTGTGGTTTCTGGAGAATTAACTTCATCTTTGGGAGCATGTATTTCAATTATGGGACCGGGAGCTGCTAATCTAGCATCTGGTGCTAGTTATGCCTACCTTGAAAGGCATCCGTTGCTAGTTTTTAGCGAATGTTATGGTCCAAAAATTTCGCCATCTATGACTCTTCAGAAAATTGATCACCAGTCATTATTTAACTCAGTCAGCAAAGGTTCAAACGTTTTAGATGAAACGAGAACGAAATCCTGTTTGACTGAAGCTGTTTTGACCGCAAAAACCGAGCGACCCGGTCCATATCATATCGACATTCCAAATGCACTATTGACCTCAGATTACTTGGGGACTTCTGATGATCTAAATGATTGTAGCGACTCGGATAGTTCTGATGTATCGACTGTTACTCAAATTGTCGATACTATAAATTCTTCTGAACGTCCCCTATTGGTTATTGGTCCTATGGCTGTAAGGGAGAGTTTGGGTCATTTATTGGTTGATTTAATTGAAAAAGCAGGTATAGCTTTTATGGTTACGTCAAAAGCTCGCGGAATAATCACTGAAGACCATCCACTATATGCTGGTATAGTGTCCGGAGTTTATGCGACGAATACTTTTGAGGCTGGGATGATTAGCCGTTCAGATTTAATTATTGGCGTAGGTTTAGATCGATCCGAATTGTTGTCGGGATGGCAACATGACCAACCATTTATTGAAATCGATTCAATTTATATAGAGGAAAACGAAAAAATTACACCACCTATTTTTACGACTTATGGTCAAGTATCTGAAGTAATAAAAGGAATAACTGATGGGGTAATTAATAAAAATCGTTGGCCTTTGAAATTCTTGAGCGAATACTGGTCTAATGTTCGGGGGAATTTACGTATTAATTCAAATACATTTAATTCCGGAGCAGTAATAGGTCTGTGTAGAGAATTGTGCCCAGATGAAACGATTCTTTGCACTGAAGCCGGCGTTTACGGACGGGTTGGATTATATGCCTGGAAAGTAAGAGGAAACAGAACTTATTTTGATTCTAGCGGGGCTAATACCATGGGATTTTCTATTCCAGCAGTGATTTCGGCATCACTGGAATTACCTGATCAGAAATCTATAGCCTTTGTTGGGGATGGAGGTTTTATGATGAAAATATCTGAATTAGAAACTATAGCCCGGATGAAAACGAAACCTATTATCATTGTGTTTAATGACGGGACTTTAGGTATGATACGAATAAAGCAGAAGCAAAAAGGATTATCTAGGGATGGGGTAGACCTTTATCAGCCGAATCTAGTGAAAATAGCCGAAAGCTTTGGGGGTAGAGGACGGTTGGTGCATGACATTTCGGAATTTAAAACCGCTTTGGACCAGGCTCTAAAAAGTGACACATTTGAAATAATAGACTTACGGTTTGATCCTGATATTTACGCAGCTGATATTCCGCTAATTAGAGGTTAGCGTTTCACTTAAATGTTAGGATTGACCTAGCTACAAGTCCTTTATTCATATCTTCGAACGCTTCATTAACCTCTTCCAACGGCCTGTATTTAGTTATTAAACCGTCAAGATTTAAACGACCGGTTTTATACAAGTCCAATAACCACTGAAAATCTACTCTTGGCCGTGCCGTTCCGTGATAGGCACCGATCAGTCCACGGTCCATTAGTAAATCTGTGCAGTCTATTGATATTTTTGCATCCGGGGGTTGAACTCCAACCATAACGGCCGTTCCGCCTGGGCGGGTGGATTTAAAGGCCTGACTTAAAATATCTGGAAATCCTACCACTTCAAAAGCGTAATCAACACCGCCTTTTGTTATTTCGGTTATTGCTTGGACGGGATCTTCTTTTGCTGAATTTACAGTGTGTGTGGCACCCATTTCTTTGGCTTTTTTAAGTTTAAATTCGTTATTGTCAATCGCAACAATTGTGGATGATGAAGCAAACACGGACCCTTGAATAACATTGAGTCCTACTCCACCGCACCCAAAAACCGCGACGGATGACCCTTTTTCAACTTTCGCACGATTAACAACGGTACCGACTCCAGTTATTACCGCACATCCTATGAGACAAGCTTTTTCAAGTGGCGTATCGTCGGATACTTTAACGACTGTATCGGCTGGGACAACCGTTTTTTCTGTGTAGGTCCCTACGCCATTTGACTGGTATATCGGGTCACCGTTTTTACTGAATCTGTTGGTACCATCTGGCATGGTGACAGTGCGTCCATATGTTTCACAAAGGGTTGGAATACCGTTGGTACAATTTCGGCAAAAACCACACATAGCATCCATCGAAAAAATTATCTTGTCACCGGGTTTAATTGATTTAACTCCTGGACCGATTTTTTCTACGATACCAGAGCCCTCATGACCCATTACAAGTGGCAATTTCCTCGGTTTTATATGCCCGTCAACGTAGTGGTAATCACTGTGGCAAATACCTGCTCCAACCAGATCGACTAAAACTTCTCCGTCTTTTGGGTCTTGAAGGTCTACTTCTTCAACCAAAACAGGTTTATGAGGTTCAATGAGTATTGCAGCCTTCAATTTTAGTTGTCCTTTCGTAATATAAAAAAAATTTTATTTATCGCTCAATTATCCCTATCTCAGGACCATGTCGTATAGGGTCGTCGTGTCCTCCACCAACCATCATTGCGTCTGAATACCAGAGTACCCCGTCTTTAATGGATAACCCGTGGGGTGCTGGAGCGTCTTCTTCGAAAACTAATCGTTCCCTTTCTATGCCTGTTTCAATATCATATTTGATGATTATTTTATCTGATGTGTGAGCACACCAAATTCCGTCTCCATCTCTAGCCAGACCATGTAACCGTTCGCTAGTCACTTTGTGGCGAGCCAATATTTTCATATCATCAAACGGATCACATAAAATCAAAGCTTTTGGATTAAATGCAGTTACCCACAATTTTCCGTCGTCCCATTCGATACCATGAATTCCTCCTCCATCAGGTGTTCTCCATCTGTTTATGAACTGCCCTGTCATTATATCCAGTTGATATATCCATCCTATATCGGTGTCAGTCGCTCTTTTTTCTCTGAATTTTGTTTCGCCGTTTGAGGCGGTCCAAAGGAATCCTCCTCCTACTGTAATTCCAGACCCATTTTCTGTTGGTGTGTGAATTATCCGCGATAGGTATCCCTCACTGTTTATGATGAAGACTTTATCGGTTTGTTGATCCATAACGTAAAGTTCATCATCAGACCATTGAAGTCCATTTGGCATGCGGCAAGGGGGAGAATATTTTTGAACGGCTTTTACTTTTTTCATATCGACAGTGTTACCTCTGCTAGGTTTTTTTGTTTAATTTATCCCTTTATATGGAAAATTTCATTATTTTGTTAATACTTTTTTGTTATTTGTTATTTTCACCTTGTCTTTGTAGGTTACACTTTTTATTTGTTGCCATCGTTGATTTTATTAATTTGTAGGTACTTAAATGAAAAAAATATTAATTATGGGATGTACTCAAGAAATATCTTCCTTTAATCCCGCTCCTTGTCGGTATGATTTTTTTGAAATATACAGAGCAGATGAAGTGCGAAAATTTAATACTGGAAGAAATAGCTATATCGGTGGTGCGATAGAAGAATTAAATAAAATACCAAATTTGGAATGTATATACACCTATCACGCTGAAGGTAGTGCTTCAGGACCATTAGAACATTCTGCCTTTTTGAAAATAGTTGAAGAATTTTTAGAACCTATAAAAAAATATTCAGACAATGTAGATGGGGCGTATATTTCACTTCATGGTGCCATGGGTACAACCGAAGAATTGGATCCGGAAGGATATCTTTTAGAGGAAGTAAGAAAGATTTTAGGTAATAAAATCCCAATTGTGATATCTCTTGATTTACATGGTATATTGACTTCAAAAATGTTAGAAAATGTGAATGGGGTCGTCTCTCTTCATACGTATCCCCATGTAGATTTTTCCGATACTGGCCGACGTGCAGCAAAAATGCTAAAGAAGATAATTATTGACGGTGTGACTCCCGTAGCGGCACGCGTTAAGATCCCAGCAATTGTTAGAGGTAACGAACTCATAACAGAAACTGGCCTCTTTGGAGAACAGATAAGATATGCCAAAAATATTTCATCGGATAAAGAAGTACTATCTGCGGGTTTTTTAATAAGTAATCCTTTTACCGATGTTCCGGAACTTTGTAGCCAATCATATGTTTTTACTGATGGAGATAGAAATTTAGCTTCAACAAGTGCACTTAGAATGGCAACTGACTTTTGGCCCAACCGATCTAAATTGCAGGGTAATTTTGTTTCTCTAACTAAGTCTGTTTCTTTGGGTTCAACCATGAAAGGGCCAATAGCTTTCACGGATGCTGCTGATGCACCTAGTTCAGGCGCTCCTGGTGATAGTAATGCAATTTTAGTCGAAATGGTTAAACAATCATACCCGCACTCGGTTTTGGGTTCTGTAGTCGACCCTAAAGCTGTGGAAATTGCTAATGAAAATGAAATAGGAAATCAAGTAAAAATATCAGTCGGTGGCTTACTGGATTCCCGACATTCTCCTTTGGAACTCGATTGGGAAATAATTTCGCATTCGAATTCACCATTTATTTTAGAAAGATGGGCGTTTAAACAAGACCCCGGTCCTTCTGCGGTGTTGAAAAGTGGAAGTATTACGCTTGTCGTTATGACAAATCCAGTCATACAAGTCGACAGATCTGTTTATTTCGCTAATGGGTTAGACCCCCGTGATTTTCACTCAACGATAGTGAAATCGCCTCATTGCGAACCTGAATTTTTTGATGATTGGGTAGAAGAAAATTTTAACGTTGATGCTCCTGGATCCACGAGTGCTAACCTACCTACTTTGGGTCATGTTAATTGCCAGAGACCAATGTACCCATTGGACTTAGATGCTGATTTTAATCCTGTAGTAGAATTTTTTTCACGATAATTTTTATATTAGATATGTGATTATTTATGGAAACTAATTTTCGATTTATTCAATTAGCAGATCCTCAATTTGGGCAATTTGCCCATTTAAGTGGTATGTCAGACCACCAAATAATGACATACAAAAGAAGTAATCTGAAAGTCGATAAGGAATCCAAGTATTATCATTTGGAGAATGAAACTAGGTTATTTTCCAAAGCGATATCGATCGCTAATGAACTGGAAGTGTCTTTCGTCGTGATTTGTGGTGATATGGTAAACACTCCAGGGAACCGGGAACAGATACATGCGGTAAAGACCATAGCAAAACAATTGAAAGCAAACATACCAGTTTTTTGGGTTCCAGGTAATCATGATGTAGGAGCAGATACAGAAGTTCCAACGATTGAGAGTCTTATCGAATATAGAAAAGAATTTGGCGAGGATTATTTTTCATTCACACATAACGGATACAAGTTTTTGGTAATAAATAGTGTGGTTTTAGCCCATCCTGAATTGGTGATTGAAGAATGTTTAGACCAAATGAAATTTATAGAAGTAGAAATGAATGAAGCTAAAGACAAAAATATTCCCACTGTCGTTTTCACCCACCACCCACTCTTCCTAGATAATGCTAATGAAGGGTCTATGGAGCCAGAGTGGGCCCCAAGTCCACCCGGTAAGGCAGGATACTGGACTATTCCAAATCCTACAAGATCGGATCTTATAGATCTTTTCGAGCGAGGAAATGTTCAGGCGGTTTTTGCAGGGCACTGGCACAGAAACAATTATGCCCGAAACGGCAAAATGGAGATGATTACATCCGGTCCAGTTGGGTATCCTCTTGGTGAAGATCCGTCAGGCTACAGAATAGTGAAAATAAACAACAACCAAATTAGTCATTCATACCACAAATTAAACCAGTAATCGTCATTATTTTCAGGTGGTGAGTAATTTGATGCAAGAAGGGTATTTTTGCCCTACATAGACTGTGTTTTTAGCTTTGATAGTTTTTGTGTGTTTTCCAAGAGGTTCGCCTGTATTTGGATTGATGTCGAACCTAGGGAAATTGCTCGAGGCTATTTCTAGTCTTAATCTGTGTCCCTCCACAAAAAGATTAGCTATTGGAGGTAATTCTATTTTTACTTGACATACATCTCCAGGGTTCATGAATTCTTCACGGGCAAATCCGTTTCTAAATCGAGTTCTAATTATCGAATCTGCTAAAGGCAAATGAAACCCTTCAGGAAATTCATCCGACTTAGGATATATGTCTAATAATTTTGCGGTGAAATCTGTATCAACCGCCGACGAAGATACATAAAGGATGACATTGACCGGACCGATTACTTCTACGTTTTCTTTAATTGGTTTTGTTTGAAACGTCAAGACGTCTTTTCGTTCAAATGATAATAAGAGTGGTTGGCTTGCTCCCACTGTTGTTGCTCTTTCCCTTTGATGTAGAGGTCCATCTGGGATTAAAGAGACCATTCTCGCTCGCTGTGGAACATATGATGCGTCCATGTTTTTTGGAATTTCGAGCCATTTATAAAAACCGGTGACATTTGCCGATATTGTTGGTACAGGTTTACTTGGGTTATGTACCCAGGAAAATGAGTCTTCTTCTTTTTGGTCCGCATAAAAATCCAAGTTGCTATCGGGGTTAAGAAACAATATTCTTTCTCTTACATCAGACGGTGGCCATGAATTTCCCGTTTTCCATATTCCACCGTGGTTTATATTTATTTCGTTTGTTTTCCGACCATCGCCTCCTCCCATACGAAATATTTGAACAGATGGTTCAAGTTCAATTTTATTTTCTATTCCCTTTAACCACCGGTCGAACCACTTTAACCGGTGATAATTAAGAGTTTCGTCACCCCATTTTGCCTCGGGACCAAATTCTACTTCCCCAGTGAATGAAGAGCCTTTACCCCGCATGGTTACGTGGTTCCATGGACCTATGATAAGCTTCTGCATCGACGAATTTTTTTGTTGCATTTGAACAAATTGCTCTGAAACATCTGCAGTGAATGGATCATACCAACCTGTACTGTAGACGGCAGGTATATCAGCCATTTTTTTGAAATGGTTGGTCTGATCAAGTGATTCTTTTGACCACCAGTCATTATAGATACCGTCCCGATAATAATGCATTAGAACCTTTTCCAGATTCGACACTTCCTTTATAGGAGTACTTCCTTCGTAAAAAGGAGTTTTAAAAATTTCTTCTTTTAAATTAATGGCGCCCTGTTCAATTGTTTTTATCGCCTCTTCGTCACCAATAATTTCTTGAGAATCATATCCATGTAGATACAGAGCTCCGTACATATGCAAAGCCATTGCCCCGCCTTGCCGGGCTTCCCATTTAAATGCATTGGTAGGGGCTACATCAACCCAAAGGGCTTTTAAGCTTGGAGGACGGTATATTGATGCCATATTTTGGACAATACCACCATGGGAAGCACCAACCATACCAACGTTTCCGTTGGACCAACTTTGAGATGCTATCCACTCTACCGTGTCGTATCCGTCAATTCCTTCTTTTTCATTCGCTGTGTGATAGTAATCACCTGTACCTTCCGAATCCCCTCTACCTCTGAGGTCTTGTAAGATCACTACATACCCATTACGCACAAAAAATTCTGCCACTGGTTTTACCCATATAACCGGGTTCGTTTTATCGTATGAAGTTCTTCCGAGAATAGTTGGATATTTTCTTTTTATTGGATTTCCATTTATATCGGCTGGTCTATAAATGTCGGTCGCCAATTTTATTCCGTCTCGCATGGGTACCATGAGGTTTTTGGATATATTAATAATTGAAGTAATTTGTTTGGACATTTATGGATTCCCAATGTTGTTTCTATACTTAACTGAATATTTAACGATCATTAATAAAACTATAAACGTGGAATAAATTATGGAACATATAGTAAAAAACATATAAGTAATCATTTTTTATGTTTAGTCATTTATCCCTAGGTGTAGAATTTAGATGACAACCAAAAATATAATAAGTTACTAATCTATGAATTTTAAATTTTTGTTTCAGCTATGGGTGTTAGGCACAATTATATTTGGTCCCGCTACCCTTATAATTATTGGGGTTCTCTTTCTCCACCGAAGTCGGGACGCCAGTTGGATTTTCTTCAATAGCCCATTTTGAAGTTATAACTACATTTCTATAATCATTTGTCCTTCATTTGTGGGTTTCATAAGTCCCTCAAACACGCTTTGTATGTCGTCCAATTTGGAGTATTTGTTTTCACCTACCATGAGGTCAACATTAATTGCCCCTGACTTCATCAAATTAAGGGCTGTGTGCCAGTTTTCCGGGCGAGATCCCCAACTTGCCTTGAAAAACATTTCGCGCGCCATCCAATCAGCCGGTCGTAGAGGCATATCTTCCCATGGAACTGCAACGAGTACAACCTGCCCATTTCTTTTTACAGTTTCAAATGCCTGGTCAAGAGTTGCTGGGAATCCTGCACAATCAAAAACTACATCTGGTCCGATACCAGCAGTTGCCTTAACTATTTCTGTTGATATATCACAATCTAAATGAGAGTATACGGCCGACGCCCCAAGTTTTTTTGCCAAATTTTGTCGGAGGTCTGATGGTTCAGATAAATAAACTTCCGAAGCTCCAGCTGCTACCGCGGATTGTAAGACCAGTAAACCGATGGGACCTCCACCAATTATTCCAACGGAATCCCCAAGCTTAAGATTTGAATTTCTTATTGCGCGTACAGCAACAGCTGCTGGTTCACACATTGCAGCGGCCCTATCCGAAACCCCGGAGGGTATGTTGATAGGTTGCCATTCCTCCATTAGTATGTACTCAGCATACGCTCGGGTTTGAGTTTGTATAAAACCCATTTTCCGGTAATTGTATCTTGGATGAGAATATACTGGAGGTTCTTCTCCTGGAGGTGGCTCACCACCTCCACCCACAACTCGGTCCCCTTCCTTCCAACGTTTCACATCGTTACCAGTTTGTACGATGGTTCCCGTGAATTCATGTCCCAAAACTGTTCCAGGAGGTGCTAGATCGTACATGAAAGCGTGAACGTCAGTTCCACATATTGCTGATAGACCGATCTTTACCAAAACCTGGGTTGGTTCCGGTTCTGGGATGGGGATATCCTGAACATTAAATTTTTGTTTTCCAGAGTAAACAGCAGCCTTCAAAATTCCAACCTCATTTTGTATGTGTCATTGATAGATTTATATAACATTCAAACTCATATTTAACTACTTGTAAACAAATATCAGTTTGAATTAAGTAAAAACGGTGAAAGTTTGTAAGTCTATACCGTTGAAAAAGATGCGGTAAATTCAAGTGAACATCTAAAAGTTGGCAAACAGTATTTTTTGTTTTTATTTAAGTAACTTTTGCACTTATAATTAAAAGTTATAGCGATCAAAAGCGATCAAAATGAAAAATTTCATTGCCACCCTTTCATCACGTCCAAGAAATGCTCTATTTACCTTAATAGGGTGGTTCGTGCTTTTTGGCATCGTGGCGACTGTTGCGCCTCCGCTCTCTGAAGTTACAACTAACCAACAAGAAGAATTTTTGCCCGTTGGGGCCGAATCCGTTCGTGCCATCAACCTTGAAAGAGAAAAATATCCGGTTGGAGGAGGGATTCCAGCGATAGCGGTTTTTCACAGTCACGATGGATTTGATGATAAAGAGCTAGAAGCTATAAAATCTTTTGTAGATTTTCTTGAATCTGATGAAAAACCTGAAATGATAAGCGGCGTATTATCTATTTTTCGCTATCCGAAATTTGCCGCTTCTTTGATTTCTCCCGATGGGGACACCATGACCGTTTTAATTAATGTTAATGGAGAGCCATCCAACGATGATTTTCAAGAAACGATAGACACGATAATAGAAAAAGCCCATGACGTTGGTGCATTCGTTGAAATTGATGTGGGAGTAACAGGCCCAGCCTCAATCATTACTGATGCTATTAGAGTCTTTAAATCAATAGATTTTCAAGTTACGACTGTTACCGTAATCATTGTTTTATTGATTTTATTTATTATTTATCGATCCCTTGGGTTGGCACTTGTTCCTCTTTTATTGGTTGGAACTTCGTTGTTGATTGCGCAGGGTCTTGCAGCACTGGTTGCGGATAATTTCGGGCTTCCAGTAAACCAGCAAGTAACATCTATAATGTCTGTTCTTCTTTTCGGAGCTGGTACTGATTACGTGTTATTTATTATTTCTAGATACAGGGAAGAACTTAATAACCATGCCAACAGATTTGGAGCTATGGCTGAAACAATGAGACGTGTAGCTCCGTCAATCATGGGTTCTGCTGGGACCACTATAATCGCCATGTTGTTATTAATTTTTTCTTTATCGGGTTCATTTAAAACTATGGGACCTATGTTGGCCTTGGCGATAGGTGTGGTTCTTTTGGCAGGCTTAACCGTTATGCCGACGACAATAGTTTTGATGGGGAAATGGGCATTTTGGCCAGTAAGTGTAGAATCTAATATCAAACGAGCAACGACCACAGGTATTTGGCATTCGGTTGGACGTATTGTTTCTACGAAGCCTAAGATTGTTTTCGTCACCACTACTGTAATTCTTATTTCTGCTGCTATACCAATTTTTTACATGGTTCCAAGTTTTAACTTTCTTGATGGTTATCCTGACGATGCGGAATCGAAGGTTGGATATAAACTGATGCAAAAAGGCTTTCCGGCAGGAGAGCTTTCACCCACAATGGTTTTTATAACTACGGAATCTGGTAATATCGTTGATCAACTCGGTGTTATAGAACAGATTGCCACGACTATAGAATCGATGGATGGTGTTAGTCGAGTATCCGGAAGAAGTAGGCCAAATGGTTATGTCGTTCCTGAAGATTCCGACGAATTTATGATGGGATTACGTTTTAATTCGCAAGATGGTTCTACCACTCGGCTTGAAGTAATATTTGATGAAGATCCTTACTCTGAACAGACTCTGATTAAAATATCTGAAATAAGAGACGATATATCCGGTATTTTAGAATCATCTAATTACAATGGTGTTGAAGTTNTGGTTGGTGGAGATACAGCAATTGTGTCTGACGANAAATCTGCAATTGACAGAGANATGGTTGTTTTAGCGCCAGTTATCCTACTAGCAGTATTTATGGTACTGATAGTTTTACANAGGGCAGTGGTTGTGCCTATATATTTAATGTTCAGCATAATAATTTCTTATGCNGCAACCTATGGATTTTCGATATTTATTTTTCAAAATATTTTAGGGCACAANGGNGTTGCATATTCNAATGGAGTGTGGATATTTGTATTTTTAGTCGCNCTGGGNGCNGATTACAATATATTCGTAATGTCTCGGATACGTGAAGANGTTACNAAGTCAGGCTTNCAAAAAGGTATANCNNCCGCNGTAGGTAGGACCGGNGGNGTTGTTACTTCAGCGGGCATCATTTTAGCTGGAACNTTCTCTGTTTTNACAACTTTNCCGTTNCGGGATATTTTTCAGTTAGGTTTTGCCGTAATGCTGGGTGTTCTTATAGANACGTTCATTGTGAGGGCATTACTTGTACCAAGTATGGCTGCAATGATAGGGAAATATAATTGGTGGCCTTCCAANTTGACNCATAAATGAGTAAAAACTCTTTNTGAACCTTTCGAAATTAANGAAAACNCCGAAAGTTGTCTATTCTTATTTAAACAATNTGTCTTTAATTTTAATCCCTATAGTTTTCGGTTTGNTTGTTTGGATTTTTGNNGGANCTGTATCAGGAATNGTGATTATTATATCGNTATTTNNGTGTGGGTACTTTTTGAGGAAANANACGCCNTCNCCAGTTGANTCCAGTAAAAATAAATCGGNAATATCGGTTTTTTATTTTTANTCACCATGGTGTTTTGGNTGTTTAGNTCACGATCTCACCACTAAAAAGAATTTTCAGGNTAANCAGNCATTTGGNTTNAAGGTAATTGACGTGACTAAAAAAGACAACAAGGATATCGTCGAAAAGTATGAAATCCATTCTGTACCNACNTGGATTTGCATACNATNCGNNAANNAAAAACTTTTGTATCGATCTNGNAGNCCTCCTGACAGAATNTCAATTGAAATGNNGATTTAGTCGCTAACTGNGTCTGNAAGGTATAAAAAAATNATTTTAGGGTAATGTTTATAAGGCACAGACCTTATCTTGTGAAATATCGACAGTGAAATCCTGTTTTGAACGGAATGTTCNTTTGAAATAATCTTTTTATTCAATTGTTGAAAAACGCTTGTGCATGCCTTNATGGCTGGTACTGCATCCGACGAAAAATTATTNATTCCTTCCCACGTTTCACAGTAATATTTTTCGGCTTCTNCGGCTAATGCNACTTGGGCTTTTCTTACTTCTATTTCAGACGGTATATTAAGCTCATTGGTATCAGNGTTATAAAATGATTTAAAAAGGATTAATGGNACATAACACCTCTGACGATTTAAATCATCTTTAATGTCTCTCGCAAAATTTGTGAGTTGCAAAGCAATTCCCAACGATCTACTGGTTTTTAACGCTGANGCCATGTTTGTNGATTCCGCATGGCCATANGCATGTGTTAAAAGGTGTCCAACGGTTATAGCTGATCCAAAAACGTAATTTTGTATAAGATCATCAAAGTTTTTGTACATTCTAGGTTCAATATCTTTACGCATGGATTTTGTGAAATTAGGGTAACAATCTACAGGTATTGAAAGGTTTANACAAAGTTCTCGAAAATATGATATTAGAGGATTCTTGCTTCTATCCAAGGCGTCCTGAAATGACTTAGAGTCCAGAGATTTGGCGTATTGGTGATCCCATTCATCCAATAATTTATGTTTCTCATTCCCGCTTAAGTTGAAAGTGTCTACCACCTCATCGGGAAAACGGACCATTGAATATATGCATTCGACCGCTGAACGTTTATCTTTAGGTAATATTCTGCTTATCGTATAGAAATTAGAACTGAATGATTTAATAATNTTTCTGGATAATGATTGAACATTTTTNAAGGTATCTTCATTAGAATCAGAAACAATATCATTGAGTTGACTATNCCAGAAACCGACTTCCCANCCGACGCCTGTTGNTGGTCCTACTAAATCGTTTGGTAAAACAACTTTGTNTAATGATAAATCTTCGTTCATAACATACTAAATGGATTNACAATGCNCNATAAATTACTGGTCGTCCAGACCAATAAATTTGNGNGTTGGNTANATGTTNTTTATTTTTAANGGCATAATGAATCTTTCGTAATTTGAANACGAGAGCTTTAAAAANAATAATNATCAATGAGATTTTTGTACTTCTAGTGAGGNTTAAATTTTAGTGACCAAAANATCCCATCAAAAATCACTGTCTGAACACATAAGAAAAACCANCCTATTAAAGAAAAATATTTTCCGGGTAAAANCTGATTATCTAAAGTCGAACTATTNAATATTCCGAAAAGNATAAGNAAAGAACAAATTGCNACANAAAATAATATCACTTTAGTAAGAGCTATCCACATTGGGCTATTAGAAATAACGGATTGGATAGCCATTGGCATCCACAGGGAAGACAGGCCCAAAAACATAGAAAAAAATAGGATGATTGTTCCATAATCAAAATTGCCTGCAAATTTAAAGTCATTTGGTGGAATTATTTTCCAAAACCAATAAGCTGAAACAAT
Source organism: Chloroflexota bacterium (assembly GCA_002730795.1). GTDB lineage: Bacteria > Chloroflexota > Dehalococcoidia > Lucifugimonadales > Lucifugimonadaceae. The sequence goes on from PCAX01000029.1 coordinate 44,889, forward strand.
GTAACCGATGGCGGCTAAAAACATAAATGGAACTATAATTTTTTGGGTTGAAACCCCAATGTCGCCCCAAATTAAATGCCTATGAAACGGGAAAGACCATAATCCCCAGGCGTAACTGGATAACACCAAAATTCCGCCAATAATATTAACTAAAAAAAATACAGTTGATAGTTGCATACAATAATGTTATTCGGCTTTTTTCAAAAGACCATGACATAACTGAGCGGTTTTAATTAGGTCTTCTGTTACCACATATTCATCCACTGTGTGCATTTCGTTAGTAGCCATTCCTACTACGATGCAATCAATTCCGTTGAACAACATGATATTTGCGTCAGTCCCTCCCCCACTTGGCTTAACAACGGGTTTTAGCTCCATGTCATCTAGTATATTAAAAACGGAAACAGCGACATGGGTGTTTACGTCTAATTTAAACATATGAAACATTGTTTCCAGTTCATAATCAATTTTGCTTTTTTTATATTTTTCTTGGTATTTCTGGACCGTGTTTTTTATTTGTAACTGCAGTAAATCCAAAGTTTCGGAACTTCGGCTTCTAAACTCACCACCAAAATTAGCTTGTACAGGAACAGCGTTTCTAACAGTTCCTCCTTCGATCAACCCTACGTTGAAAGTCGTTTCTTCGTCTAATCGGCCTTGAGGAAAATCTGAGATCATATCAGTGGCAATTTTTATAGCGGATAGTCCTTTTTCTGGTTCCACACCCGCGTGGGCACCGATGCCTTTCACCTTTACGTCGAATCTAATATAAGTCGGACTTGCTCCTGTTATCGTGTTCACTGGCCCATTTCCATCAAAAACTACCGCTTCTTTAGCGGTAATTTGAGAATAATCTAGATTTAACGCCCCTACCAATCCAATCTCTTCCTCGCGAGTTAAAACGATTTGCGCAGGTCTTCTCGGTATACCTTCTTCCAAAATGGATTCAACCCCTTCTATAATTGCAGCAATTCCTGCCTTGCAATCGCCTCCAAGAATAGTTGATCCGTCGGACACGATTCTATCGTTAAGGACTTTTGGTTTAATGTTCCTGCCTGGTTCGACGGTATCCATGTGAGCTGAAAGCATCAGTGGATCAGATCCTTCCTCTGATGCGATAAGATTACCGTAGTTGTCTTTTACTACATTAAAGCCAAGGTTAGAGAATTTTTGGGTTAAATGTTTACCTATTTCCTCTTCTTCGCCTGACGGGCTGTCAATTTTCACCAGTTCGCAAAACGTCCTTATTAACCTGTCTTTGTCGATCATATTTCTCCAGTCTTAAGGAAAGTTCTTAAATTTTCGACATTTAAATCGTTTATTCCCAAATCATTTAAATTCCTTGCTTTTTCCCACCCATTAACTCCTGAAACTATACTACCTATTTCGATAAATGATTTCATTATAGGGGTTTCAATTCCAAGTGATGTCCCTAACAGTGACCATGTTGCAATTCCATATGGAATATCTTCGGTCAACCAACGATTGTTCATGGTACCAGGAGCCTTCAATTTTGTAAGTATTTTACTACCGCGAATTGAGTGGTATAAATTTCCTTCTGGACCAAGTCCAGCCTCATGGATAGCTTGGTTTACAGGTTTGAGTTTGTATCCTAATGCTTTTCCTATTTGTATTCGTTCTTTATCAACTGCCTGTATAGCTATTGATACGGAAGTGGTTACCCCTTCATTGTAGAAATAAAATTCTCCGTCCGAATATTCAATTCTCCCTGCATTCATTATTACTCCAGCTGGATGTATCACAGGGTTAATGGCTGAAAGCCCACATTCTAAAACATCAGTATATTTCGATATACCAGGGAAAATGGAATTGATGATGGTCGCGACATTATCTGTGTCCTTTGCGGGAAAAACACCTAATCCCAAATGGGTGACCGTTCCAAAAATAGATGCCTTGTTAACACCCGTTTTTCGGCATACGTAGGGTGATGTGTCCACTTCTCCAACCGTTATCCCAGTTGTTCCAGCAGCTTTTAAGGTCCGAACGAATTCCAGAGACCCTAACGTTCCTGGCATTAAAATCACAATTTGCCCGGGGGTTAAATATTGAGCACACTCATTTGCAAAAGATTTGTGAGCGTATGCAGGTAGGGTTAACAAAATAACATCGGCGTTTTTTATAGCTAACGCTATATCTGAAGTGACCCGATTAATTAATACCTCTTCCAGGCCGGTTGGACTTTGTAAAAGGATTTTTTTGTCATTTCTTATACCGGAAATGGATTCTGCAAAGGCAGGGATTTCTCCCAAAGTTACCGTATGACCGTTTAGGGATAATCTGGCTGCTGTCGTATAGCCGGTATTGCCTGCACCCAACACTGTTATTCTATACAAACTTTGTTTCCTATCTATATTATTTTGATATTACGGAATCTCTTCAATCGTTCAGCTCATTTATGCTCTGTAGTATGCCCCGTATATACCCATAACAAAATGCAAACGAAACGGTTGATTGATTTTCTCCAGATATTTTTGGAGCATGGTCAGGCATTAGCATGCCCGTGTATCCAACGTCTTTATACAGTTTTGCGCATTTAACCATATCTACAACTCCTTCATCAGGAAAGGTTTCTTCAAAAGCCAATTTATTACCTTGAATATTTCTAAAATGTACATTAAAAATCTTCTTACGTTTACCAAACCATTCTATGATGTCGTATATTTCTTCTGCCGGATTTTCAAGCATTTCACTTACAGTACCTTGACAAAAATTTAGTCCATGGTACGAGCTTTCATTAATCTTTATAAATCGTTTCATACCGTCGACCGTTCCCAATACTCGTGTAACACCCTTGTAGCCTGGAGGGGTATATGGATCATGGGGATGGCAGGCTAATTTTATTTTTGCGGAGTTAGCTTGAGGAACTGTGGCATCCAGAAAATAGGTGATTCTTTCCCAGTATTCTTCTTCACTTACGTTCCCCCACTCACTGGACCCACCCTCGGGTGCTACTTCGTTCCAGTAAAATGACGACCTTATAGATCCCCCACGTCCGACATGGGGTTTAGTACGTAAAATTCCGATCAGAAACAATCTGTATTTTACGGCTGGTATGCCAGCTTGTTCGCAAGCTCTTATTATGTTGATGCACACTTCTATCTCCTTGTCACGTTCGGGAGAAATGCCTAGCATAATATTTGGGGATTGACCATCATTTGGGGTGGTTCCCATTGGTAGGGCAATCATATCCAACGACAGTCCGAAGCTTTCGATTTTCTCTCGGTATCGTGAAAGGACGTCATAATTCCAATTACTTGGATTTCCAGGCGGGTACCCGTTTATATGTGTTACGCCCAGTTGAGATAAGACCCGATAATCATCGTCCGATCTTTGAGGGTATTGTGTTCCAACAAACATTGCTTGAGAATTAGTTCTATAAAATTACGTAAATTCACCTAAATATTTTTTATTAGGTGAATTTTAATTACTAAAAAATATAGTTTGTATAATGCTAGTTGTAAAGTGAAACGATAATGTTACTAAAAACATGTTTTCAAAAAACTTTTTTTATAAAATTCAAGCAACATTTTTTTAGTATAAAAATTCATTGAATATAGGTAATAAATTGCTGCCAATTGCTCCGTTGTTTGTTCCTGGAAATAGGGCGGATATGCTCAATAAAGTTACAAACTTTAACGCTAGATGGATCGTTCCAGATTTAGAGGATTCAGTCCCTGTTACAGAAAAAGAAACTGCTCGTTTTATTACTAAATCAGCAATTCCAGATCTTGTAAAAGCTGGGAAGAAAGTTGTTCCGCGAGTTAATTCACTAAAGACCGTTTTTTTCCACGATGATTTAAAATCAGTTGTCGGTGAAGGAATAACAGGTATTTCTATAGGTAAAATCGATTCTGATGAAGATGTTTATATGGTAGAAAAACACCTTAGTGAAACCGAGACAGAATATGGTTTAGAGGTTGGGGGTATATCTCTTCTGATATGGATAGAAACAGCTAAGGGATTGTCAAATGTGACAAAAATTTTTAGTGCATCCGAAAGGATAAAATGGGCTGCTTTTGGGGCAGAAGATTTTTGTGCCGACATGGGTATTTTGCGTGATACTGATATGGAAATCAATGCAAACGAATCGAATCTTATTCACCCTCGATCTTCCATTGCAATAGCAGCTAAAGTTGCTGAAATCCACGCTATTGACACCCCATATACATCGTATAAGGATAAAGAAGGTCTATTATCCGAGGTGAAACTTGCTAAAGCTTTTGGCTATAGAGGAAAATTTGCTATTCATCCCGATCAAGTTAAGATTATTAATGAATCTTTTTATCCAAATGACGAAGAAATTCGCTGGGCTAATAAAATTGTGTCGGCTGCGAAACGGAGCAATAAGAGCGGAATAGGGGCAATTGGAGTAGACGGCAAAATGATCGATACTCCTGTGATTTTACGGGCAGAAAATATTTTGAAATTAATCTCTAAAAGTGATTAGTTGACATTATAAGGAGGACGTTTTGAAATTCGGGAGATTTTACGACGAAATTAAAATAGGTGATATTTACAAGCATTGGCCAGGTAGAACTATATCCGAGGCTGATAACACTTGGTTTTCATTATTGACCCAGAACCAGCATCCGATACACATTGATAGTAATTATGCAATGGAATCATCAGATAATGGCAAATGTTTGGTAAATGGAATAATGATCATGGCCATAGCTGTAGGCCAGAGTGTATCGGACATATCCGGAAAAGCTATAGCTAATTTGGGTTATGAATCAGTAGAGCATTTGTCGCCGACATATGTTGGGGACACTATTTATTCCTCATCTCGAATCTTGGATAAACGTGTCACGTCGGCTGGGGATACAGGAATTGTACACTCGGAAATTACAGTAATTAACCAACGTGATGAATTAGTTATGACCCTCAAGCGTAAAACATTGATTCCCTTCAAAGGGCACCCAAAGTTCCGTGGAAAGTTTTTAGAAGGAACGGATCGATAGTAATGGATGTTCGTAATGGACCCCTTTCAAACGTACGCGTTTTGGCGATTTCACAATTTGGTGCAGGTCCGTTTGCTACTTTATTATTGTCTGACCTTGGAGCGGAGGTAATAAAAATAGAAGATCCCGAATCGTTTGGTGATGTCGCTAGGTCTGTACCCCCATATGCGTATGATGGTGATTCAACCTATTTTCAGTCGTTTAACAGAGGAAAAAAATCTTTGGGATTGAACCTGCGTCAAAATAGTGGGATAAAAATATTTCACGATCTCGTCGAAAAATCGTCTGTAGTTTTCAATAATTTACGAGGAGATTTACCAAAAAAATTAGGTCTTACTTACGATACATTAAAGCAAATTAATCCAAGTGTAGTTACTTGCAGCCTTTCGGGCTTTGGAGTTAACAGTGACAGGTCTTCAGAACCTGGGTATGATCCTATAATTCAAGCCTTGGCGGGGTACATGTCTATCACAGGAGACAAAAATTCTCCGCCAGTGAAGAGTGGTGTGTCAATAATTGATTTTGCAGGTGGGTTTGCGGCATCTTTGGCTATTTCTGCAGCCTTGGTGGAAGTGCGTTCAACTGGATTGGGCCGTGATATAGACGTAGGATTATTCGACACAAGTCTATCCATGCTTAGCTATTTTTCTTCATGGCATTTGAATCACGGTTGGCTACCTGATAGAACCCATCTATCGGCACATCAATCCATAACGCCAGCCCAAAATTATAAAACTTCTGATGGATGGGTAACTATTTTCTGCGCTAAGGAAAAATTTTGGCATGATATGGCAAAAACAATGAATTTAAGTCATTTGTTGAATGATCCCAGGTTTAAAACATTTGATGACAGGAAAAATAATCGTCAATTGTTAAATGAAATTATTGAGCCGTTAATTGTTCAAAAACCTACTGCATATTGGGTGAAACTTTTTCTTAACAAAGTTCCATGTGCACCTGTACGCTCATTACCTGAAGCTTTGAATGATCCTCTAATAAAATCTCGGGACATGATTATAGAGAACAACCACCCTTTGCGCGGAGTAATGCGCCACGTAAAATCACCATTTATTACTGATGGAGCGAACGCTAATGTCGGTCCCGCTCCCAGACTAGGGCAAAATACCAATGAAATCATGTTGGAGTTATTGGGATATAAAAAATCTCATGTTAATGAACTACGACAGTCCGGCGTAATTATTTAGAATTTTGGAATCATTGTGTACTGGAGATTAATTTGAAATATAAGGACGAAATAAAAAATCGATTGTGTAAAGCAATAGACGATAAGTCTGACCAACTAATTGAATTAACTAAATCCATTCTTAACAACCCAGAGACAGGATTTAAAGAATTTCAAACATCTAAATTGGTTTCTGATCAGTTTAAAGCTTTGGGAATTCCTACGATTGAGAACATAGCAATAACTGGAGTTAAAGGTGTCATTAATTCTGATGTTTCAGGACCTACAATTGCCGTCATAGGTGAATTGGATTCCTTAAAAGTATATGGACACCCACATGCCGATAAAAAAACAAGTGCTGCACACGCGTGTGGGCATCATTGCCAGATCGGAATGATGATTGCTGTAGCTACTGCTTTTAAAGTTTCCGGTGTATTGGATTACCTGTCTGGAAACTTGGTATTTATAGCGGTTCCTGCAGAAGAATATATCGAAATCGAATATCGAGATAATTTGAGAAAAGAGGGTAAAATAGAATTTTTGGGAGGCAAACCAGAATTTATAAGATTAGGTGCGTTTGATGACGTAGATATTGCCATGATGACGCATACTGCTGACAGTAACCAACCTGGTAAAATTGCGTTTGGCGGTACCAATAATGGGATCGTCGCCAAAAGGATAAAATTTATTGGGAAAGCCGCTCATGCGGGAGGGGCTCCACATGACGGTATAAACGCTCTAAATGCCGCCAATATTGCTTTATCAGCTATACACGCTCAACGTGAAACTTTTCGGGAAAAAGACACAATACGTATCCACCCAATAATTACTAATGGAGGTTTGGCGGTTAGTTCTGTGCCATCTGAGGTAACAATGGAAACATATGTTAGAGGCGCGTCTATAGAAGCGTTTTTGTCAGCTAGTGATAAAGTTGATCGTTCATTAAAAGCGGGAGCTTTAGCTGTGGGTGGGGCTGTTGAAATAACTACTTTGCCTGGGTATCTACCAATAAAAAGCAATGAAACTATACTCGAACATTATGAAGGTAATGCTAAAACATTGGTGGGTGAAAACAATGTTAAACGCTTAACACATCGTACAAGCTCCACGGATATGGGAGACCTTTCTCAACTTATGCCTATAATCCATCCTTACGTGGTAGCTGCAACTGGCACCAGCCATGGCGATAATTATCTTGTTAAGGATTACGAACTAGGTGTAATTACAGGAGCTAAAGCTATGGCAATGACTGTTGTGGACCTTTTAATGGATGGTGGGGAATTGTCGCATAAAGTGATCCAAGAATATGATCCTCCTCTAAATAAATCCACATATATTGAACTAATGAGGGGTATGTTTAAAAATGACACATTTGACTACAGATAAGAGTTATTTATTTAAATCGGTTTCCGAAATAAAATGATCTGGATAATTTTTTTGTGGCTTGTAGCGTTTGTAGTTTTTTTTATCAATCGCTTCACCGTTAAAGCGAAGGACGGCTGGATGGAGAATCAAATAGTGTGGGGTGGTTTTCTTTCAGGATTGGTTGTTGGAGGTGTCGGTAGCACGTTATCAAGGAACTGGATATTCGTTCTTTACGTTGTCCCTCTCTTTATAATATTGTCGATAAGTGGAGTTTATTTCTCCAAGCTTATTCGAAATATTAGGAGTTAAAAGTTTTTTTCCTAAAGTTTAGCTGGCATTCCCCCATCGACGTTTAGAATTTCGCCTGTTATAAATCGCCCATCTTCGGAAACTAAGAATAATGCTGCATTTGCCACGTCTTTAGGATATCCAGGACCGTCAAGGATTTGAACGAAATCAAACACACCTTTAAGGGAATGTTCGCCATTTCCTCTATCCGTTAGAGGCGTAATTATTTGACCTGGCCTAATTCCATTTACCCTGATATTATATTGACCCCCCACTCCGGCTATGTATCTTGTAAATGCATCGACTCCTGCCTTAGCGGCATAATACGACGCGGAAGGAGCCCTTGGACTTAATTCAAACATTTTTTTGCTGAATCCCCGTTGAGCTGCGACGGAAGATACGTTTATTATGGATCCGCCTTCAGCGGATACAAGATGGGGCCATATGGCCCTGGAACAGTAAAAAGTTCCTGACAAATTTACCGCTAATACCCTCTGCCACCCCTCATCATCTTCATTCGGAAAATTTTCAGGAGCCCCGCCGCCAGCATTGTTAACCAAAATATTTAAATTGCCATATTTTTTTACTGCGGATTCTATTGCCATATCAACATTTTCTCTAATCGAAACGTCGCATTTTATAAAGGTAGAAATTCCTCCGTTTTTGTTAATTTTGTTTGAGACTTCTAATCCTTCGCGTTCACGCCGGGCAAGTATGACAACGTTTGCTCCTTCTTTTGCGAATAAGCAAGCGATTGATTCTCCAATTCCGCTGCTTCCACCAGTCACTATTGTCGTTTTTCCTTTTAGCCGTTTAGACATTTCATGTGTTCCTTTTTAATAGATTAAACATTGTTTAATTAGAATGACGTAATTGTGATACTGGTTGTCGAAATCGAGGTATTCCAATGATTAAACTGGCTCCTAATCCCGCTAACAGACTTAGCCACAGGGCGGTGTCGTATGATCCATTTACGTCAAAGATTTTCCCAGCTACCCACACGCCGGCAGAAGCGCCAAAGGGCATTACACCAAACATCGTTCCGTATATAGTTCCAAGTTTTTTTAAACCGAAGAATTGAGAACTTACTGAACCCGTCAGAGATATTACCGATGTCCACGATGTTCCTATAAACATAACACCTATGACTGCCATTGGAAATGACCCACCGATTAAAAGTAGCGCATACCCAATTGACCTGAATCCATAAGATACCGCGAGAGTGAGTCTCGCGTTGTAATGATCAGCTAAATACCCGAGTGTCACTGCTCCGATAATACTCATTAAACCCACAGTAGCTAGAGCATAGGAAGCAACGAGCGGACTCTCTCCCATCCCGGTGATATAAGAAATATAATGAGCATTCACGAAGCCCATGGTATAACCTCAGGTGAAGAATCCAAGGGTGAGTGCCCAAAAAATTGGAGTTCTTAAAGCTTCTTTAAAACTTGTTCCTATTGAAGGGTTTTCTTTCCCATACTCTTGAATAAATTCTGAATCGTTCGAATTTTTGAGGTTTGTTTTTCTTATTAATAGTAGAGCTGATATGGGTATAACAATAAATATGATTATTAGTCCGAGAACTGCATAAGCCATTCTCCAACCCTCTAGAACAACGATAAATGCTGAAAGAGGAACCAGGGCCGTTTCTCCTATAGCGGAACCACTTCCAGCGAGGGAAAGAGCCAAACTTCGTTTATTTTTAAATCGTTCGCTGATTAATTTTGTTAAAGTGGCGGGAGATGCAAATGTAAACCCTAATCCCATGATGATAAACAGCGTATAAAATTGCCAGAGTAATTGAACCTTAGACAACCCTAATAATGCAATTCCACCAAGGAACAAACCTAAAATAGCAATATTTTTAGGTTGATATTTATCTGCTAATATTCCTGCTATTGGCCTAAAAACCCCAGTTACAAGACCTGCTATTGCCAGGGCTCCTGCAATTGAAGCCCTGGACCAGGCGAATTCATTTGTTATAGGGTCCAAAAATACGCCGAATGAAAATCTACTTCCGGCAGTAGCGAAAAGAACTATACCCGCTCCGACTACTATTGCCCACGGGTTAACAAAAAGAAAACTTTTAATATGGCGCACAAAAATCATGTTTTTAAAATTTTACGGAAGTATTGGTTTTATCTACTTTATTTTATCTACTTTAAATATAAAAGGGATCGCAAAAAAACGACCCCTTTTATTTGCGTAAGACTATTACTTATGATTTTGCTTGTAGCGTTTGTACACCTATGGATACGAACGATATAGTGGTAATCACGTAAAGTATAGATCCAACCATTGCTGTGGTATCACCAGCAGCATCAGTCAAACCTAAAATTATTCTAGCAAGTACAGTAAGTACACCCACTACTGCGAGGACGTAACTTGTGTTCCTGTCATGAACAGTCCCTTGAGCCCAGGCAGTTGCCATAACAGCAATTCCTATACCGAAGAATATATCAGCGTAGCCTTGTATTCCTGAACCTAGCGCTATTATGGGTCCAGCTGCAGCACCAGCTGCAGCACCAGTAGGATCTTGTAACATAGCTGATTCCACAATTCCAGAAATTGCAGCTATTATCCCTACGGTGGATATAAAACCAGCGAAACTAATAATGGTTATTAGCCCTCCCCAGGTAGTCCGAGGATCCTCCTCTTTATCGCTGGCGGCGTGCTGTCTGTTAGCTAGGTATATTCCCCCAACAAGGGCTGCCATTCCACCCGCTACCATCAATAAACAGATGTCTATTAGAGTGGAATTTCCTCCCGCTATTGCAGAAACAACGTCCGCAGGGGAAGTTGGGTCGTTCCCAAACGCGTTTTGGGGTAATAATAGATATCCTAATATCGTGAGAATAGGACCTACAATTAGTAGGACTCCAGTGTAGGTTTTTGACATATACTTACTCCTATCAAATCAGTTGTATAGTGTCTGTATTAAATATTATTTTCATGTATTAATACAAATGTTGCTATGAGTATAAATTTTTACCCAATATATATCAAATCAATGATACTTATTTTGCTTTTACTTAATTAGTTAGGAAATTGAAATGATTGACCTACTTATAAAAAATGCAAGAATAATGGATGGTTCGGGATCTCCTTGGTTCAAAGGGGGTTTAGAAATAAAAAACAACACACTGAAAATCATTCGAGCAGAAATTCCTAATAGTATTGAAGCGGTAAAAATTGTCGATGCAAACAACAGGGTTGTATGTCCAGGTTTTGTTGATCTTCATTCGCACGCTGGATTAACCATTCTGGGAGAACCTCATCACGATCCAAAAATACGTCAAGGTGTTACAACAGAACTAATAGGCATAGATGGTATTTCACACTCCCCTTTTAAAACAAGGCAGGAGCTTGAGAAATACATATGGTTAGATGCCGGTCTGAATGGGTACCCTCCATCTGCTGATTGGCTAACTACTAGGGAGCAGCTTGCAAAATATGACGGTAATGTAGCAGTGAATATAGCTTATATTTTAGGAAATTCTCCTGTGAGAATCTGGAGCGTGGGTTGGAATGATGCTCCAGCTTCGAATTCTCAAATAAACGATATGAAATCGGTAATTCGAGAAAGTATGGAAGAGGGAGCATGGGGAATCTCCACAGGACTTGATTATCCTCCGGGTTCGTTTGCCAGCACCGACGAGCTCATAGAATTATCAAAAACGGTTCAAAGTATGGGGGGGTTTTATCATACTCATACGAGAGCGTCGTTGAAATCTAAAGGGACTTATGAGCCATGGAATGAAGCCGTAGAGATAGGCAGGAGATCTGGAATTCCAATCCATCTTACCCATTACAGACAACCGTCTCAAGGAGAAGGATCACACAACGAATATTTGGGATTGGTTGAAAATGGTAGAGATGAAGGTATAGATGTAACATTTGATTGCTACACATACCCTTATTCCGGAACATCGGCAACTATACACATACCAAGCTGGGCTAAGGAAGATGGTCCTGAACAATTGATGTTCGCGTTAAGCAGTCCTGAGAACAGGAAAAAAATGAAAAAAGAAATAAGAAGCCGGGAGAGAATAGATGCAACATGGAGGGAACGATGGTTACACAATTTTCGTCAACCCCAAAATGTAAAATACGAAGGGAAGAGCTTGAGGGAGATTAGTGAAATACGTGGCGAAGACCCTGAAGAAGTATTATTTGACCTATTGTTTGAAGAAAAATTGGGAGTAAGTGAAGTCGGTACAGGAACCAATGCCCAAACCCTTCCGGCGTTTGTATCTCACCCATATGGAATGATTGCTTCTGATGCCATTTTGTTCGGGGAAATGCCGAACCCTCGTACCTACGGTTGCTTTCCAGTGGTATTATCTGAATTCGTTAGAGCAGAAAAACATTTGAAGTTGCCGGAAGCAATACGTAAAATGACATCTTTTCCTGCGCAGCGGCTTGGTCTGAAGGACAGAGGTTTAATCAAGGACGGTTTCAAGGCAGATTTGGTTATTTTTGATCCTGAAACAGTTAGGGTAGATGGGACAAGAGAAGATCCCAAACACTATCCGGTGGGTATAGATTATGTAATAGTAAACGGAGAAATAGTCATAGAAAACGGAGTCAATACAGGACTTACTCCAGGACGTAGTCTAATCAGGGGTCGTGATTAGTCACTTCAATATAATCTCCTGACCCAGTTCTGAAGATTTTTCGGTAGCTTCAAGTATTTTTAAAACGGTCAACCCATGTTCTTGTGGAACCGGAGTGTCCTCGTCGTCTGATTCTAGTGATTTAACAAAATCCCTGAATTCATCCAGCATTGGGTTATTGATTTCCACTACCTGTTTTTCCCAAGTACCAGCTTCTTTTTCGGCCAGGTATACTGCGGTTTCCTGCGCAGGTCCTTCTCCGTATGCTATACGAAATTTGGCCATTCCTCCGGTAAAAAAGAAATCGGCTCCATATTCGGTAGCGCCTTTTGACCAAGCCATTCTTGTAACAGTTGCTACAACCCCGTTTTCCCACCTAAAAAAATACATTCCCGTGTCATCGCAAGATATTTTTGGATTTGTTTCTTTTGGATACGTGTATTGCCCTATTTGGGCACTTACGGATGATATCTTGTTTCCTAAAATCCACAACAGCCTATCTATTTGATGAGAGCCGTCCATTTGTCCCATCCCACCCCCTTTTGAACGGTCCAACATCCAATTGGGACGATTATATGGGTGATAAGGTTTATGCCATATGTCATGTACCATTAGAATAGAACCTAATCGATTAGAATTTACAAGTTCTTTTATAAAGCGAACTACGGAAAAATATCTCTGGGTATGGGCTGTCATTAATTTCACATTGTTGCGTTTAGCGGCCTCTAACATAGATTTTCCTTGTTTATAGTTGACTGCCAAAGGTTTTTCCATGTAAACATGTTTCCCTTCACGGACGGCGGCTATACCTGCTTCCATATGCAGCCAGTGGGGTAGGGTACCAATAACCATTTCAATTTCACTGTTTCTTATGGCTTCTCGGTAGTCATTGACGAATTCAATGTCAGGATTTTCCTTTTTTAATTCTTGAACGATATCTTGGTTAGGTTCGGCGATACTAACCAAATGGGCGCCAGGGGTATTCTTCACGATATCTATGTAGTTACCACCAAGACGACCAGTACCCAGAATGGACACACCTTTACTCTTTTTCATTTTTCCTCACTTTGTATTTTATTTGGATATTTTCAAACTATTATTGAACGGCTTTGTTTACATGTGCCATTTAATGAGAAACACTTGAAATACTTCCTATTAGTATGACGATATTTTTTCTTCCGTTACCTTTACTCTTAAATATTTGGAATTTATTTTAGGAATCGATTTTTAAAATAACACTCTATCAAACACGGTTTTGCTTAAACTTTTACAGACAGATGGATTTTTAGCCTACGTCCTCGCAAATGGAGCTACGTTTGCTGGATTCCAAGTCAGAAATATTGCTCAGTCCTGGTTGATTCTAGAACTCACTAATTCTTCTTTTATGGTTGGCNTAATCAATTCACTGACACACTTTACAATTTTAATTTNNTCAGTCCCTGGCGGTATGATTGCTGATCGAATNAATAGAAAACAAACCTCNCTCATTAGTAGATTCAGTGTCGCTTTAGTAGCCGTNGTGACGGCTGCTTTNGTGTTCACAGATTATATTCAATTATGGCACTTAGTAATTGCCTGCATCCTGCTGGGTTTTGCACTGGGATATGGCAATTCCTCTTTTGAAGCACTTATGTTTGACTTAGTTGGTAGGGTGAATTTCTACAGGGCTGTTTCATTNANNACNATAATCTCAAGTGTATTTAGTGCCATTNTGCCAATAATCGGNGGCTTACTTGTTGTGNGTTTTGAAATNAGTGGCATGTTTATTTTGGTTGCTNTAGTTTATTGTGTTTCNTGGTTATCGATTTATNCNATTCCCTCTGTTAGTANNCNAAACTCTAATATTAGTTCCNTTAGATCGGCACTAAGAGATATGCGTGATGGTATAANGTATTCTTTCAAAACTCCCGGAGTTAATTGGGTGATGNTAATGGTTGCNGGNGTGATGTTTTGGGGAGCTTTGCAACCTGTAATACCCGCTTATACTCGAGANGTCCTTGGNATGGGAGCGGCTGGTTATGCATATATGATGGGAGTTTCATCAATNGGNTCTGTAATAGNTGCGNNGGNGGTTTTTTTAATCGGCGATATAANGAAAAAATCACTAATNCTTGTNGTTTCAGTTTTGTTTTACAGCATTGGAGTTGTGATATTTGGTGTAAGTACGTCCATCTATATAGCNTACTTCGGNATGTTTCTNTCAGGGTGTGCTGGNGCNTTAATAATAANTGTANTCTTTACCCTTGTACAAACAGTTGTTGACGAAACCGTACGGGGTAGAGTTGTAGGGGTAGCTCAAATGGGTATGCAACTGTTAGGAATNGGCTATTTANNTGGGGGATTAATTGCCGAANTNTTNGGTTTGTCGTTAGCTATAATAATTCCNGCAATANTATGGGTTTTACTGNCAATTTTNGCATACNNNGNATCAANAGAATTCCGNTCTTNTTGAAAATGTNTTNAAATTNTTATCGGTNTATTGGTTTTAGCGGATTCGTACGCGGCGTCGATCAATTCTATCGATCTCATACCACACCAACCAGGGGCGTAATTGATTTTTGATTTTCCCGTTAGCAAATCTGCAAAATTTTCAGTGGGTCCACCTCCAAAGTATTCCCCTGCGTTCACATCAAGTTTTTCTGAATAATTTTGTTCATCATGGCGTAACAGTTCCAAACGCGCCCTGTCACAATCAACTGTAAGAACACCTTCTGATCCAAAAATTCTAACATCGAGCTGGAATTTTTGATTTTCTGGTAGGGCACCAGCTCCTGAAAAAATTCCAATTGCTCCNCCTTCGAATTTTGTTGATATGGAATCGTACAACTCGACTTTACTNGTTGGAGATGAAACGTATGCGAAGACCTCATTTGGTTTCAGTCCGGTTAACCAGAAAGCTAGCCCGGCTGAATGAGACATTTGAGACAATCCGTACCCTCCACCAGCAACATCAGGATGTGCCCATGTATCCGGATGTGGTTCGAACATTAATTCTCCNGCNCCTCCCCCNGTTGAAAGAAAAGGTTTGCCTTCTAGNAAACTTCTTATTGGGGAAGCCATGTGGCACATCANATATTCAACGTTACCAACTGCATTGGTTTCCAACAACTGNTTTGCCTTTTGAATGAATTCACANTAGTGCCANCCNTANGGTATTAATACTTCAACACCAAANTTTGAAGCNTCTGAAATTAAATGACGGGCCAAATCGGATCTTGTAGCCAACGGTTTTTCACACATAACGTGAAGACCGTTTTGAATTGCCGCTAAAGCATGTTCATAATGNAGGGTNTGAGGCGAAGCAANAATCACCCCATCAAGATCATTACGNTCAAGCAGTTCCCTGTAATCTTCAGTAGCGTGTTGAAATCCGAATCTTTCGGCAACTTGTGCCANTTCAGTTTTTCCTTTCCGGCAAACTGAAATTAATTCAATNTCGTCACGTTTTTCCAAAACTGGNAGATGATTTGTGGTAGCCCACCACCCAGCTCCGATCAGTCCTACTTTAGCTTTGTTTGANTTCGTCANGTAAAAANCTCTTATGNNTGCATTATTGAATCNGCTATACGTTCACCAATGACAATAGNGGTNGCATTNGTATTTGCTCTTANGCAATNCGGCATAATAGANGCATCAGCAATTCGAATNTTAGTNAAANCATGAATNTTNCCNNCCTGNTCCACNACCGAANTTTNNTCTTCAATNGGNCCCATCTTACAGGTTCCAGAAACATGATGGCTNGTTCNNGCTGATTTCATTAGCCACTCATCAAGAAGGTCATTGTTATTTAGGGTTTCGACTCCTGGGTTAATTACCTCTTCAAGGACGTCATTGAAGAATTCGCTACTGCCTAAATCGATACACATACGTGTAGCTTCTCTCAAACGAATTCGATCAAATTCCTCAGAAAGAAAATTGTAGTTTAAATCCGGCTGGTCATGAGGATTTGAAGAATTAATACCAATGGAACCGGATCCTTTGGCCAGATATATACAGGCTACCATACCGAATCCGGTCAACTCCGAGTTTGTATCAAGATATACCCCGCTTTTTGGGGTATGACCCATGGGATGTATAAACATATCATTTCTAAGGTCAGAACCAGTCGCAGTGTATCTGATACCCACTTGAATCCTAGGGCTTAACCTGTCTTGTACTAATTCGTCCCTGGTTTTCCAGAAGACCTGAATTTGGGGATGATCTCTGAGGTTTTCACCAACTCCTGGCAAGTCATTAATTACTGGAATATTGTGGGGTTCCAATTTCTCCTTTGGTCCAATGCCGGAAAGCATCAATATATGAGGAGAGCCTATGGCGCCAGCGCACAGTATTATTTCGTCCCCGTATATGCGATAAATTTCAGGGACAACCCTTGCTAGGTAATTTTGTTCGTTACTATCGTCGTAACTTTTTGGAGCGGGTGATTCCAACTCGACTCCGATAGCTTTCCGGCCATCGAATAATATACGTCTGACAAGACAATTAGCCCTTATTGATAGGTTTACCCTGTGTCTTGCTTGAGAAAGATATCCGAAATTGGTGCTCCAACGGATCCCATCGTTAGTATTATTGAAGGGCAAAGGTCCTACACCGGTGGAATTAGGATCATTAGCGTCGCTACTGTGTGGCTGTCCCATTGAGCGAGCCGCTTTATAGAAAGATTCTTGACGCATCTCCCATTCCGGTTTTTGCCACCGGCGTACGGTAATTGGACCTTCCGAATTATGAAAATCACCTTTAAAATCAAGGTCATTTTCTATATTTTTGAAGTATGGCATAGTTTTTGCCGCGTCCCAATTATCATTTCCCAAGGATGCCCACCCATCGAAATCTTCAGGCAGTCCTCTCAGAAAAATCTGAGCATTTACAGAACTTGAACCTCCAATGACACGCCCCCTGGGGACCAGCATATCTTGTGTGTATTTTGTCGCCTTTGCAGAATAATTCCAACTGAATTTACTATTTTCTCCGAATGTTCTGGCCCAAATGCTTGGGTCCTTACCGTAACCATATTTTATTTCATCAGGCATGGATTCAATTTCAGGATAATCAGATCCTGCCTCAACTAAAAGAATTTCTGAATCTTTGTTTTCTGATAAACGAGATGCTATTACAGATCCCGCTGAACCGGAACCTATTACTATTTTGTCAAATGTTTTCATGTGTTTTTATCTACAATATGCGTAATTTTAAATTTAGACGTATTATTATTATCATAAATTTTCGTCGCCGACCGACTTACTTTAAGGTTTTAACCCATTGATTAAAATTGATACCCGTATAAGTGCTGAATGGATTAATCGTCCAGATGATCTGTCGTTTCTAAAACAGATAGGGGTTGACTATGTGGATATCGTATTGGATATGGTGGAAGGTTATCAGGAGGCTGGAGGAAGAGTTACTAGAGTAGGTTTGGAAAATGTGATGGAAAATTAATGTATCAAATCCATATTCATATTAATTAATGACTGATATCCTTCCTTTTCTTGGTTTGATGAGTGCCTTTTGGTGGTCAGTGTCTGGTGGCATACTAAAGTCAGTAAGAATAAATACGGTGTTAATTTACCCTTTCGCTGAATCTGTTATTTCACTTTTTGTGGTTGTTTTACTGTCTGCAATTGGTATGCATTGGGTAACTTTCTTTGAATATTCATTAGAAACGTATTTATATTTATTTGGTGGGTCAGTTGTTACCATGTTGGGAACTTTGTGCTACGTTGCAGGGATTCGTAAAATTTCACTGGGTATATTTTTTACTATTTCTACAAGTGTCGTTATGATTCTTACTATTCTTTTAGATCAGTTTTTCAACCAAATCTCGTTAAATCAAAATATTATAGTGGGGGCATTATTTGTTGTTGTGGGAATAATTATTATCAACGGATTGTCCTTCGTCAGATCGTCGATCAAATCTATTAATACTAATTATTTTGCTGGAATAGTTATAAGTATTTTTACAGGTGTATTTTGGAGTAGTGGTATTTTTATGAATGATCGCGGTCTAATTGAATCGGGAGTTTTATTTTCTACTTTTTCAAGGACTGTGGTACCAGTCTTTTTATTGGGAATCATTTTGTTTATTAAAAAGCCCATCAAGGTAAAACAAATTACGGTATCTGACCGAAAACTTATCTTGGTAGCAGCAGTTTGCACTACTATAGCGATGCTTTGCTGGCATCTATCCCTCAAGTCTAACAGTGCAAGTCTTACGGTTATTTTATCTAGTACATCGCCGGTTTTTGCAATATTAATAGGGTTAGGTTTCTACAAAGAAAAACTTAAGTTGAATCAAATTATTGGGATAGTGTTTTGTCTTGTAGGGACTTTTACGATTTTACTAAATCGATAGCCTAACCTTGGAAAACGAAGATTATTAAAAATATTTTGTTTATTTAAACATGCATTTACTACACCTTATGTATTTTTCAATTTTGTTGATATTTTCAGTGTCAATTTCGTGTAAATCAGATCATGCAACTTCACGATTTACACACACCGAATTAGATGTTGTGAACATTGTTGAGGAATTTATTAATCTTCCAACATTTAATTGGGATGATTATGCAACCACGAAAAATTATCTAGAAAACAATGCAACTAACCAAATTTACGTAGTCCAATGTAAAGATTTAATAGACACCTCAACTTTTTCCGTGAAACCCCTCGAAAAAATGAACAAAGAAATATTGGAGAGAATTCGGACTTATTTTCCTGAATTTAAACACGGTGACAACATATGGGTTGCTTCGGCAAAAAATCATCCACCCTACGGAGTGTTTTCCACGGTGTTCTATGTTATTGATAGTAGTTTAATGGTTATCCCCACTGAATATACATCTAACCAAAATTCACGTAGATGTACCACATCTTTTTAATTCCCAATTTCGGCTAGATATGTTGCCATCTGCGTCCGTAAAATTTCAGTAAGTTTAATTGCTCACCAATTTCATTTTTGAAGATCGTTAATAAATCAGGTTCTCTAAAAAAAGTCTTTGTACCTTATGTTATCCTCTAAAATTCTCAGCATTATCTAATGGTTGGAAGTTTAGATATTTGTAAGCGTAAGGAGTATCATATATTTTCCAATCATTATCAGAAGCGGCGTACAAAATATCATAACCCACTTCTTTTTTTTCAATAC
>PCAX01000030.1 GCA_002730795.1 Chloroflexota bacterium
TTGAAGCACGCCAAGCAGGAGCCGATGCTATTTTGTTAATCATTTCGATTTTGGATAATGATTCATACAAAGAATTTTACGATCTTGCAAGTAGTTTAGGTATGGATGTTTTGGTTGAAGTTTTTGATGAAAATGAATTAGACGAAGCGCTGAAAATAACTCCAACTTTGATAGGGATAAATAATAGAAACCTGAAAACTCTAAAAACATCCCTAACTGTTTTTGAATCTTTGGTGAATTCCATCCCAAAAAATTGTATAAAAATAGCTGAGAGCGGTATAAAAACTTTCGAAGATGTAAAGCGGATGGGGGACGCGGGAGCCGATGCAATTTTAGTTGGCGAAGCGTTAATGAAATCTAGTTCACCTTCAACTTTAACTTCAACAATATCGCAAAAAAAAGCACTGTGAATTCAGTTACATGACGAAAATAAAAATCTGTGGAGTAAAAACAATTGAAGCCTCTAGAACAGCAGCAATGAACGGGGCAGATTTTATTGGCATGGTTTTTGTCGATAACGTAAAAAGAAAAATTTCAATTGAAACAGCCCAAAGTATAATCACCGATATCCGTAAAACGAATGAGAAAACAAAAATTGTCGGTTTATTCCGGAATCAAAACAGCAAGTACGTTATCGAAGTAATTAATCACCTAGGGTTGGATTTAATTCAATTATGCGGCAATGAAAATCTTCACGATTTTATAGAAACTCCAATAGAGATATTTAAACAAATACGCATTAAAAATTCGGATAATACAACATCTATAAGTAAAAAGGTCAACAGTTTGGTCGAATCGGGCATAGGAGTGTTTCTTGATAGCTATGACGAGTTGTTACCAGGGGGTACGGGAATTAAATTTAATTGGCAATTGGTTGCTGGAACAGCTAATAAAAAAAATATTTTTTTGGGAGGGGGACTAAATCCCGAAAATGTAATTTCAGCTATAAAAAAGGTTGAGCCATGGGGAGTAGATGTATCAACTGGGGTTGAAAAAAATGGAGAAAAAGATTCATTACTTATTCGTTCATTTATTAAAAACGTCAAATCTGTAACATCTTGAGAAAAATAACCAATCAGAAAAAAACTGGTCGAACTTTCCTCAAACAATAAACAGGAAAACAACTAAATGGGAAAACAACTAAATGGGAAAAAAAATCCGACTGGCGCAATTCGGCACCAAACATGGTCATGCTAAGGGCGTATTAGAAGTAATGTTAGCTCACTCAGATGTTGAAGTAGTGGGCGTATGGGAACCAGACAAAAGGCGGCAAGACATACTTATTCAATCAAATGACCCGGTTTGGAAAAAAATAACGTGGATAGAACGGTCCGAACAGGTACTCAGTGATAAAACTATCATCGCCATTTCGTCTGAAGGAGCGAACAACGAAAGCCTAGATCACACAGAAGCCATAATAAAAGCGGGAAAGCACGTATTTTACGATAAACCTGCCGGAGAAAATTTCAACCAATTCAAAAATATAGTCGAAATAGCTAAGTTAAATAAATTGCATCTGCAAATGGGATATATGTTCAGAAAACACCAGGGGTTTACAAAAATATCTGATTGGGCTAAATCTGGATTTTTAGGAAATATTTTCCAAATTAGGGCTCACATGTCCACGTGGATACCTGAAATTAATCCAAACAGTGAAAACACGTCACGTAAAGGGGTGTCTCAACACAAAGGTGGGATACTCTACGATTTGGCCGGTCATATGTTTGATCAAATTGTGTGGATCTTAGGCAGGCCAAAAAAAATAACATCTTTCTTACAAAACACCAATTCAGTCGCAGAAAGATTTAAGGACAACACTTTAGCAGTATGTGAATACCCAGACGCTCTCGCGACAGTGGATATTTCCGCAATTGAACCCCAGCCTATGGCGAGGAGATATGAAGTTTATGGAACGGAGGGTTCAGCCGTTATGGAACCGTTCGAACCAGCCAAAAAAATTCGTCTGTGCCTTACTGAAGCCAAAGGAGGATACCAGGCGGGAATTAACATAGTTCCGATTTCAAACGATCCCAGGTATGTGGGAACTTTTTCTGAGTTTGTCAAAACTATAAAAGGGGAATCGAAACCTTTGCGTGACTATGACCATGAACTACTTGTCCAAGAAACTTTGTTGCGGTCCACTGGAAATTTATCTTACTGATCAAAACCTACAAATCTATGATCGGACTTATAACTCCTCTGCCCCTCAAATCACCACTATTAGAGATTTCTGGCCACATAACTTTTAAAACATGGGCTGCCTTGAACGTGGTGCCAGAAATATCAGCACCCTTTAGTATACATCTGTACATATTTGCCCCATCCAATTTAACATCAACTATAGTTGCGTCACTACAATTGGCTCTATGAAGAATCGCCTGCGTCATCACAGCACCTGTTAAATTAGTCCTCTTTAGGGAAGCTTCACTGAATATTGTACCCACAAGTTTACATTGTGACAGATCAGAGCCGTCAAAAATAGCTCTTGTGAAATCCCAACCCGATAGATCTAAGCCCGATAAATCTTTACCAGATAAGTTTAATCTTTCAGACGGGTGACTTTTATGCCAATCGTCTATAGAATATTTAGCAGATTTTGTTAAATCGATTTTCTGTAGGCTTGGCAATATGCCTCCTTCAGCGTCGCCCATGACAAATTAACTACACGATATTTATAATGAACACAAAGTAAATGTTTCTGTTGTTTAATTGGTTGAATATAATTATGAACCAATACGTAGATATCCTCAAGGTAAATGATATTTTTAAATCCTAGTCTGATTTATTGCACAATATAAGGAGAAGTGAGATGGCAAATGAAGCAGCGTCTGTAATTAAATTAATGGAAGACAACAACTGCAATATTCTGGACATAAAATTTACTGATTTGCCCGGAACATGGCAGCACGTAGCGGTACCGCCAAGCGAAGTAACAGATGATTTATTTACAAAAGGCACAGGGTTTGACGGGTCTAGTATCAGAGGGTTCCAATCAATTGAAGAATCAGATATGCTGTTGGTACCAGACAGTAACACGGCAGTTGTGGACCCATTCCAAAAGAAAACGGTCACTATAATCGCAGATATTAGGGACCCAAAAACTGGAGATTCGTACTCGCGTGATCCAAGGAATATCGCAAAAAAAGCTGAGTCTTACCTGAAATCAACCGGAATAGGCGACGTTTCCAAATGGGGTCCTGAGGTTGAATTTTTTATATTCGATTCGGTCAAGTTCAGTTATGGTCCTAATCATGGTTATCACGAAATAGATTCAGATGAAGGCATATGGAACAGCGGCGCAGAAACAATGGTTGATGGATACACACTAAACAAGGGTATGCGTCCACGGCACAAAGAAGGTTATTTTCCTGTTTCCCCTGTTGATACCCTTCATGATATAAGAAGTGAAATGGTGGAAATATTGATTGAAAAATTCGGTATCGCTGTTGAAAAACACCATCATGAAGTAGCAACCGCGGGACAAGGCGAAATAGATATTGTTTTCGATGATCTTCTGAAAACAGCCGATAATGTAATGGCATATAAATATATAGTCAAAAACGTATCAAAAAGACACGGTAAAGTAGCTACATTCATGCCTAAACCCATTTTTGACGATAACGGGACGGGCATGCACACACATCAATCCATTTGGAAAAATGAAAAACCTTTGTTTGCAGGCTCTGAATATGCCGGACTTTCGAAACTAGCATTAAACTACATCGGTGGCTTAATAAAACATGGGAAAGCCCTTATGGCTTTGGCCGCCCCCACAACTAATTCNTACAAGAGACTCACACCCGGTTTTGAAGCACCAACTATCCTGGCACTGTCAGCCAGAAACCGATCAGCGGCATGTAGAATTCCGGTTTATTTTGATAACCCAAAAGCAAAACGNGTGGAGTTCAGATCAGCNGATGCCACATGCAACCCTTACCTAACATTTTCTGCAATGTTAATGGCCGGTTTGGATGGTATTGAAAATGGATACCTACCAGGTGANCCTCTAGAAGAAGATCTCTTTGAACTCTCGGAAGAGGAAGTTTCCAAATTTCCCCAAGTACCCTCGAGCCTAGAGGAAGCCCTTCAATCATTAGAAGATGACCATGATTTCCTATTGAAAGGNGATGTCTTCACTAAGGATGTGATTGAATCATGGNTCGAATTTAAAAAAGAAAATGACGTGGTTCCTGTTCAACTTCGACCCCACCCGTANGAGTTTTATTTGTCTTTCGACGCTTAATGCTCCAACAAGATTAATACCATAGTTAGACTTCGTCAGCATACTCTATTTCATCAGGTAAATGGAACTGGTTTTGTTTCTATATTACAGTTTGATTTAGAACCATCTTCTTGTAGAATTTGAATATTTTTCATACGCTATTCCAAAAATATCCATTAGGTATTTTTCCTCTTTCGGAANAATAAAATAGTTGAAACACAAAAACTGAACAGGTATAAATNCGAGCATCACAAGTGAATGTAAGGAAAAAGCCAATCCAACGTTAAACAACATTCCGGATAAATACATGGGATTCCTAATNTATTTATATAGTCCCGTCCCCAAAAGGTACCGCGTTGGATCNCCAGGATTTGGTGTTTCGTCCGTTTTATAAAATTGAANAAGGGAGGCTAGTAACATTCCTACCGAAACAATCATCAAAAAATACCCGCTTGATTCACCAAAAAAACCTGGGATTATTAAAATATCATAACCACTNAAATGAATAAGGAATCCTAATCCCACCGTAATAAAATGAACCAAAAACGGAGGAAACGGTAATTTAAGTGGTCGATCATTTTCTATATTCATAAAAAAATACTNGGNCCTTATAAATTATTTAGCAATGCACTACGAAATTTNNTAGATTCACGTTTTCTAAAGGCCACGTTNATTTTNAGTTTTTCCAAGGTTTGCTTAAGGGTTAATTCTCCTTGGGGTACCGTNTGTTCTTTAAAAAATTGTTCAACCTCTTCACATTTTTCTTTTGTATCNAAATAAGTTACCGGTCCAACCATTCGAACAATTGAATTTGCGGGATACATTTCGATCAANCTTTCCCAATTACTGCTTATATGTTCCCAGGCCATCCAACCGTTTTTTTTATTGGCAAGGCACGAAGCGACTATATAGGGAGAATCCTGAGTTCTTATTTCTCCATTAANGGTTTTGTTAAGTGTTTTCGCCATTTCAGAAGCCCCTGGAAACAGGGTCAGGGCACCCAAATATCGTCTNTCTTCCTGAGGGGTTTTTGCNTTTTTATAACAGCTGTAAAAAGTTTCATAATCTAATTCATTTCCGACACTGGCAACAATTGAAGTGGTGGCAGCGGCAATGTTAGGTTCAACCACGGAAGGGTCATCCAGTAAAATTTTATGTATTTTCTTAGAGCGCATTATTGTGCCATGATCCTTAGCCGTATTACCCAATATTCTAATTAAAATTCCTCTCAGTTCTTTTTCGCGAGATGATTCTCCATCAGATGGAATCCAACCAATTTGAGTAAAGCATTTGTGTACTAACTTACCAATTTTCTCANGAAATATTTCGCTAGGATCTCCATCAATAAGCCTGTCAAGNCGAGCTAANCACCCCCCTACAAGGGTCCATACATCCATATCCGTTTCGATTCCGAATTCCGAAATAAATGAAAAAAAATCCGCCGCTGACATCCTGCCAGACATCACCGACGCCCAAGAATCGTCAATNAGGCCATATCTTTCAATTGAAGATAAATTATTAAACATTGAATCNGTTATGCCAAGTAATGACTGTTGAGGGTATCTAACTCTGTAAAATCCGTGTCCACCTGCATTTATTACCGCACGTGCATTTTTTTCNCCCGTNTTAAATCCGGCTTTTTGACTGTCAAGCAAGAACTTATGCTCTGTTCCCGTCTGGGTTCTTANGACCACAGGGANAATCCAAGTCGTTTCATCTTTGGATTGATCAAAGGTAAATTTTTCTTGNGNCAAGTATAAAACTTCGNTATCTTCTACGTCNTCCGGACTTACAATTGGATAACCTTTTTGGAAAATCCAAGAGTCCATTATTTTTCTTACGGGTTCACCAGTAACTTCNTCAATCGAATCCCATAAATCTTTAGTTTCTGTATTTCCATAACTGTGCTTTTTCAGATAATGCCTTATGCCGTCTCGAAAATTATTAGGCCCAAGAAATTGTTCGAGCATCCTTAAAACAGATCCTCCTTTTTCGTAGGTCAATAAATCGAACATACCNTCAGCATCTGAAGGTGAAATCACCGGATATTCTATAGGNCTAGAATTNTCAAGTGAGTCGACATCAAAAGCCATAGACCGTTCCAAACTAAATTGATCCCACCTGTGCCAATCAGGGTTAAAACTATCTGAACACAACGTAGCCATAAAAGTAGCAAAGGCTTCNTTTAGCCAAATCCCATTCCACCATTCCATCGTAACCAAATCTCCGAACCACATATGCGCTATTTCNTGGGCAATCACATCAGCTATACGAAGCAATTCTGATTCGGTCGATTGGTGTTTATCAACCAATAAAAGTACTTCTCTATATGTGATACATCCCAGATTTTCCATAGCTCCAAAGGCAAAATCAGGAATAGCAACCATATCCAGTTTTTGTCCTGGGTATTTGATTCCATAATATTCACTGAAAAAATTGAGAGCAAAAGAACCAGCTTCAAGGGCATATTCNGTTAAATTACCTTTTCCACGGGGATGAATTATTCTGAGNGGAGTTCCTGANACATCAATAGGTTCTGTGGCTTCAAAAGGTCCNATAATAAANGCGACCAAATATGTAGACATTTTCATAGTGTCTTCAAATTGAACNTGCCGCCTATCTGTTCCAATATTAGTTTCTTTTTTTATCGGGGCGTTGGAAACAACAAACTGATCCNTAGGAACGANCAATGATATATTAAACGTCGCTTTAAACGACGGTTCATCCCAACACGGAAATGCNCTGCGAGCATCAGTGCTTTCAAACTGGGTTGTAGCTATGGTGTGTGAAACACCTTGAGCGTCAATAAAGTTGGAACGATAAAAACCACGTANCTGATCATTCAATTTGCCNGAAAAGTTTATTTTTAACGTATACCTGCCNNGGGATAAGTCGCTTTTAAATTTAAACTTAATTCGCTCTGTTTTATCNTCTAATATAATATCCAGTGGCACTTCCGTAANNTTAGGGTTCTTAATAATTGAACAGTTTTTGATATCCAATTCACAGACGTTTAAAACAATTTCATTAGTTTCCTTCAAAATCGTTATATCAATTTCAACCGTTCCTTCAAAAGTCGACGAGGTAAGATTTGGTTCCAAAAAAATTTTGTAATGCGTAGGCTTAACCCAATCCGGGAGTCTATATGATTTAATATCAATCATTGTCCAATTATCTCCGTTAGCTTATATAAATGTGATAAAAGGCATGCAAATACTTGGCCCATCTGTAAACAACGTTAATTTATTTACTGTTCTCTTTTCAAATTTATTAAATAAAGATTTAATTCGTCCATAGTTTTTACCACAGGACATTCCACATAACCAGAAAAATTATCATATCTATCCATTAAAATCGATTTAATTCCCAAGGCCATTGTAGGTTCTACATCATTTGTTACTTGATCTCCCACATATAAAATTTCATCTATGCCAACTTTGGCTGCATCTAGCGCTGTTTGAAAAATTCTATAGTCTGGTTTAAAAAATCCACTATCCTGAGGTGTAATTAAAAAATCTATAATATCTTCAAAAAAAAAATTTTCCGTAAGCTGTCTTGCGGTACCACTCATATTTGTTACTATACCCATGGCTAATCCTTGGTTTTTGATTTCATGTAAATTTTTTTTAACATCACCAAATAAAACCATTTCGTAATTTTGCTTGGCAACTTCATTCCAAATATTGCCGGCCTCATCCAGATTTATATATATATCATCGCCTTGAAGCACTAGTTGTTCGAACTTACAAAAAA
>PCAX01000031.1 GCA_002730795.1 Chloroflexota bacterium
AAGGCTGATGCACCTAAGTCTGATTCCCCTAAGGCTGATGCACCTAAGTCTGATTCCCCTAAGGCTGATGCACCTAAGTCTGATTCCCCTAAGGCTGATGCACCTAA
Source organism: Chloroflexota bacterium (assembly GCA_002730795.1). GTDB lineage: Bacteria > Chloroflexota > Dehalococcoidia > Lucifugimonadales > Lucifugimonadaceae. Next base: position 108 of record PCAX01000031.1, read on the forward strand.
GGCCCAGACATCAAAGCCAAAAGCGAAGGAACCTAAAGCTAAAGTGAAAGAATCTAATGTCCAAACGGATGTTTCTACTAGAGTTACCGCTGAAGGTGAAGGCAGCAAACCTCAAACTCGATCTTCATCAAATCCACCGAAAAAACCTGAAATCAATGCTGAATCGTCCGTGCAAAAAAAATCTAAGGACTAGAAGCCATAATTTATAGATTTCGTTATTAGTATAGGTTGATTCATTTTAGTCAAATAAAGGATTGTTAATTGATAACAGCGACACAAGTAAAAACACTGAGGGATAAGACTGGCGCTGGTGTTATGGATTCCAAACGTGCGTTAGAAGAAGCTGGTGGTGATATGGATAAGGCCACTCAACTATTAGCTGAAAAAGGGCTTGCTTCAGCTGCTAAACGGTCCCATCGAGTTACGTCAGAAGGTCAAATAATTAGTTATATTCACACGGGTGGTAGGGTTGGAGTAATGGTAGAAATCAAATGTGAAACAGACTTTGTCGGTAAAACCCAGGAATTTGCTGACTTAGGTAAAAACATAGCGATGCAAATAGCTGCAATGAATCCCACGTACTTAGATACCGATTCGATTCCAGACGGGGTTGGGGAAATACCAGATAATGACATTCTAATGCTTCAAGAATATATTCGTGACCCTAGTAAAAATATTGGTGATTTAATAAAGGAAATAATTTCAAAAACTGGCGAAAATATCAAAATAAATCGTTACGTAAGGTACGAATTAGGAGATTGATTTGCAAGAAAAGCATTTACAAGTTTCCAAAATAGGTTTTTTTAAAACAGTTTATGGATAAGCGGAAATATTCAAAGGTCCTACTTAAGCTTTCAGGAGAGTCTTTCAAGGGAGACAAGGATTATGGTTTGGATATTGACGTATTAAAGTACATTTCTAATGAACTTTCTACCTTGAACAACAGTAACGTTCAACTTGGGGTTGTTGTTGGTGGTGGCAATATTTGGAGAGGTGTTGATTATGAACTTACTGGTATGGACAGGGCGACAGCCGATTCTGCCGGCATGTTAGCTACAATAATGAATGCATTGTCTTTACAGGACGCGTTAGAGAAAATAGACATCAAAGTTAGAACTCAGTCTTCGATTAATATAACATCTGTGGCTGAACCCTACATTAGACGTAGAGCTATTCGACATATGGAAAAAGGTCGCATAGTTATTTTTGCAGGCGGTACAGGTAATCCCTATATGTCTACTGATACTGCAGCAGCGCTGAGGGCTTTGGAAATCGGTGCGGATATATTAATCATGGCCAAAAATAAAGTTGATGGAGTTTACAGTTCCGATCCTCGTACGAATAAAGACGCTAAAAAAATTGAAACGATTACCCACCATGATGCTTTATCTAGGAGATTAAACGTTTTTGATAGTACAGCGTTATCTTTATGTATGGATAATAAGTTGCCAATATCAGTTTTTGATATTTTTGAATCACGTAATTTGATTAGAATTTGCCAAGGAGAAAGGATAGGAACACTTATAGATACAAAATGATAATATATCGAGTTACTATTACTTTATTATCGTGTTCAAGATCGTATGTAAAGAAAGAAAATATGGTTCAAAAAGATGTTAGAAGAAACTTTGGTAGATGCTAAAAAAAGAATGGCAGGGGCCGTTGAGGTTCTACGCCGTGACTTAGTTGGTGTTAGGACTGGTAGAGCATCAGTAGGTCTGGTCGAAAATATTAAGGTGAATTATTTCGGATCGGATACGGCGTTAAATCAACTGGCTCAGATAAACGTTGGAGATTCTAGGATGATTGTAATCCAACCTTGGGATAAAAGCGCGACTTCTGATATATCAAAAGCTATTCAGAATTCAGATCTTAGTATTTCTCCTAACGTGGATGGAGACATCATTAGATTAAACTTACCCCCACTCACAGAAGAACGTAGGCGAGAAATTGTTCGTATGGTTAGATCTAGAGGGGAAGAATCCAAGGTAGCAGTTAGAAATATTCGAAGAGATGCTCAAGGTACTATACGAGATGTCGAAAAAGATGGTCTCGCATCACAGGATGAATGTAGAAGATCTCAAACAGACTTGGAAAAAATTACATCTGAATCCATAAATCAGATAGACGTTGAAACACAAAATAAAGAAAAAGAAGTTATGCAAATATGAACTGCATGAAACTACACATGGGCGGGAGATGACTTCTTTTGAAGGAACATGTTCCCAAACACATCGCAGTGATTATGGATGGCAATGGTCGATGGGCTAATAGCCGTGGTCTGGATATTTCTGAAGGTCATTTGGCTGGGTATCAAAATATAAGACCCGTTATTTCAAAATTCGCTCAACTGGGCATAAAATACGTAACAATATATGCCTTTTCTACAGAAAACTGGGATCGCCCCAAATCTGAAGTAGATTCCATCTTGGAATTAGCAGGATCAGTAATAAAAGATGAATCCAATTTAATGGGTAGAGAAAATATACGCATATTGCATGCTGGAGATTCTGAAGGATTGCCAAATTCGCTTAGGTCTGATATCGAGCAATCTGTGGAGGAAACGAAGAATAATACTGGTCTGACTTTGTGTGTAGCGTTTAACTATGGGGGCAGAGGAGAAATTATACGTGCGATTAAAAAAATAATACGTGAAGGGATAGAGGAAGATAAAATAAATGAGACCCTGCTATGTGGATACATGTACACCCATGGAATACCAGACCCAGATCTGATAATAAGAACTGGAGGGGAATTTCGGCTAAGCAATTTCCTGATTTGGCAGTCAGCTTATTCAGAATTTCATTCTACTCCAGTTTTTTGGCCAGATTTTGGCTTGAAAGAAATAAACCAATCGATAGTTACGTACAGAAGCAGGAAACGTAGATTTGGTCGTAGGTAATGATCAAAAACATGGCACGAAACAATTTATTAATTAGACTCGGTACGGCCCTAGTTGCAATACCTATAGTGGTTGGGATTTTTTTTATTAACGAAAAATTTGTATACCTGTTTTTGTTTTTTATTGGTTTAGGTGCGGCAAAAGAATTATCGCAAATGAGCTTATGCAAGAAATTTCAATGCTATTTACGGTATGTCTTTGTACCGCTATTCCTTCCAATTCTTGTTGTTATTTTATGGATAAATGTTAGTAATTCCTTGGAAATTGTAATGGCATTGTTAACAGTAATCACAGTTTTGATAATTTCGATTATTTTTTTACCTGGGGAAAAATTGCTACCTAAAAGTAAAAAACTTGTATATATATATTCTAATTTTTTTGGAATATCTGTAGCTTTTATTCCATTGCTAATGCAACTCCCTGATGGAATCATTTGTCTTTTATTTTTGTTGGCGGTAGTTTGGACAAGTGATTCAGGTGCATACTTTGTGGGCAACTTTTTTGGGAAAAAAAAGTTAGCGCCACGCATAAGCCCTAGCAAAACTTTTGAAGGAGCAATTGGGGCTTTGCTTTTTGGGTTTGGAATGTCTTTAATGTTTTATAAAATTTTTCCGTTACCATTATCTTTGACACAAGTAATTGTTCTGGGAATTTTTATTCCCATTGGTGCTATTTTTGGAGATTTGTTTGAGTCAATGTTAAAAAGAAAATCAAATGTTAAAGATTCTGGGCGATTATTCCCTGGGCACGGTGGAGTATTAGATCGTATAGACAGTTTAATACCAAACTTTCCTTTGGTATATGTAATTTCTANAGGGGTAATACCGTGAAGCGACTAGTCGTGCTTGGATCTACTGGTTCNGTTGGCCGNCAGGTTTTGGATGTAGTTCGTCAANATCCGGATAATTTCACTATATTNGGTTTNTCGAATGGCNATAATTCCAAATTATTAAGTNAACAAATANNGGAATTTTCTCCCAAGTATGTNAANACTTTGGGTGANCTTGATGAAAAATCANGTAATGTGACTANTNTTGANTTAAACNANNTGGTTACNTTACCTGATGTCGATCTGATAGTTCATGCTATGTCNGGAAGTCATGGGTTAATGCCGGNCTTGNTAGCTTTGGAGCATGGTAAAGATATAGCTCTAGCCAATAAAGANCCAATNGTGATGGCTGGAGAAATAATCGTGAATCNAGCTGAAAAATNTGGNGGAAGAATATTGCCTGTTGATAGNGAACCTTCTGCTATTTGGCAATGTATTGAAGGAGAGGANACNGAACCTAATCGCTTGTTTATTACTGCATCTGGTGGGGCATTCCGCGATAAAAATTGGAAAGATCTCTCTTCAGTTNAGCCAAAAGATGCNCTTGCTCACCCTACNTGGCAGATGGGGAAAAAAATCACCATAGATTCGGCTACCATGATGAANAAGGCTTTTGAAGTGATAGAAAGTCGATGGTTNTTCGACATTCCATACGANCGGATAGAAGTNGTNATACATCGTCAAAGTGTAATACATTCAATGGTTGANTTTGTTGATGGTTCTATAAAAGCACANATGAGTAATCCAGANATGCGCTACCCCATTCAATACGCAATGTCTTACCCNAATAGAATTAAAAATACATATATGGAGNGCTTTCAGCCAAAAAACTNTAAANAACTNACGNTTGAAGAANACGTTTANGGTACTTATCCTTGTTTTGATTTAGCTATCGAGTANGCNANAAAAGGAGGTACCTATNCTTCTGTTTTAATTGGTGCAAGNGAGGCTGCNGTTGATCTGTTTCTTGANGGAAAAATAGGNTTTACCNANATATATGATTTTGTAAAATANGCTTTGGATAACCATCAACCGATAAGTCACCCAAATTTGCAGGAAATATTATATGCTCTCGAATATGGNAAAAAAGCCGTNTACCGTANCAAAAAANATACTACNCAAATAAACATGTTGTAATAGTNNAATGTCTGAAACNTTACTATATGGTGTGTTAACTTTTTTGTTAATTTTAATGCCCTTAGTCCTGATTCACGAAGCTGGNCATTTTTTTACCGCCAAGNTATTTAAAGTTAAAGTTCTTGAATTCGGATTTGGATTTCCNCCAAAGATAATAGGTTTTTGGACCGGNNGGACCGAAATAAAAACTTCTTCNAAAATAATCNAAGAAATAGAAGTTGGTAAATTNTNGGGTAAGGTGTTGACTTTTGAAATCGGTTTTTTTGATGANCGTAAGTTAGTTNAATCGGTCCGTGAAGTGCGTACTTCGGATTTTAATACCATCACTAAAGACGATTCAATCATNGTNGGTAAACTGAGATCTGCNGGNCCGGATAATTTAATTATTGCTGATATGTTGTGGTCAATAAATTCNTTNCCCATAGGTGGTTTTGTAAAATTGGTCGGTGAAGAATCTCCTGGNCTCGAANGTTCTCTNGGNAGTAAAACGAAATTNCAAAGACTTATCGTNATGTCATCAGGTGCNCTGATAAATTTAGTTATTCCNTTTATATTGTTTCCCATTATTTTNATGCTTCCTAANGANACTATTGAAGGGAAANTAATGGTCCGTAATGTNTTTCCAGANAGTCCAGCCCACCGTGCTGGGNTCAGAACTGGCGATGTNATTGCAGCAATNAATGNTAAAGAAGTGATGCAACTTCAACACCTACAGATGTTAGTCAATGCTAAATTGGGCCAATCAATTAAACTACAAGTTCAGNAAGGTATNCCGAATCCTTTNCCTAGACCCGACCAATCGGNTTTCGATTANATAAANACNTTCAAAGAGGTTACAATCGTACCCCGNTGGAAACCCCCTAGAAAACTTGTTGTGTCAGATGNAGAAAANAAACAAACAGAAATTNNTNTTAAACAGGCGAGGATCTTTGATCCACTTNCAGGTGTTAATGATGGATTGCANGTTGTNCCNACTNTAACCAATAGACTNTTTGAAATANCGTTGAAAGAAGCNAGATTAATAGATCCGTCCATAGAAATCGGGGATAAGATTTCAATTACTCCGACAGGAGGAGAAGACAGGTCTATTTCTGTTATCGAGTCTAGGTTGCACCATCCATTATTGGGAAGTAATACTTATATACAAGAAGGTGCTATGGGTGTGCATATTTCGTTGATTAACCCCCAATACAAAAAAAACACGCCAAATTTCTTTGATGCAGCAACATCAGGATGGAGACAAGTTTTAGAAATATTGGTCACAACAAAAAACGCGATTAAATCTGCAATAATCGGTAGTACAAACCCACAATTCGAGGGTCCGGCCGCCGTTGGACCTATAGGGATAGGACAATTAACGGGAGAAGTTGCTCTGTCCGATGCTAATACTTTGGGTAAGATAACAACTTTACTTTCAATCACAGCAACCATAAGTTTGTCGTTGGGAATTATTAATTTGTTGCCTATTCCAGCACTTGATGGCGGTAGGATTTTCTTTGTTCTTATTGAGATAATTAGGGGTGGTAGACGTATATCACCAAACAAAGAAGGATTAATACATTTAATTGGATTTGGAATATTAATAGGATTGGTAGCCTTGGTATCCATCCAAGATGTGGTGAGGATATGGAATGGCGAATCTTTTTTCTGAAACAAAATATTATTGATGATCAATTATGGTTAAAACGAGTTTAACTGCCAGGGAAAATACTAATGAAGTTTTGGTGGGTCACGTACCGATCGGAGCTGGTAATCCCATCGTCGTCCAATCTATGACTGACACAGACACGGCAAATGTACAAGATACTGTAAAACAAGTTAAGTTATTGGCTGATGCTGGGAGCGAAATTGTAAGATTGACAGTTAACAACAACCAAGCCGCTGATTCAGTTTACGAAATTAAAAGTCGCCTTCAAGACGATGATTACGATATACCTCTGGTTGGCGATTTTCATTTCATCGGCCATAGGTTACTTCAAGATTATCCTTTATTAATAAAAAGTTTGGATAAATTACGTATCAATCCTGGGAATATCGGTAAAGGACTTAAACATGATAAAAACTTTTCTACGTTTATAAAGATTGCTAAAGAAAATGACAAAATTGTGAGAATAGGGGTTAATGCAGGTAGTTTGGATCAAGATATATTAATGAAAAGAATGGACACAAATTCGCGCCTTTCTATGCCATTGTCGTCAGAAGAAGTAGAAAATTCTTCTCTTATCGAAAGTGCTTTATCTAGTGCTGATTATGCAAATTCATTGGGATTACCTGAAACCAAAATAATCATTTCGTGTAAAGTTTCTAGGCTGACACAAATGGTTCCTGTTTATAGGGAAATATCTCGCCAATGTAAAATTCCACTTCATTTGGGATTAACTGAAGCAGGTATGGGACAACAAGGTTTGGTCAACACGACCGCGTCATTATCTATATTGCTGTACGAAGGTATAGGAGATACTATTAGGGCCAGTTTAACTCCTGATATAAATGGAGATCGAACTAAGGAAATAAAATTATGTCAAGATGTTTTACAGGCTCTTGGGTTACGTAGATTTAGCCCTAGTGTTACTGCCTGTCCTGGTTGTGGAAGAACAAGTTCAACATTTTTTAGAGAACTGGCTTCAGATATACAAAGCTTTCTTGAGTTAAAGCTACCGGAATGGAAAAATGACTACCCGGGTGCAGAAGAATTAAAAGTAGCTGTAATGGGATGTGTTGTAAATGGTCCTGGAGAATCCAAGGCCGCACATGTTGGGATTTCGTTGCCTGGATCTGGAGAAATTCCAACAGCTCCGGTTTTTATAGATGGGAAAAAGGAAATTTTATTAAAAGGAACTAATATGGCTGCGGAATTTATTGAAATAATTGAAAAGTACGTCACCAATAAATGGGGTAATAATTAAACATAATTTTATCCAACATGGCATTCTTTATAGATATCAACTGCAAATTAGAATGATTGGATTTGTAAATCCCCTATGGCTGTTACCCAGTTAAAAAAACTGTGACCAAGAAAAAAATCCTGATTATAGAGGATGATAGAAGTCTCAGAGAGGCTTTACGATATAATTTCCTTTCAGAGGGATTCGACGTACATGCGTGCGACGACGGAGTTGTCGGACTTCGTTCAGCTACGGAGTGGGGTCCAGATATAGTGATCCTTGACCTTATGTTGCCCAGTGTTGGTGGAATAGAGATTTGCAGATCTATACGTAGGGAAGGTCTGATAGTTCCAGTAATAATTTTGACGGCTAAGGATTCAGAAGTCGATAGAGTAGTAGGCTTGGAAATTGGCGCTGATGATTATGTTACTAAACCATTTAGTATGCGTGAGCTTATCGCTAGAATTTGGGCCCATCTACGGCGAATGGAAATGATCCAAGCAATTGAATCTGAACCTGATAACTCAAAGTTTGTTATAGGGGATTTAGTAATAGATAATATAGGTCATCGTGTAACTAATTTTAATAGAGAAATACCATTGAAACCACGGGAATTTGATCTTTTGACCCATATGGCTGGTAATCGTGGACAAGTCTTTACAAGAGAGCAATTACTTGATCAGGTTTGGGGATACCACTATGAAGGTGATACACGAACAGTTGACGTTCATATCAGGTGGCTGAGAAAGAAAATCGAGGAAGACCCTTCTGCCCCTAAGTTACTCCAAACAGTTAGAGGGGTTGGATACAGATTTTCTCCAAATCTGTGAGGCATTTTTTTGTTTAATAGATTTTCTCTAAGGTTGATGATAATTTCATGTTCCTTCACTGTGATTACTGCGATAGTTTTATCATTTTTATTCACTGGTTTAGCTGTAGGAATCGTTGTAGCCTCCGTTGGATTTTTATTTGCAGTGTACGCTGCTAATCTAATAGTACGAAATTTTACTGGTATTAGAGATGATATCCTCAAAACTGACCTAGATCCAGATCATAGAATTCCCGATAAGGGACCAGTGGAAATTTATAGAATCACGAGGGCAGTTAACCGGTTGGGTGACAGTCTCCTATCACAGAAAAATATGGAGAGGTCAGAGCGGTTGAAGCTCAATTCTATACTTGATGGAATGAATGAAGGAATAATAGTTATTAAAAATGATTTGGCAGTAGAATATATAAATAAATCTGCAATTAATATCTTGGATGTTGATGCCGAACCGGATTCTACTAATCGTCTCTCAAGTATAACTAAAAACCCAGATATTAATTACCTGGCTGATCAAACTATTTCGACCGGAAACATTTTAGATATTGAAATAGATTTGTTGGAATCAAATAGGTCTATTCTTGTCACCTCTACCCCTTTTTATATACCGGATGATCCTGAAGGATTAAATGGTGCAATACTAATAATGACGGACCTTACATACCTTAAACGTCTGAATGTGACGCGACGGGAATTTATTTCCAATGCTTCTCATGAATTGAGAACCCCTATCGCGGCGATCAAATCGTCTGCTGAAACTTTACGAATGAGGGCTATAGATGACCCCAAAACTGCAAAAAAGTTTTTATCTATGATTGAGGAAGATGTTAAGCGCATTGAACGTTTGGTCAACGAATTAATGGAGTTGACCAAACTGCAGTCTGGTGAAATACCTTTACAGATTGCCCGAGTAGATGCAGTAGAAATATTAAATAGAGCCCATAATCGTTTCAGTGATATTTGTGACCAAAATCAGATTAATTTTGAAATTGAACCAAATACCAAAAATGCTCAAATATTTGCTAATGTTGACCTAAATAAATTTGAACAGGTTATTGGAAATTTAATAAGTAACGCCATTAAGTGGACCGATGCAGGTGGTTTTATAACACTTTCCTGTCTGGATAAACCAGAATCGATTGAAATAAAAGTGATCGATAATGGTCGTGGTATAAGTGCGGAAAATCTTCCACATATATTTGAACGTTTCTTTAAAATCGATTCCTCTAGAGCGGACGAAGGAACTGGGTTGGGATTATCAATTTCCCGTCACATAATTGAACTTCATGGAGGCGAAATAACAGCCGAGAGTGAAGAAAATGTTGGAAGCGAATTCACCATTGTTTTGAAAAAAAACAACAGTAATTAATAAAACGTTAACGATGCACGGTATTTTGTTAACAAAAAATAGTTAATCGTTAATAACAATACGGCAACATTGATATAGATCATTAAATATGTGTGATGAAAACTTATTAGGTTATAACTCATGGGAGTGGAAACCTGCATGAAACTGAAAAACATTGTTCTGAGTGTGCGGAACCTAGGGCTTATTTCTGTCTTCATTTTTGCACTGTTATCGTTTATAAGTTGTGATAGTGAAAAATCGTCCACGAAAGAGAAATATTCAAAAAACACTGATGCTCATGGAATGATAGAAATAGATGGTTCGTCTACCGTTTATCCTATTACTGTTGCTGTAGCAGAAGAATTCAGAAAAAGTCGAAACGATGTACAAATTCCTGTTGGTATTTCTGGCACCGGTGGGGGTATGAAACGGTTTACTAAAGGTGAAATCTCTATTGTGGATGCTTCTAGGCCTATTAAGGAAAAAGAAGCCGCAGCGGCGGAAGAAAATGATGTCGAATTCATCGAATTAGAAGTTGCTTACGACGGTTTATCAGTAATGGTTAATCCTTCCAACGATTGGGTTGATTGTTTGACAACAGAAGAATTGAATAAAATTTGGGCTCCTGATAGTAAAATAACAAACTGGTCAGAAATCAGGGATAGTTTTCCCGATCAAGCCCTAAGATTATATGGACCTGGGACTGACTCAGGCACATTTGACTACTTCACAGACACAATCAACGGTGAAGAAGGAGCTTCTAGGGCAGATTACACCCCCTCGGAGGATGACAACGTGCTGGTGCAAGGTATTTCGGGGGATAAAGGAGCTCTTGGTTACTTCGGGTACGCTTACTATATACCAAACCAAGATAAGTTGAAATTAGTGTCAGTTGACGGTGGAACTGGTTGTGTATCTCCAACATCGACCACAATCAACGATGGTACGTATTCGCCCCTATCTAGACCATTACTGATATATGTGAATAAAGCTCACTTGACGAGGCAAATTGTTAAGGAATTTGTTACCTATTACTTAACAAATGCTGCGAAATATTCAGAGGAAGTTGGTTATGTGTCACTCCCTGATTCTTCATATGATCAAGAACTGAAAAAGATACAGTAATTCCAGCTGGCAACAAACGTTTGTTTTGTTGGTGCTTTTATTCCAATTCGATTAATCAATACCAGTTGAGTCTAGAATGTATACAGTAAAGAAACATTCTACCGTGTTAACGATTTGTTAAAAGACAAGCTGTAATGTTCTGATAGTAAAATTTTTCAACCATAAGCTTTCTGGAACAAAAGATAAACAGTACATTTAAAAAAAGAAAACGAACCTTCGAGTATTACGAAGAGACAATAGTAGTTTGGTTGCTGAGGTTTGTTGCTCTTATTTCTGTTGTTGCTACATTGGCAATACTTTTCATATTGCTTAGAGAAAGTGCCCAATTTTTTTTGATTGTACCGGAGGCGCGTAATGTCCCGGTTTCAATAATCGAATTTCTAACTGGGACCAACTGGACACCTATGTTCAAATGTAGTACGTGCACCCCTCCCATGCCGGGATTTGGAGTGTTACCTCTGGTAGGTGGCACTATACTTGTATCTGTTATAGCTGGATTGGTTTCTTTCATACTTGGAATTGGGTCAGCTGTATTTTTAGCCGAATATGCCCCAGAAAAAATCCGCAGGATTTTAAAACCTGCCCTGGAAATTTTAGCGGGCATTCCCACTGTCGTTTACGGGTATTTTGCTCTTACTTTTTTAACTCCGATTTTGAGGTACATTTACAATTATTTTGAGCTCGAATCTGTTTTTGGTTTTTTTGGTGTATTTAATGCCCTCAGTGCGGGATTAGTCATGGGGTTAATGATCATGCCAATGGTAGCTACGCTTAGTGAAGACGCGATGTTATCGGTACCTCGTTCATTGCGAGATGCAGCCTATGCATTAGGATCTACTAGATTTGAAGTAGCTACTAAGGTTGTAATACCTGCGGCTTTATCTGGGATAGTTGCATCGTTTGTTTTGGCTATATCAAGAGCAGTGGGAGAAACAATGATAGTCACTCTGGCGGCTGGTATGACCCCGAATTTAACATTTAACCCAGTTGAGAGTATCCAAGCTATGACAGGTTATATTGTCAGTATAGCTTTGGGAGAGGCGCCCCATGGATCTGTGGAATATCAAACTCTTTTCGCAGTTGGATTATTACTTTTCATTATCACTCTTATGATGAATCTAATAGGTCGTTGGGTCATTAATCGTTACAGACAAGAATACTAACTGAATCGATTGGATTAAAATTTGTTACCATACCTAAACCCGTCTAAATTTTCCTACAGAAAAATTAGGGATGGATTTTTTTATGGAGTTTTTGTTTTCTCGACTCTAATAGGGGTAATCGGTCTTTTACTGTTACTAGTAGATGTTTTTATTGATGGATTTCCATGGTTAACTATGGGTTTCATCACCAACTATGGGTCAAGATTTCCCGAACAGTCTGGAATCCTTGCACCATTAATGGGTACTTTGTGGGTGGTGGGTTTAACGGCTCTTATGGTAATTCCCATTGGGATAGGTACAGCTATATATCTCGAAGAATTTGCCGGAAAAAATCGCTTGACTAATCTTATCAATCTAAATGTTTCGAATCTAGCGGGAGTACCATCCGTCATATACGGGTTGTTGGGATTAACTATATTTGTGCAATTGTTATTTCAAGGGCAACGGGCAGTAATAGCGGGATCTTTGACCATGACGTTATTGATACTTCCGATAATCGTTATTGCTTCACAAGAAGCTATCAGAGCTGTTCCGTCGGGTTACCGAGATGCAGCTTTCGCAATGGGTGCGACCCGTTGGCAGGTAGTGAAAACCGTCGTATTGCCTTTGGCGATTCCCAGTATGATGAGTGGAATAATTTTAGCCCTTTCTAGGGCAATAGGTGAATCTGCGCCCATGTTGGTGATAAGTGGTCTGATTTTTATCACATTTGTACCGGCAACTCCAATGGACCGTTTTACTGTTTTACCCCTTCAAATTTATACTTGGGCAGCACAACCCCAGCATGAATTCAGAGGGATTGCTGCAGCAGGGATAATTTTACTTCTACTAACCTTAATTTTTATGAATTCAATAGCAATTTATATAAGGAATCGCACACAAAAAAGGTCTGACCAGTAAATAAGTTAAAATGAGGGTGTTTCTTATTACAATTTATATTGTTAAATGATCTACCACTTTAACATTTTCTAATTTGGTCAAAATTATCGGTGAGACTATTATTTTAGTTGACCTTCCGCCCCCTCCGAGTATTATGTAATCCAAATCAAGTAATCCTTTATCTGCATATGTATTTATACTTGGAGGCAAACCTAAAACTGTTACTCCGCCGACAGTCATACCAGTCAATCTTTCTGTTTCTTCCGGTTTAGCAAAGGAAATTCGTCCGGAGTTCATTAACTCTTTAAGCGTATGATTTACGTCGAGTTTTTTGGATGCGCTGACGACAGCTGCTGCGAAGGTTACAGGCTTTTTTTTTGAACGTACTATAATGGTGTTAGCAGAATTTTTCATCGGATACTTATATTTTTCGCAAAAATTGTAAGTGTCCGCGTAGTCAGGATCTATTTCTATGACATCGTATGCTACACCCGTAGTTTTAATAGATTGTAAAACGTTGTTTTCGATCATATTCTCAACATATTTAAGTAAATTTTCCTAAACTAATATATTACATTAGCCTAGAAAATTGATATAGCATCTTTTTAGGAGCATTAATCGTAATGGCCAATACATATTGGATGATCGTGACCGATAAAAATAATTTCAATATAACAGAAGAAAAGGGGTTTTCCATTCAGGGTATTGATTTTCGAAACAGACGTAAGGCGGTCCGAATGACCGAAAACGACCGGGTACTTTACTACATAAAAGAATCTAGATCCTTTTCAGCAACGGTTACTGTTACTTCTGATTGTTTTGAAGATGATTCAAAGATTTGGGAAAATAATAATTCAGATGAAAAATTTCCTTTTAGAGTCAATATTGAACCAAACGTGGTACTAAAACCAGAAAAGTTTTTAGATGCTTTACAAATAGCCCCCACAATGGAATATATAAAAAAATGGCCACCAGAAAGTTGGTATATGGCATTTTATGGGATGCTCCACATTCTTTCTCAGCGTGATTTTCATTTCATTGAAAATGAAATGAATCGGATTAACAGATTAAATAAATGAGGACACAAGAGTTTGATTAGTGAGGCTTAGTTAACTCTGATAATTACGTATCATTCAATTGTTTTTCGATCAAAAATCTGTGCTTATTAAAAATGTTTAGAGCATTATTTGTAGTTAACTGGGATATTGTTTGTATATCGCGTCTTCGTAATTCGGAAATTTTTTTGACGATAGTAGGAAGCTGATATGGTTCAGTCCATTTTGACCTATCTTTTTTAAATGGTTGTGGATAGGAATCAGTTTCTACTACAAACATGTCATCGGGCACTTTAATGGCCGTTTCTTCCAGTTCTTTCATTCGTAGTAATGGTTTTGCGAATGAAAGGTATAACCCCAAGTCTAATAGGCGCTTAGCAAATGTCCAGTTACCTTGAAAGTAATGTGCGATCCCCATAATACCGACGTTCTCCTTCAATATTTCCAATGCAGCGTCTCTAGCGTTAGAAGCGTTGAATTCATCTTTGTTTTCACGTATATGAAAAACAACAGGGAGATTTAACCGTTTTGCGAGTTTGATTTGTTGATCAAATGCTATCCTTTGTAATGATTTATCGGGAGAATTATCTTGGTAGTCGATTCCGATTTCACTCAGGCAGATCACTTTTTTGTGATTAGCTAATTTTTTTAGGTTTTTTATTTCTGTTTCGCTAAAAGTGGATGTTAACTCCGTTGGATGTACGCCAACTCCAGAAAAAACATTAGGATATCTATTGGATAAGCCTATGGATTTTTCTGAATCTTTTATTGTTGTTCCGGCAGCAACCAAAATTCTCACGTTGGATAACAATGCCCTTGAGACGATATTTTGCTTTGCTGATGTACTCGCCGACTAAGTCAAAGCCGATCGATTCCAGCGCCCATGATCGGGTGTTTCGGCCGAAAAATGTTCTTCGCCTCGAAGAGAGGTACATGCCCTGGAAGAAGTAGTCGAAGCCGTGACCGTGGAGTATCAGGTCGGTTTCTGGCAGGTCGAGGTCGAAGAAGTGGCCGTGCTGGTACGAGAACATGCTGCCGCCAGCGGAGACAGCCTCGGAGACGACGTCGGTGTAGTGCGAGGCGCTGCGCTGTACGAACGAGTGTTCTGCGCTGGAGATTCGTGCGAGCGATCTCGCCACGTCTACCTCGTTATTTTCGATCTCACCGACCGTGATGCACAGGGGCTGGT
>PCAX01000032.1 GCA_002730795.1 Chloroflexota bacterium
GAAGATCGTTACCAAAGAAGTTGAAGTGGAAGTAGAAAAGATCGTTACAAAGGAAGTTCCAGTTGAGGTAGAGGTCGAAAAGATCATTACCAAAGAAGTTGAAGTAGAAGTAGAAAAAGTCGTAGAAAAAATTGTTGTTGCAACACCTGCACCAGTTGAGGATGCTACTGGGCCGCGTACAGGAGGTACTTTGGTCGTAGCCGTTTCATCTGTCGCTTCTGCTAGCGGATTGCCCAGGGATTGCACCTCATGTTCTATCCTAACAGCGGCTGCTACTCAGGACACGCTGTTGATATCCCAGTTCGGAGCTGATGGAAGTGCCACTTTCGGACCTAACATCGCGACTTCTTGGAAATACGATGCAGCTGGAGCCTATACCGATTTCGTTATAAGAGAAGGTATTCCGTTCCACCAAGACTTCGGTGATCTGAAAGCAAGTGACGTAGTCTGGAGTTTTAATCAAGGTAACGCAGCTTTCACCGATGGCGCCATTCATGACACCGTTGGTGACGCGGCACCTCATTTGGGTTTAGTTGAAGATCTTGGCGGAAACGTTGCTAGGTTCAACTGGACAAATTATGTAAGTTTCGCCCACCATAAATTCTTGAGTGATTTCCATGAGGGCATTGGAATTTTCTCTGAAGCTGCAGCAGTAAAAGGGGACGAATGGTTACGTGAAAACCCCATAGGGACAGGCCCGTTTGAAGTGGTTAGTTGGGAAACAGGAAAAGGTCTGTTTACCAGAGCAGTTCAAAATCACTGGCGAAAATCTCCGAACGTCGACGAGGTTCATTATTTTGAGGTTCCTGAAGGTTCCACGAGATTAGCCATGATGGAAACCGGGGAAGCTCATATAGCTGAACTCGATTTCAAAGACTGGCCAGACGTACTAGCTGACCCTAGATTTTCCAAGGGCCCGACAGGATACTCTCAGGGAGGAGCCTTTGTGTTCGGTGGTAACTACTGGGAAAGAAAGCATCCTACATCTGATGCAGACTTACCTTTCACTTTGAAACCCGAACTGGCTTGGGTCGGTGATCCGGACGATGCCGCCAGTATGGAAAGTGCCCGTAAAGTACGGGTTGCAATGAGCATGACTATAGACCGTGCAGGTATTAATGAGGCAATACTGGGAGGACTGGGTGCTGAACAATACGTTGGTTCGATAAGTGCCGCTCACTACCTCCACAAAGATGCATGGAAAGTGGATTTTGACCCTGTAGCGGCAAAAGCATTGATGACTGAAGCCGGATATCCAGATGGATTTGACAATATGGCAATCTACATTGGGGAATCGGGCAGCTTCACAGAAGCTGGTCTCGCTTTTACGGCTGATTGGTCTAAACACCTCAACATAACAACAGAGCTTGACCAACGGGCTTACGGAGTGTTCCGACCATCCCGAATTGACCGTGACTCTCATCAGGCCTCATCTTTTGGTGCGTGTTGCTCAATACCACCGACATGGGCTGAAGAGTGGTTGGTCAGCGCCTCCGGACGTCCTGATGATGGTAGTGCCGGTGGGTTTAACTCAGGTATGGAAATACCGCTGGCTTCTGAGACGCTTGTAGCCAAGGCTGCAGCCACTTCATTAGCCGAAACAGAAGCGCTTACCGTCACTTGGCTTGATTACCTAAGTGAACAAGCACTGTGGCCAGGTGTATTCGAAACACCGTTTGTATCCATATACAATACGGAAAAGGTTAAATCTTGGTACATGGGTCCGATTGCTAACAGCGCTTTAGCTGGTACAAGACACCTAGAGAACATAGCAATACGATAGCCGAAAAAAAACACAAATAGGCGTAATTAAAATCGGCAGCTTCCATTTATGGGCTGCCGATTTTTACATCGATCATAAAATAATACCGAGGTAACTTCGTTTGCGGGCTTTCATAATACGTAGATTTTTCACATCATTATTGGCACTGTCGGTAGCCACCATGGTAATATTTGGCGCATCCCGCCTCCTCGGCGACCCGCGTCATAATCTTCTGCCCCAACAGGGTTATGGATTCAATGAAGTAGAGTGGAAAAAGGCTGGCGACAAATTGCATCTAAATGACCCTATTCCCATTCAGTACGCTTATTGGGTCTATGATGTTGTAAGAGGCGATTTTGGACAAGATTTAATTGACCGACATCGGATAAACAAAAAAATAGTACCGCGATTATGGCCCACGGCGATGCTTGCAGGTTTTTCTTGGCTCTTAGCCACTTTAATCGGAATCCCTTTAGGAATACTTTCAGCCGTAAAAAGGAACACCATCTGGGATTTAATGGGCAGGATTGTCGCTATGCTGGGATATTCTCTTCCAACCTTCTGGGTAGGCATACTGCTGATACTTATTTTCGCGGTTTGGTTAAGGTGGCTACCGGCCGCCACTATGGGAACCGGGGGAGGTTTTCCGTTAAGGCACATAATACTTCCAGCCATAACACTTGGTTGGGTCGCAATGGCGGGATACGTACGGTTAGTTCGCTCTTCAATGTTAGAAATAATGGATTCGGAGTATATTAAACTTGCGAGAGCCAAAGGCGTCAGTGAAAACGTCGTGATTTGGAAACATGGTTTTCGGAACGCCGCGATAGCCCCGCTCACATACGGAGGTTTATTATTGGCCGGTCTAATTACTGGGTCGGTTGCCGCAGAAACGGTTTTTGCGTGGCCGGGTATAGCACGATGGGCTGTGGAAGCAATATGGACTAATAACCTACCCGTTCTAGTCGCTACTACATTAGTGTTCACCGTTGCTTACATAGTTCTAAATTTTTTGGTTGACATACTTTACGTTTTTGTGAATCCACGGGTCAGATACTGATGCGTCGAATAAATAAAATTTTTATATTTTTTAGAAAATGGCCGGTAATTTCATTAAGTATTTTACTGATATTGTTTTTCATGGCTTCATTTTCATTCGTCATATCGCCGCACGATCCACTCGACCACAATCTTCGATCTAGAAATATACCACCGATGTTTCAGGAAGGTGGAAGTAGTAAACATATACTGGGTACTGATCCAATTGGGCGTGATTTACTGAGCCGTTTGATACACGGCAGCAGGATATCAATGACCGTTGCACTTATATCATTGGTCGTCGGCACGCTAGTAGGGGCTTCCCTTGGTTTGATTGCCGGATATTTTGGAGGCTATATAGACGAGGTAATTACACGAATTGTGGATATTTGGGCTGGGTTGCCATATATATTGATAGCTATGATAATAGTGGGCGCCATCGGAGCCAGTCTACCTACAATGGTGGTTTTAATGGCCTTGATAGCCTGGTCCCCTTTTGTAAGGTTGGTGAGGGGTGATGTTTTGGTCCTGAAGGAACTTGAATACATTTCTGCAGCAAAGATTGCGGGCGCTTCCAATTTAAGAATTTTGTCTTATCACCTACTCCCTGGCACCATTAACACGATTATCGTAGTGGCTACCTTTAGCGTAGGGCAAATGATTTTGGTCGAGGCATTTCTGAGCTTTCTAGGAGCCGGTATCCCACCCCCGACACCCGCATGGGGGTCAATGATAGCAGACGGAAGGCAGTACATGCGTCAGGCATGGTGGGTTTCCGTAATTCCTGGAATAGCTATATTCCTTGTAACGGCGTCTTTGAGTTTATTGGGCGATTGGTTGAGAGATTATTTCGATCCCAAACTTAGACAAAGAGCTTGGGAATAACTGAAAAAACAATACCCCTTTACTATAATAACTTTGTAATAGAAGAAAAAAATAAGGAACAAAAATGGTCTCTTCTAAACTAGATAAAAAGCTTACATCTCACCTCTTTAGGCGGGCTGGTTTCGGTACCACTGAAGATGAAATCGATAACCTCGCAGATAAAAGTTACGAAGATTTGGTTGATGATTTACTATCTCCGGAAAAGCAACCGGAAATCGCCGAAGATATACTTAGAAGGTATCATCTTGAGTTAAATTTTCCCGATACGCATAGCGGTTGGCAATCGTACTGGATATATAGGATGATAAATACCGCTAGGCCTCTTGAAGAAAAAATGGCACTCTTTTGGCATCATATTTTTGCTACCTCCATAGGCAAAAGTGAGCACACTCCGTCCGCTGTTGCTCAGATAAACACATTTAGGAGGAATGGTCTGTCAAACATGAAACAAATTCTTTTGGATTTGGCTAAGGATCCAGCAATATTGTTTTGGCTTGACAACTGCGAAAACCATAAAGGTGAACCTAATGAGAACTGGGGTAGAGAACTTCTGGAATTGTTCTCAATGGGGGTCGGTAATTACACAGAAGACGATATCAAAGAAGCTTCAAGGGCGTTCACCGGATGGACTTTTGTTCAACCTTTGCCACTCGACCCATATGCGAGATACGACTCTGAATTTCTTTATGTAGACGATGATCATGACCATGGAGAAAAAACTTTTTTGGGAGAAACTGGAAATTGGAACGGTCACGATATAATCGAAATAGTTGCCCGTCAACCGGCCACCGCTAAATTTATATCACGACATTTATATAACTTTTTTGTTGCTGATGAACCGCAAGTTCCTGCCTGGAATATTGTTCCTCCCAATAATCCAAAAGCCATAAAAAACATGGTTAAGATCTACATGGATACAGACGGTAGCATAAAAGAAATATTAAGGTTTTTATTCAACTCCGATTTCTTCAAAAAATCGAAATTCAAAAAAATAAAGAGCCCGGTGGAATTGGTGACAGGCGTAATAAAAATTAATGGTAAACACAGGTTTCCAGGAGCAGATTTTGGTACCTTATCCACAACAGTAGCAAATATGGGGCAGGCAGTTTTGACTCCTCCTACCGTCGAAGGATGGCACACAGGCAAAGAGTGGATTGATGCTGGAACGTTAAACGAAAGAGTTAATTTTTCAGTCGACAGTTTCGGTGGAAAAGAAATCTCCACAGTGGATTTTGAAGGTCGTGAATCTCTTTCAGACGGACAGTCTAGTACCGCAGGTGGTGTAAAATCAATCGTCGATAAAATCAGAAATGAAAATAAAGTAGAGCCAGCAGATCTATTAAACAGGTGCCTTGAACTTTTAGGTTACATTGAAATAACCGATCAAACCAGAAAAGAATTGATCAGTGAACTAAACAAGGATGGCCCACTGTCTTTTTCAACGGACTCGGACAGTAGCGCCAGTGAGGACAGAATTATTAAGATTTTACAGGCAATCGTTTCCACTATTGAATTTCAGTTCGGATAGGAGTTTTAAGTGATACTAACAAATGGTTCAAACCAAAACACTTTAGTTGTAGTTCAACTAACTGGCGGGAACGATTTTATGAACACAGTTGTCCCGTATGCGGACGGTCTATATAAGGATTTCCGTCCGGTCGTTGGGATTCCTAACGAACGTGTCCTGCCTATTGATGATTATTTAGGGTTCAATTCTGACGTCAGGCCGATAAAAGACCTTTATGATCTGGGGCAGGCAGCTATTATACAAGGCGTTGGATACCCAAATTCGAGCAGGTCTCACTTCCGTAGTATGGATATTTGGCACACATGTGAACCCGATATTGTAGCCACTGAGGGCTGGCTTGGTAAGACAGTGAGGATTTTAGACCCTTCTACTGACAATCCACTCACCGCCGTTAGCTTTGGTCGTGGCCTGCCACGTGCCCTTACCGCCCAAGAGGTCATGGTTACTTCGGTTGGAGATTTAGATACATATGGACTTATGAGTGGAATAGAAGCCAAAGAACAAAGGACCCAAGCACTTGATCTATTCAAAAGGGTGTATACCCCTGCAATTGGATCTGGTATGGTTCAGGATTACCTTGGGAGAACCGGTGTCGATGTTATTAGAGGTGCCGAACTACTCAAAAAAGCGCCGCAGATGTATAAATCTACTGTTGAATACGGCGATAATCCAATTGCTTCTAGCCTCAGGGATGTAGCAAGGGTGCATCTCGCTGGTCTTGGAACGAGAGTATTCTATACCCAGCACGGTGGTTACGACACGCATGCAAACGAGGTTCCAACACACCCAAAATTATTAACAGATCTGTCTACGGCGGTAGGTGATTTTTTCCAGGATCTAAAGGATCACAACGCCGACCAAAACGTAGCACTTCTTGTTTTCACAGAATTTGGCAGAAGAGTGAAGGATAATAACAGTGGAACCGACCACGGAGCAGGTGGCGGGGCATTTGTGATTGGTCCGCGAGTAAACGGTGGTCTTTTTGCTGAATACCCCTCATTGGATCCCAGCGAACATGATAACGGTGATTTAAAGCATACTTACGATTTCAGAGGTCTGTATTCTACGTTACTGGAAAGATGGATGGGCATAGACCCGACAGAAATTGTGGGAGGCACATACGAACAACTCGAACTTTTTAAGTAATCATTTGGAAATTAGGTAGATAAGTTGAAAATCCCCCATGGAATGCTAAGGATAGGTTACCCCTATGTGAATACGGTTGGCATGCGGCGTTTAACGAGCTGTCCAATCAGCGTAGTGGTTGGCGATGACCCACATGAGTTACACATTATGTGCAGGCTTGAGGGTTCAACTAATATCCGACGATTAACCCTGGATGATGAGGATAAAGGTGCGTTCAATTTGCTAGGAGCAATTACTCAAATTGGTGGCAGTTTTAAAGTGAAAGCGGATTTTTTGTGGCCATCCGGTATGGTAAAGGATTCGACTGGGCATTTATGGATAGTGGATGAAGGTACCCATAAAATTTCCAAGATGACCATTGAAGGGGAAGTGGTCAATCAATGGGGTGTTAATGGAACTAAAGCGGGTGAACTGAATCGCCCCAGCGGGATTGCTATAGACAACGAAGGTAACATTATTGTTTCAGATACAATGAACCATCGCATCCAAAAATTCACCGAAGACGGTGCATATCAACACGGTTTTGGATCTCAGGGAGAAGACCCTGGACAACTTAACATGCCTTGGGGAATAGACGTTGATGATGCCGGCAACATATACGTTGCGGACTGGAGGAATGACCGGATCCAAAAGTTTGACTCAGAGGGCAATCAGATTATGGTTGTCGGTAGTGGGACTGGAGACAGTGACGGTAAGTTTGATAGGCCTTCAGCGGTTAAGGTCGATAGGGACGGTGATATTTATGTAACTGATTGGGCAAATCACCGAATTCAGCTTTTTGGCGCTGATGGACATTTCGTAGAAAAGTTTATTGGAGACGCCACCCTATCTGAGCAGGCACGGGGGTACATGATTACGAATATGGTGGCTATGCGCCTGCGAGAAATGACTCCTATAGAGCCTCAGAAAAGATTCAGATGGCCGGTATCCGTAACCGTTCACGACGATTATATGTACGTACCAGACTTCGGCTCATGCCGTATACAGATTTATAAAAAGAATGTAGTAAGATTTTCAAAAGGGGAAATTGCAGACAGGCCGAGGTCTAACTCCCTATATACCCAATTCTAATTTTGTAAATTATTAGAAGCAAATAATGAAAATCACCGATCTTAAAGTCGCAATCATTGGCAATTTGCCGGTTGTCCGAGTTACTACCGACGAAGGCATCGATGGCATAGGCGCAGCTGAAACCACCAAGCCATATCTAAAGTCTATGATTGAGTTCTATCGCGACATGATTATTGGCAAGGACCCTAAAGAGGTCGAACGGGTTATGCTAGGTATTCGTCGTATGGGTGCATTCAAACCTTGGGGCGCCGCTGTTAGTTCGATCGAATTCGCCTTATGGGATATAGCGGGAAAGGCTGCGGGCATCCCCACCCACAGATTGCTCGGTGGCAAGATTCGTGACAAAGTGCAGGTTTACAACGGTAATGTCCGTTTCAAAAGGAACGGAAATGAACCAGAGGATTATGCCGCATCCATGCAACAAATGAAGGATCATCCCTACAACTTCTCGATCATTAAAGAAGCCGTTTCGTTCCACGGCGGTATGAACCGAACGGTCGATAATTTCTATTTCGGAACTTCCGTCACAGGACAACGCCACCCTAACAGGGGCACGATAACGCCAAAGGGTTTCAAATATTTAATGAAGTGTGTCGAAGCGATGCTCGACGTTCTGGGCGATGACGTAGCACTCGCACTAGACTGTGGTCCGGGAATGACCGTACCTGACGCATTAAAACTTGCCAAAGAGCTTGAAGGTTCGAACATCATTTGGCTAGAAGACATGGTTACCGGTGATTATACCCCGTACGTATTAGCCGACTTGTATAAACAGATAACACCCTACACAACCACCCAGATTCACACTGGTGAACAGATCTATTTGCGCCAAAATTTTGTCGAACTGGTAGAACGTAATGCAGTGAACATCCTGGGACCTGATCCTGCCGACGTGGGGGGGCTTGCAGAGATGAAGTTCATCTGCGAGTACGCCGACCTACATGGAATCTTGTTTGCCCCCCACGGGAGGTTTGATGGTTTGATTGGTCTCGCAGCCCACGTGCAGCTAGCAGCCACACTACCCGACAACTATCTTGCTTTTGAACTACCTCAAGCGGATTTTGAGTGGTGGAACGACATTATGGAGGGCCATGAAGATTTGGAAGTGAAGGATAGTCATATCGAAGTTCCCGACACGCCAGGTCTTGGTGTAACTTTCATTCCAGAAAAAGCGAAAAGGTATCTCCGAGATGAAGATGCGGACTTTTTCGACAATTAACATAACGACGAAACAATCTAATGAACCCTTTTCAAAAGATGCCTAAGTGTCAGCCAAAATAGGTCTCACCAAATAACTTAATCGGAATTAAGGTCTAATTTCCTTAAGTGCTGACGTGTAACCGTCCATCAACACGGAAACGTCAGAGGAGTAATTAACAATTAACACACCGGCATCCCGCCAATGACGAGCTTGTTCATGTGAATTCACTAGCATGGCACACGTCTTTCCGTACTTTGCCGCCACTTCTAATATTTGGTTCCGTCTATCGTCTATTATACGGTCTTGGTCTGGCGTCCCCAACACGCCTAAATCCTGGGCTAAGTCTTGGTATCCTAGGGTTATTGCGTCGATGCCATCCATACTGGCAATCTCGTCCAGATGACTAAATGCCTGATCAGACTCAAACATCACTGTAATAAAAACTTGTTCATTGGTGAATTTAAGACGTTCTCCGATGGGCAATGACACATCGTAATCATTGCCGGAACTTGGCCCTCCCATACCTCTGGAACCATCGGGAGCGTAACGGGATGCTTGCACAATCTCATATGCGTGCTCCGGGGTGTCAACCTGAGGGCAATGCAGGTTGTAAACACCTATATCAAGTAATCTTGTTATCCATTCTCTGTTAGCTTCAGGTGGTCTCACCATTAAAGGGAAATCCAAAGCTCGTCCCATGGCGGCGAAGTTGGCAACCGTCTCTATGGAAGGAGAAGAATGTTCCATATCCATACGTACAAAATCTAAACCTGCCTGTTTGAACATAGTCAATGACTCTGGATTACGCAACATGTTCAACCAAGTACCAATCTGAAGTTCGCCACGTCCAACTGCGGATTTAATCGGATTTGATTTCACTGTCATACTCCTTTGATTTCCATCAATATCGCTCAAAGTCTAATTAGTATCTGTTTGGAATTTTAGCAGAACACTACCCAACTTCCATTTTAAGAACAAAGTTCTCAGTCGTTCGCAGATGTTCCTATAAAATAAAAAATATGGAAATAACATTATCCGATTTCGCATTACCTTCCGATGTTTTACTTTGGAAAGCTATTTTATTAGCGGTAATATCACTTCTTACGGGAATACTAGGAGGGTTTGTAGGTCTTGCGCTTGGGACCATTCGATTACCAGCTCTGCTGTTACTAGGGGTTCCGTCCACAATAGCCGGTGGGACAAACATAATGATAAGCAGCCTAAGTGCACTATCTGGGTCAATCGCTCACTGGCGTGAACGTAGAGTAGATAAGAGAATCGTCATGGTTATGGGAATACCCGCTTTTATTGGGGCTTTTGCCGGAGGATTTCTCAGCGAGATAATGCCCAGACAACTACTCCTTTTTCTAGCCGGTATTTTTGTTCTGTGGCAAGGGATTGAATTCATAATTATCTACTACAGCAAAGCGAGAGCGGGTAGGCAGGCGTCATCGTTATTTGGTGTAGGGTTAGAGGGTTCAAATGGAACGTTTACCCCTGGAAGAATATCTTTAGAATCTGGAATCGGATTGGCGATTGGATTATTAGGTGGTGCAGTTGGCCTGATCCTTGGAAGCATTCGCTTACCTGCACTTATTAGAATATTAAAAATTGATCCAAGAATTGCTGCAGGTAGCAATTTGTTCATAGGATTTTTCATGGGTGCTTTAGGATGGGTAGGCCATGCTACTAAGGGGAATGTAGATTATCCCTTACTCGTGATTATGGGTGCAACAGCCCTAATCGGAAGCTGGTTCGGCGCAAAATTAACTGGGAAAGTAAATTTAAACGCGCTCATTTTAACAATGGGTTTCGTATTGGTGATAGTAGGACTATTATTAGCTTACCGCGGTATCATCCCATAACCACAATAATTTCATGAACTCGTACCACAAAACTTGGAACGTTCGAATCATTTGCGACGACACCAAAAAAGACAGTATAAAATTTTATTTCATATTATGAAGTATCAAAAATTATTTATGTTTCTAATCGGACTAAGTGTTGCCTATATTATTTTTGTAACACGATGCTGGGGATTGTGCTGATTTACTCAAAGATATTTTTATGAAAAAAGTCTCATGACTTTTAATATGCTATTGTATAAAACAAAATGATTGGAGAAAAAGTTTTGTACGGAACTATATTTACATTACAACCAAAACCGGGTCATAAGGAAGAACTGCTAAAAGTCCTGAATTTAGAAAACAAGGTTGAAGGAGGGGTTGCATGGTTCCTTATGGACCCAGATGACAAAGATGAATTAATAGGAGTTGCAGTATTTGAAAGCAAAGAAGCACACATAGCAAATTCAAACCGGCCCGAACAGCATGAGTTTTTCACTAGAATGATGGAACACCTTATATCGGAACCGGTTTGGACTGACGGACCATATGTATTAGGAGAAATCATCTAGCCTACGACGAAATGAACCACACAGGATTGAAACTTGTAAAACGTAGAAAGAAGAACATGAAAAAACAGGAAAGTACCATAGGAAATCTTATAACAGACGTTGTAAAAGGACCAATCCCACCGCGGGTTGACAATAGTATTGGAACCGGCAACCTCCACATAAAAGTGAAAGAAATTGTGGGTAGGAAGGGTCCGGCGCCATGGATTGAAGTGTTAATTGAAGATGAACGTAACATTGGCACGCTAATAGCATCTGCCCCAGATCAAGGTAATCAGGCTCATTGGCATAAGGATTTTGACGAATGGTGGGTGGTTATGGCCGGAAAATTGCGTTGGGAGCTAACCGGAGGGAGAATAATTCATGCAAAAAAGGGCGACATCGTTTGGGTTCCCAGAGGGACAGTTCATCACATTGTGACAGAGGGTGATGAAATGAGTCTCAGGTTTGCCGTTGCAATGCCACCGGCCGAGCATGTTTGGCAAAACGACTGTGAAAACTGCGATGCTATTTGGGAACCGAGAAATCCCAGTTAAAATCCTGCAATTCTTTAAAATAGCTGCCTTCACTCATTTAACAATTAGATGTAACGCAACCGGAAAAGGTATTTTATGAACAAAGTAATTAGCGAATTGAAGGCAGTTTCCAATCCACAAATAGCGGAAGGTTCCCAACGTTTTTTTAAGACAGGGAAAGGCGACTACGGAGAAGGGGACAAATTTTTAGGTATCAGGGTACCAATTCTCCGTAAAATAGCTAAGAAATATGCTCATATCAGCCTTACTGAAATACCTTCTTTGTTAAAATCTCCATTTCATGAAATACGCTTGGTGTCGTTATTTATCTTAACTCTTAAATATGAAAAATCTGACCAAAATGATAAGGAAAAGATAGTAAATGTGTACTTGGTTAACACAGCCTATATTAACAATTGGGATTTGGTAGACGCTTCTGCGCACAAAATCTTAGGTGATTACCTGTTTGATAAGAAAAAAGATTTACTGTATCGATTAGCGAGATCTAAACTTCTATGGGAAAGAAGAATAGCGATAATCACAACGTTTAATTTTATAAAAAACGGGTCTTATCATGACACAATAAAACTTTCAGAAATTTTGGTCAATGATAAAGAAGATTTATTACAAAAGGCCGTGGGTTGGATGTTGAGGGAGGTTGGTAAAAAAGATCTTAATCTAGAAATAGATTTCCTAGACAAATATTCAAAAAAAATGCCGCGAACTATGCTGAGGTATGCCATTGAAAAATTCCCCGAACATTTAAGACAAAAATACCTTCAAAATTCTTAATTGGAATACTGAATCATGCTTTGGCCAAAAATAATAGTCCTTTTATTAGCTCTACTTGCTTGCACCTCGACTGAAATATTAGACAAAACGTCATTAACCACAATTGATGTAAATGCCACAATCGAATCCAAACTCGATTCCGCTGAAGCGACAAGTGAAGCCAAAATCAAATCCGTAGAAGTGACAAGTGAAGCCAAAATCAAATCCGTAGAAGCGACAAGTGAAGCCAAAATCAAATCCGTAGAAGCGACAAGTGAAGCCGGAAAACTTTCGTTGGAATCCATTAACGATGCGCGAATTTCAGACGTCGAGGAAAAATCTTTGGAAGTTTCAAATTCCAAGCCGTTGCCTGCAGCAACGCCACTCCCTGAAAGAGAAGAAAAAGAAACTTCCATGGTTGTAAGCCCTAGAAGTAAAGGTCGGCCAGCAGATAAATATGCCTGTAAGATCAATCCAGATGGTTTTTGTGTTTTTACCGGAAACCCACATGAAACGGGACTTAAATCTGGTACAAACGAAATCATAGATCGCCAAGGAAATTTTCTTTTCTACGCTGAAGAGGCTGTTGCCGTAAATTCATTGGGTAAAATACTTGAAGCCAGGGGGACTCCTGCCTTTGACGGGGATGATCTGGTAAAAGGCTCCCAATCCGGAATGAACGATGACGAAAAATCATTTCACAAAATGATGGCTATAATGTTCCCTATACGTAACGCACTTATGTATGACATGCATGATTTAACTCTTCCTGAATGGGAAGAATTGGTCGGAGAATTAAAGAAAAGAAACGTTAAAGAAACGACATATACAGGTGGACCAACGCCTAGGGATAACTACTACGGTAGGACTGGGATTTTTGAACTGGCTAAAAATCCGAATGGTAAAGATATACATCACGATGTTATGAAGTTTCTCGAAGAATCGGGCCTATACCTTCTTTGCCACGTAACCAGTGATGAATTCAACCAGAAGCTGAAAGAAACTCATCCTGAAGGACACGACCCATGCCAAAATGCAGGGATTTCAAGAAAAATCCCTTTTTAATCATAAGAAAAACTCATTAAAACAAAGGTTATTACGTTTAGGCGACAAACCAAAGTTTTCTTATTTTATCTAAAGCCTCCCCTGGCAAGGGGCCTTTGTTTACAAAATCGATAGCTTTTTGGATCTGGTCGAAATTTGAAAGCCCAATTAGAGCAGTACTTAAATTAGTGTTGCTTATAGCAAATCTTATAGCAGCTTCTGCTAAGTTTCCGACAAAACCTTCATCAACCAAAAACTTATAGGATACGGTTCTATCTACATCTTCTTGATATGTACCTCCAGTTGCTATAGGCGCCACCTCTTGAAGCGCAAGAGGATGCCTATCAGGCGTTCCAGACAAAGCACCTCCCGCAAGAATTCGTATTCCCACAGTTCCTATGCCTTTTTTAGTACACTCATTCAACAACTCACCGTAATTCTGGTATGGAAAAGTGTCATTAACCGAATAGCCGGACGTAGGATTAATCATGTTGTAGCAGGTATGTATACCGCTCGGCGAATAAAGGTTTACAGCGGATTTAATGGCATCCGTTTCCCCAAGACCATTGAAACCCCAGTAACGAATTTTCCCAGATTTAACTGCTTTTTCAAAGGCAACAACAACATATTCCAAGTCTTCCACTGAAACCTGACCATCATCAACCTTACGTTCCTTTCCTACTGTATTATGCGTATACACTATATCCACAGTTTCAGCCCCTAGCCTCTGAAGGCTGTTTTCAATCTGCGTTGATATCGTTGTTTCAATGTTGTTAAATTCAGAGCCTGACAAACGAACCTTCGTACCCACCAATGCGTCCGACACATCTAATTCCCGTAAAATTGCTCCAATATGAATCTCCGAAAGCCCATCTCCGTACATGCGGGCACTATCAAAGTAATTTATACCTGAATCAATCGCGTATTCGACAGACTTTAACATTTCCTTGTGCTCTGCCCTAACCATCAATCCCCCCACAGTTCCACATCCAAATCCGAGGACTGACATGGTGAGATCAGTAGACCCGAAATTTCTCAATTCCATTCTTGTACCACCTTCTATTTTAAGTTATTCCAATGGTACCTATATTTCCTAAACATTTTTGATAAGAATCGCATCACCTCTAATTTAAAGAACATGATCTTAATAAATTCTTAACTTTACTTGGTTATCTTCTAAATTATCAGAAAACTGAAAATTTTTTTTCAGGTAACTTGTTACAAAACAGGTGAGGCGAAAGACAGGAGGAGAAACAGGTTCCTCTCGTGAAAACCTGATACCATGAAGTTGCTAGGAGCAAAGAATGAAAAGAGCAAAGATCGTTTATTTAGGTATAGTTGTTATCTTTATTATTGGATTGGTGATAGGGGTCGGCGCATACAGGTCTGCGCCCGCGTTCGCTGAAGAAAACAAAAACACAGAAAAAGCAAACCCAGTAGATGATTTTTTATCTAGGGTAGCCTCTATATTGGGCGTTGAAGAATCGGATCTTACAGATGCAATGGAACAGGCTAAAACGGAGATGGTTGCTGAAAAATTGGCCGACGTGAAGGCTGAATTAGACGCCAAGGTCGTATCGGGGGATATAACTCAAGAACAGGCTAACGAACGACTTGAAGGGTTGTCAAAACGAATCGAAATGATGGGCAAAAAAGCTGAAATGTTTCGCCAAAAGGGTGGATCTCCGTTCGGAGGATTTAAAAAACACGGAGGAAAGCACGGAAAACCTGGCAGAAAATATTGGGGGAATCATGGTGGAAAACCCAAAGGTTTAAATTTAGAGGATATTAAAATCCATATCCAGGAAGCCGTTGAGAGAGGCGAAATAACACAAGAACAGGCCGGTCAAAAACTACAATTATTACTGGAAAAATCGAAACATAACAAGAGGGGTTGGAATAAGCCAAGTGAGGATGAAATTAGGGCAAAAATAAAAACAGCAGTAGAAGAAGAGACACTAACCCAGAAAGAGGTTGATGAAAAGCTGCAAGAGCTCACTATCCAGTAAAGAAAACACACCCAAAAAAAACCTCCGTCTATTCCCAAACCGAAACCTGTTGGCGCTATCAGTGTGGTGATTGAAAATAAACTGAATTAGAAAACGTATATTTTGTATGAACCGTATAATAAAAAATGTGATCGTCTGGATAAAATACGGAGGAATCTTTGGTTTCAAACCACTGGTAGTAACCTCATTATTTCTAATATCCGCTACCCTTTTTGCCTGTGATTCCAATCAAACTGAAACAACCCTCAAACAAGTCATAGACGACGCTCGTACATTCAATGTTGAAGATTTGAGAACAGCTGGTATGAAAACAGCCAAACAATATGACGTATCTGATTTGCCAGGAGGCATTGACGCCTGGTATGGATTCATAAAAACTTCATCCGGTCCTATGGATATTGAAGCGCGATTTTATGCCAGCCATTCGGAAGCCATTTCATTGGGCACATCGTTGGCCGAGGAAGTTTCTGGTGAAGATGCTAACGTTGACAAAGAAACAACCACATGGCTGGAGGGTTTGAAAGATCGAACACGGTTGAGTAGTGGAGGAACGGCTGACCTCGCAGCATGGAGTGGCCAACGCAGGCCAAATTATGCTGATTTTGTCATCTTCGGTAACATCGTTCTACTATGTCAGGGTGACGACTCATCCCAATCGGTCCAAGTATGCCACGAACTTATTGCTGCCCTACCCGATAATTAGGAGTACCGAAAGCCTCTGGTCTCCATTCCCAATCGACTTTAATCTAATTTTGTCCGTTTGCCACTACTGTTCACTCTGTATTTCGCGAATTCATCAAGAAATAAACTATTAGAATGATCGTAATGGCCCAGATTACCAGTCTTATTCTTCCCATTGTCCAACTCTAACATATCTACTCAACCAATATCTTTATTATGGCAACTGGATTAACCTAGCCGTATTGGCTAAAAATCTTTACGGAGCAAATGGCAAGATTTCTTCGTAAATCCCTTTGACAATGGGCCGTGCTTCCACGTTAAGCCAATCTTCTAATAAATCGGTGTACAAACCTCTAAAATCATTATTGAATTTGAGGTCTCCCTCTAATAGTTTTGCAGGATCGATTGATGGGTATTCACCATAATGTCCACCTTTAACCTAGTTACCCATTAGAAAGGGGTGAAAACCTAACAAACATTTGCCATTTTGTCTACGTCAACAAAATTTGAATTTTTGGACACGTTTGTAAATAGGAGGATCGTTTTGTTTATATGGGATAATTACTGAATCAATCACAAAACGCAAAAGGATTTTTTTATGCAAAGCGACTTAAAATTCACTTGCCAAAAATGCAAAAATGAAGATTACAGCGAGGGTAAAATAAGTACGACTGGTTCGGGTTTGAGCAGGTTCTTAAACATGCAAAACAATAAATTCGTCACAATCTCCTGTAATAAATGCGGATATACGGAACTCTTCAAGGGTGAAAAAGCGGGCGCCATATCCAACATAATTGACATATTCACTAACTAATAAAAACCCTAGACCCCTAAAAAATCACTGTTCGTTACCCTACCCCATGGACGTTGGAATCTTGCACAGGAGCGGCACCCATTTTATAGTTGTTGACGGGCCAGTCCATAACGTTGGAATTATTCGCCCATTTCTGCCAAAGTTCCGCCATACGTTCGACTCGTATTCTTTCAGTAGAAACCAAATTTACCGTTTCTGTCCTATCACTTTCCAAGTTATATAATTCCCAGTCCTGATTAAAGCGCCGAACCAATTTCCAATCACCTTCTCTGATCGCACAGTTTCCTTCATGTTCCCAGAACAAGGGGGTAGATTTTGACCAACTGGTTCCGTCAATAATCGACAAGAACGATTCTCCTTCGCATGGGGTGATAACATTGCCCTCATATTCCTTGGGATATTTCGTATTTGCGGCATCGAATATCGTCGCTGTAAGGTCCATTAACTGAGCGGGCTGGTGCGATATTGCAGACCCTTTGATCCTTTTNGGCCACTGGATCACACAGGGNGNNGATATTCCNCCTTCNTGTAGCCAATGCTTATACAATCTAAAAGGTGAATTGGAGACGTTGGCCCACGGAAGATCATAACTCTGAAAAGTGTTTTCAGAACCCGGCTTTAGATCGACTACGTTACCCATTACGGGNAGCGTACCATCCCGCAGAGTGTAATCAAACATAAGTTTGTCGCTGGAATTCGATTTTGGTNTNAGGTATTCAGCACAGCCCCCGTTNTCTGANAAAAANATAATTAACGTGTTATCNAACTGATCANTGTTCTTCANTTCGTTAATTATCTTGCCGACTCCCCTGTCTAGGCTCGATACCTGCGCCGCATAAACAGCCATTCTCTGGGCTTCCCATATTTTATGTTCAATGGATTCCCATGGGGGAGCCGATACATCCCTTGCNGTTATTTCCCATTCGTCGGATAAAACCCCATTGTCNTTCAATGATTCATGCCTTGCGGTCCNGAATTCATCCCATCCTTTGAGATAGGTNNCTTCATACATTCCGATATCTTCTTCNCGNGCATGCAGTGGCCAGTGGGGNGCTGTGTAGGCGATATAACTAAAAAANGGCCGTTTTTCCNTAGCTGAATCCCGNATCATTTCTACGGCATGATTGCTTATCTCGTCNGTGTAATAAAAATCNTCATCTATNGAATCAATAAAACTTTCNTCCTTCATCAAAGTCCGAGGGTTAAAATAATTTCCGCCACCACTTAATGTTCCAAAATAATGTTGAAATCCCCGCTGAGTAGGGGTGGGTTTCCCAGGTTCACCTGCTGTTGACCAAGAATCCCTGTCCTGAATGTCAANTTCNCCTCCTACATGCCATTTACCCGACATTTGGGTNCTGTATCCGTTAGNGGACAAAACCTCCGCTATTGTGACGCTGNTCGCGTTCAAATATCCCCTATACCCATCANATCCATAGTCGTTTNTCATATGTCCAATTCCAGCCTGGTGAGGGTTTAAACCCGTCAATAAAGAAGCTCTCGAAGGACAGCATCTGGCCGTGTTATAAAACTGTGACATCCTTATTCCTGTTNCAGCCATACCATCAAGATTGGGNGTTTTTATTTCTCCCCCAAAGCAACCAATATCCGAATANCCCATATCATCAGCCAAAATCAGAATTATGTTAGGACGNGAAAAATCATTTTTACGAGTANTNCCATCCAANTTTTTATTAGTANTTTTTTTCATCACATGATTATNAATATTTACATTNAGGACCANGCTGCCAGTCTGGTGAAAAATTATGACAGATACCTGTCAATTGTATNGGGTTAAATCCTTCCGAATCCATTTACCCGGAATNCGAAANAACTGCNNATCTCTNTAGGTAAGGCTGNTNNTNACTATGAATTACTTTCATTAGNTTTCGAATTATANAGATTTTCAATTAACAGTTTTAATAAATGTGTTTTATCTTAGTAGGTAATCAATTTGCGTGTATGTGAAAATTATCTCTTGCTCNAAAACTTATATAAAAAAAGTAAATTAGCNGACTTANNTTCGAAATATAGTCAGCTTTTTTTTGCCGANTTGNTAGCTACTTTCATATTTGTTTTCATAGCAATCGGNTCAATTAATTCTGCATTNTATTTCTCATCTCCACTCACAGAGGTANGCCTTATTATAATCGCCCTCGGGAACGGNTTGGCAATTTTNATTTCTATAGCNTCCATGNGCCGAATTTCGGGGGCACANCTCAATCCAGCCGTAACTTTGGCCATGTTAATTGCNGGGAAAATAGATATNGTNAAATCCTTTATCTATATNGCTGGACAGTTGAGCGGTTCCTGCCTGGCGGCGNTATCGGTCTCTTTTTTTATATGGTCAGGAAGCGATACNGCAACAGGGGCNCATTCTTTGGCGGACGGGATCAGCCTATCGGATGGCGTGATAATCGANTTTGCACTGACTTTCGTACTTGTTTTCACTGTATTTTCAGCTATAT
Organism: Chloroflexota bacterium; assembly: GCA_002730795.1. GTDB lineage: Bacteria > Chloroflexota > Dehalococcoidia > Lucifugimonadales > Lucifugimonadaceae. Next base: position 19,347 of record PCAX01000032.1, read on the forward strand.
CCGACAAGCCAATCTCAAAATTGCCCCCTGCAGTTACGATAGGCATAATCGTAACTGCTAACATGCTGATTGCCATACCGTTAACCGGAGCATCCATGAATCCCGCAAGAAGTTTCGGTCCGGCACTTGTAAGTGGAACGTGGTTATATCACTGGATCTATTGGGTGGGACCCATTTCAGGGGCACTGGTTGGTGCAGTTATATATACCTTACTTATAGGGTCAAAAACTGACCGAACATCGATTGGAGTGATACGAATTCGTTGAAACAGGATTATCTTATAGGTAACGGTATCCACACTCCAAAATCCATGATGAACAACAGGTCAAAAATATTACTTTTTTTTTCTTTGATACTAATCACCGTTATAAGCTGTGGTTCTGACACTTCGTATGCCTCTACGGTAGACACTATCATTGCTCCCCTTATTCAATCCAATAAAAAAGTAGCGGATGAGTTCAAATACAGTAGTGAACAATACCGAAAAAGTATGCCGATCGAGATTGCTGCAGGTTATATATCCGACCTGTCTTCCAATGTTATTTTTGCTCGGGAACAACTCCAAACCCTCGAAGTTCCGGTCAATTGTGAGGAATACAGTGAATCATTAATGAGTTGGCTGAATGAAATAGAAAAATACACAGATAATCTCACAAGTAAAATAAATAAACCTAAAGTAACCGAGAACGATTTGGTCCAACTAAGTAAAGTAAAATTTCCCACAGA
>PCAX01000033.1 GCA_002730795.1 Chloroflexota bacterium
TAATGTCTCTGATGCAATACTGGGAGTGGGATCCATAATTGATGCCAGTACCGCTGCATCCTATATAAATTTAGGAGCCAATTTTATAGTAGGACCTACTACAAACCCTGAAATTGCTCGACTCTGTAACAAGCACAAAATTACCTATATTCCTGGATGTCTTACTCCAACGGAAATATCTCATGCATATGAACTGGGTGTGGAATTCGTTAAGGTATTTCCTGGAAATTCAGCCGGTGGCCCCGGTTTCGTCAAAGATATTTTAGGTCCTATGCCCTATGCATCCATAATTCCAACTGGCGGGGTAGACATCACGAAAGAATCGCTTGCTGGCTGGTTTGAAGCGGGTGTTTCCGCAGTCGGTATGGGATCAAAATTAATATCGAGCGATATCCTCCAAAACAGAGAATGGAAAAAACTTGAAATTAGGAGTAGGGAAGTTCTCGACTTAGTTAAATCAATTCGGTCCAAATAACTATTTTTTAAAACATAATCCCACTAAAAAATCCGGAGTAAAAGTATGAGCAGTGTGGTCACATTTGGTGAAGTAATGCTTCGCCTAGCAACACAAAGGAGAGAACGTTTTACTCAAGCAAGGGACTATGAGGTCACTTATGGTGGCGGCGAGTGCAATGTTGCAGTTTCCCTTGCCCATTTTGGTATACCTTCGACATTTGTGTCTTCTGTTCCCGCTAACGACATTGGGCAAGCTTGTATTAACTATGTTAGACAATTTGGAGTGGATGTTTCAAAAATCATCAGGACAGGCGACCGCCTTGGTATATATTATTTGGAATCGGGAGCTTCAATGCGTGCTTCAAAAGTGATCTATGACCGGACCGGATCTTCAATATCGAAGGTTAAGCCAAACACATTCGATTGGGAAGAAATTTTTTCAGGGAAGGATTGGTTTCACTTTACAGGAATCACTCCTGCAATTTCAGAAAGTGCCGCAGCAACCTGTGAAGAGGCAATTGAAGTTGCTTCCGCCCTTGGGCTCACAGTTTCCGTCGATATGAATTACAGGAAAAATCTCTGGTCGCCCGAAAAAGCTCAGTCCACAATGAAACCATTAATGAAATTCGTAGATGTGGCAATTGGTAATGAAGAAGATGCTGAAAAATGCCTAGGAATTTCGGCTGAAGGAGTGGATGTTACATCTGATGAAATAGACCCGGATGCATACACCACCGTCATTAAAAGGTTAGTGGACGAATATGGTTTCAAAAAAGTTGGAATAACGCTGAGAGAAAGTATATCTGCCGATGATAATAATTGGAGCGCTTTATATTTTGACGGGAAAAAAATACATACTGGAAAAAAATATCCGGTGAGAATAGTGGATCGGGTTGGAGGAGGAGATTCTTTTTCGGCAGGTGTCATTTTTGGAAATCTAAAAAGTAACTGGACATCACAGGATATTTTAGATTTCGCTGTAGCATGTTCTGCGCTTTCACATACGTTTCATGGAGATTTTAATTTGGTAGATGAGAAAGAAGTTATGTCAATAGTAGGTGGAGATACTTCTGGCAGGGTACAACGTTAGAAATAAAACTTTAGGTATTTAATATTAATTTGATTTACAACTTTTCAAACAAAACCGTCATTGTAACGGGAGCAAGCAAGGGAATTGGTAAGGCGATCGCATTAGCGTTCGGCCTAGAAGGCGCAAATGTAGTCGCGACGGCTAGGTCGCCTGTCGAACTCAACGAAACCGTTAATTGTATACGTAAAAATAACGGTGCCGGTATCGCCATAACTGGGGACCTTGGTAAGCCAGATGACATTAAACGAATAGTACGAGAAACAAAAAAACAATTTCGAACGATTGATATCCTAATAAATAATGCCGCTATTATTCATCCGAAAATTGACACAGTGGATTTTGAAGATGAAGTGTGGGTCAATGTTTTGAACGTTAATCTTACAGGCGCGTTCCTGATCACAAAATATGTACTTCCTTCAATGATCAAACAATCGGGCGGGAAAATAATCAACATATCATCAATTGGTGGACGCAAGGGTGCACGTGGAAGATCGGCATATCGAGTAACCAAAGCTGGTCTGATTAGCCTCACGGAAACATGGGCAGCCGAACTACATGAACATAAAATAAATGTAAACGCTATATGTCCTGGNGGNACTGATACTGAAGGTTACCGATCAGCTTTTAANTCAAAAGGAAAACAGGANGACCCTAAATTAATGGANCCGAAAGAAATCGCTGANGTAGCGTTATTTTTATCNTCAGAAAAAAGTTCAGCAATAACTGGNNCCGCTGTNGATTCCTTTGGNACAGGCAATCCTCTTTTCGCATAAGTACGAAAAGTATTTGCGANNTTTANCGAATATCTACCCATCAGACAGGTTACATAANCTGAGTCTGGACTTGATTTTTTCATCACTGNTACCATACGCCATNGAATAATGNCCTCTGTACCCTTTNGATTCAATTTTCTTAAACATNTTNTTAAAGTCTATATTTCCTTCTCCAGGTATCATATGAACTTCATAATCCCCTTTATTATCAGCCAGCCTTACTTCCCCAATACGGTCGACCCCAAATGCATCAATAAAGCCACCTATCCCTTCAGGAACCAAATTAGAATGGTTAACGGTGAAGGCCCATCCTAATAATTCAGGAGAAATTTGTTCAAAAAAATATTTACATTCCTCAACGGAGTAGGCGAGGTATTTTACTTCAGATTTTTTCGGCTCAAAATTCAAATTTTCAAGTAATAATTTTTGACCTTTTTGTGATGCATAATCACTCAGTCTTTTTAATCTATCCAGGGCTGCTTTTTTTCTATCTTTATAGTCACTGGTAAAATGATATCCCGCATGAACTACTACCCACGAACAACCAAGAGAATTAGCGAGATCGACACATCCAACCATATAATCATCAACACCCTCAGTAACATAAGGGGAATACTCAGCTACGTTAACTGCTGAAAGTGTATGCAATCCTATATATAAGCCGTTCTTTTCGCACGTTTCCCTAATATTCCTGATACGATTCTTATCCCATAAATCCAAGTGGTTGAAACCTTTATCAACGTTAAAATCAATAAAATAAAATTCATTATCTATTGCCCAGCACAATACGTCTTCCAGTTTACGAGTACCGGCATCAAAACCAATACGATGGTGCAAATTCAAGATACTATTCCTACCTATACAGCTTACTAAGGGATAAATCGATAATCTCATAGGGAATTCCGGAATTCTTCGCAATTTTTTCACCCTCGGCCAAAATTAACCAGTTACCCCCTTGAGAAACAGATTTACCATCTTTCATAATTACATTGCCTTTAACAAAAGACATACATGCNTTACCANTGGAAGGGTCAACAANGGTAATGTCTGCCTCAGCACCCTGAGAAAAGTGCCCACGATNTTTTAANCCCAACATTTCAGCTGGATTACAAGACAGTTTTTTNACGGCTTCTGAAATNGATANAGCGCCGAAAGTAACNAGNGCCATAGTCCTTTCTATCGCGACATTNCGAGGNAGNGCGCCTCCGTCAGTAGATATAGCATCAATTACAAAATCACCTNGAGGNTNTTTAGCTGTGACCAATTTGTAATTAGCGATTGGTGAATTAACAGGAAAACTCAAGGCTTGGTTAGTCGAGTTAGATTCCCATATTTCAACTGCTTCGGNCCCTGATACTAATATCATACGCCCANCCCGTTCAATAACCGCNGATCCGTATCCATCAAATAATGCTTTTCTCAAACCATTATCATCCGGCGAATATTTTCGCGCCANCATNCANTTTCTGGCAACATTNTAAACTAGATTCCCATCCTCATCACATAACCCNTTAGTNCCATTTATTTGAGCTAAATATACTTCACTAACCACTTGATTTTTTATTNCAGATATTATTTTTANNGCCTCTTCCGCCTCTTTTTCTGCAGTATCAGTCAATCCTCGNGTATACGAATTAACGTGGGCAACGTGCAGTCTNCCTCTGCCNATAATTTNGGGGACTTCCCTAAGCCCGGTGATATCAGANCCAGAATCTTTTGTCCCCACATGAAAAGCTACCCACGATTCTTGATCATTAGCTTCCTGAATAATTTCTGANGAAGTCTCAGNAGAAAAAGGGTAATATCCNCCAAGCATTTTTACTCCAATGCCTCCATTATCTTTTANNTTATAAATAAGGTCACGAATTACATTNCTGGATGGTTTTTCGGAAGGGATTGTTACAGNAGGTTGTAATCCAGCAATACAGGCNACGTTTAATCCAGCACCTCTTAGTTTGATTCCTTCACATAATATNGANGGGTTNCCCGCTAAATCTAGGGCTGTGGTGGTACCCGATTCAGCTAACATTCTATGCCCNTAAGACCTATCTANATCTCCTCCAGGAGTTGATANNTGGGCATGGGNATCTATGTGGCCGGGCATNANTATTTTGCCAGAAACATCAAATNANTCGGTGTCACCNTGCCCNNCTANACTGTCNGATACAGATTCTATTTTTCCCTTATTTATAGCTACATCAAAGATCNCATCAACATTATTAGCAGGNTCAACNACGTGACCTCCTTTTAAAATTGAATCATACAAACTAAACAACTATCGTACAGTGTCGTCTTACATTTTAGGAAGAGNGTCCCTTTACTTGNTCAGNAGCCAACATAGCTTGNGTCATTTGCTGAAGGATTTCGGTCGAACCCCCGGGACCGTACGGTATAAGGACTGCATTATTTTGACCGGTGGTGCCAATATCTCTTAGNGCGTCAAAATATTGGACCATCATAACCATGTTCATCACATCTTGGGTTTTTACATCGCTTCCAGTCACNTCTTTCAAATCNCCAATCGAAGCCTTAAATCCTTCGATGATTGCTGCCCGTTGCTCAGCCACNCCTTTTCCTTGCAATGCTTTTGCTTCCGCTTCCGCTTCCGCTGCTTTTACTTGCCTGATTTTATCGGCTTCAGCTTCATTTTGAGCTGCAACCCTTAACCTTGCCGTAGCGTTTATTTTGTTCATAGCATCCTTAACATCNGGAGCTGGTTCTATATCAGTAATTAACGATTTCACTATTGAATAACCGAAATCCTCCATNGANTCTGCTAGGTCAGTTTTGACAATTTGCGCTAATTCATCTTTGGTTACAAATACTTCGTCCAAAGTTTTTTTTGGNACCTCTCCCCTGATCACNTCCAAAACGTAGGATGTGATTTGCAGATCTACATCTGTCAACCTGTAATGNGCCTCAAAGATTTTTTCTGATATGGCTAAAAATTGAACAGAAACTCCTAAATTAACAAAAACGTTATCTTGAGTTTTCGTTTCTACAGGAACATCTAATTGACGNATACGGATAGATTCCTTTCCAGATACTTTTTCAATTATGGGAATACGAAAGTGTANCCCGGCCCCNAAAATNCTATTATATTTACCCAANCTTTCAATAATTCCCATCGATTGTTGAGGAANTATTACAATGCTAAGTGCCANTAAAAGTATGNCTAATACGACGATNGCTATAATTATTTCAATTATTTCCATGNTTTATCCTTTGGTAANTGGANGTTTNTAACNGGNTTANCANTATAGTTTCTCATAAANCAGATGTTTAATAAATTAATGCCTAGTTTATCAGTAAAAAAATTAGGTTTGGATGTTCTAGTAAAATTTTGACACAAAGCTTATTTGCAATATATTTGGGGCGGGGGATGCGCGATATGGGGCGGGGTCTCATAGCAATTTTTATCGCCATTTATCTGACCGCGATTGGTTTAAGTATGCCACAAGTGGGGTTGTTGCTAACACTAAGCCTGTTGGGTGGATTTTTGCTTTCCTTATTAGTAATGAGCGGAGCGCGTTACTTACCTAGAAAAATTTGGTTTGTGTGTTTAACTTTTGTAACGTGTATTGCCGGTTGTATTTTATTTTTATCCGATAACATCTGGTTATTATCAATAGGTTCTTTTTTAGGATCATATGCGGCTTCTGGAATGCACTGGGGACCAACGATTCAGTTAGAACAGGTAAGCGTTACAGAAATCACCAGTGAAAAAAACCGCCCACGAGCCTTTTCCAATCTAAACATTGCCTCGGCTGCAGGTCGTGCAATAGGTTCGTCACTAGTTGGCATAGCAACATATTTAATAGGGGTACACGATTGGAGTATCACCGACGCCTACAAAGTACTAATTTTTATATACGTCGGTATAAATGTTATTAACGGAATAATCTATGTGTTTTTGACAAAAGAAATTGAACCTAATGTCCCCAAAAATGAGCTGATTATAAATCCAATAATTACAAAATCTCGTCGGAAAATATTAAAACTTTCCAGTCTTTTTGGTTTAGATTCATTTGCTGGGGGTTTAATTTTTGATTCATTTGTGGCATTTTGGCTATTTCAGAAATTTGGAATGAACGAAGGTCTCATTGGAATCATCTTCATAACTACACAAATGTGTAACCTTGTGTCCCTTTGGTTATCTCCTTACGTAGCTAGAAAAATTGGGCTATTGAACACCATTGTCTGGACTCAGGTTATTGCATCGCTATCTCTAATGTTTTTTGCACTAGCTGGATCACCTATTTTAGCTGTTGCGTTATGGATGTTCAGAGGATTATTTGATGAAATGGACGTCCCAGCACGACAATCTTATATGATGATTATCATCCCCGAAAATGAGAGGAACGTAATGTCTGGGACAGCAAATTTAGGTAGAGGGCTGGGAAGGTTACCAAGTTCATATATTACTGGCCTTCTATGGTCTGGATCTCTTACTATATTCCCATTTATGTCGGCAGGAATATTAAAACTTCTTTACGATTTCACTATTTATAGAACGTTTCACAAGGAAAAACCTGTAACAATTAAACCAAAACCTACCTCATGATAAATTTCAAAACAGCTGGAATTTTTAAATAATCCTATGAAACAAGTTATTTTAATTGCCTTAATCTCCATTTTTTTTGTTGTCATTAATTTCGACATTGTAGTGGCAGAAGATTTTACTCCCGCAGGATTCAAAAACATCGCCTCCGAAAAAACAGGACCTTATAAAACCACTTTACAAATTAGTCCTCCTGAACCAATCGCTGGACCAGTAAAATTTGCGTTAGTTATAACCGACTCAACTGACGGATCAGGTATTTTTGACGCGAAAGTACAAATTTTCGCAGAACCAGAAAAAGGTCCAAAACAGTATACTCCTGGATTGAATTCACAGAAATTTGGGAATGTTTATATAGGTATGTTGGAATTGGAAACAGGAGGAGTCTGGACTGTTGAAGCAATTATCGAATCCAAGCTCGGTAACGGAAACGTTATAGTCCCTTTACAGGTAAAGGAACGTACCAGATCTGCTAATTCGATCACAGGAAACATCCTTTTTGTAGGGGTAACTCTAGTTTTTATTTTTATTCCGGTAAAGTTATGGTTAGAGTCAAGAAGAGTACGTTAATCCGAGAAGTTAGCTAACTGATCAGCAAACGTAAACACAGCCGGTAATCCTCCCGTATGAAGAAATATAAGTGTTTCACTTGTATTCTGTTTACCTTGACGGATTTGGTCAATAATAGCTGCCATTACTGTTCCGGTATAATTGGGATCACATATAATAGCGTCTGTTCGACCAGCTAAATGAATCGCTTCGGCGACTTCAGGGGTTATTATTCCATATCCTTCGCCAACGTATTCATCTAAAACTCGCATATCATTTTCTTTAAATGTAATCGGTACTTCCAGAATTTCTTTTATATCGTTTTTATGCTGAAAAATATACTCGGATAGTGGCATATCATAATTTACGGTAATACCGGTGAATTTCCAATCTAGCCCCATGTTTTTTGCCGCAATAATTAATCCACATAAAGAACGCCCTGCAACTCCGTAAATATGAATATTTTCAAGGTTTTCTTTTTCGATCTGACTTTTTAGTTCAATCCCAGCTTCTACAAAACCGATCATTCCAACTAATTTAGGATATAAATGATCCTGAATTAAATAAACTTTGTTCCCTTCGCTCTCAAGTCGATCTTTTAGTTCGATAGCGTATTCGTGGTCATTCGCTGATTGGAATTCGTCCAATAAATGCAAATCCGCTCCCAATATCATATCTATCAAAAGATTACCTTGAACTTTACGATTGGAGGCATTCTTGAGTATGAGTACATATCGTAAACCTACCTTATTAGCAGCCGCTGCTGTCATACGGGCATTATTAGAGTGGTAGTCCATAATATTTATAATCGTATCGTAACCAGCTTCTTTTATTGCCGGCATNTCAAATTCNTAGTGCCGTGCCTTGTTNCCACCATAGGCAAGACCTGTCATNTCTTCTCGTTTAACCCAAATNCTACAACCNCCTAAGTACTCAGTTAAATTCTGCATNTATTCCAATGGCGTAGGAATATGAGCNATNCTTNTACGTGGAAATTTATCTATTTTTTTTTGNAGNTGTTCTTGAGTTAAATAAACTTTNGTCATTATTTNTTATTTTAATTTCGGTCANTCAAATATTTCGAAAACTCATCACCATAAAAAAACACTTGAGGCAATCCNCCCGAATGTATAAAACATATTGTCTCATATTTCTCCAAATTACCTGNNCNAGCTTCACCTATAAGNGCNGANAGNGATTTNCCTGTGTAATTTGGGTCCANTATTANNCCCTCGGTTTTNGCAATTAAATAAATCNCCTNGTATACATCATCAGTTGCCANACCGTAAGCGGGTCCNGAATANCCAGATANTACNTCAAAATCGTNAGAANNCAAAGNNTCATTTAACCCAAGTAATTCTGCAACTTNTTCAGATCTTTTTACNGATAGTCNCCTGTAATTATTGGAATCCCCAGGGGAGTACATCACNGCAGTNCTTTTCCAGTTTAGNCCNCTGTTTTTGGCATACAATTGTAANCCTGCTATAGACCTTCCNGNNAAACCCCACATTCTTATTCGTCCNNTGATAGNTTCNAGTTGACTTTCAAGTTCTACACCGGCTTCNAGNAAACCTATCATGCCACANAAATCNGCATACTCGTCGTTAGAAACAATNAAGGGNNTNCCNCCGGANGATTTTACNTNNTTTGATATCCGANAAATTACTTTGTCNGTATAATCCGTAGGNCTTCGGTNTATTTCAGCNCCTAATAATTTACACAGTAAAAGATTACCCAGTNAGNGGTTCTCCNATTTTATCTTCAGCAACTGTGTAATATTTCAGTTTCGNTTTAGCGCAAGCCGCGGCAATAAAACGAGCTTGGTTTGAATGGAAATNATTAGAGTTAATAACCGTATCATANCCNTTTTNAAGAATATGCCCGAACAAAAATTCCATATGGCGAGCCTTATTACCTCCAAAAGCAAGACCNGTTTGGTCTTCACGCTTAATGTAAATAGGCGGAACAAAGTNTGGCGTCATATCCTGTATCGCTGTCCTCANATTCTCAGCTCGTTCCAAAGGTGTACANAGATGAGACATCCGATATCGCGGCAAACTATCGATCGAAGAAATGAGTGCTTCTCTTGATATTATCATTCTTGATTGGGAAGCCAACCCCAAGGCCGNGGACCAAAATCTAGTGGCATTACATCACCATTTTTTATCGCCAATTTNGGTCTGATAGCTACGTTACCATTGTTTGTTGCGCCTGTAACATCATGAAAAATAAACTGCCCNTCAATCAGTTCAAATATAGATATATCTGCGNTNCTCCCAANCTGTAACGAACCAATCTCATTTTCCATTCCGAGCNCTTTAGCNGGANCTAGTGTAGTCATTTTTACAATATCAGTTAAAGATAATCCCAGTGACATAANTTTACCCATTGCATCAAANAATGAAAAAACTGGTCCNTCATATAAACCTGCCAATGTGATNTCAGAAGACANGGTATCAGGGATAAATCCAGAATCAAGCATTATTTTCGCGGAGTCAAAACTGAANTTCGCCACCCCNACTCCAATATCAAAAATTACACCTTTTTTTTTGGCCTCAAATNTTTCATCCAAAGGNCGANNNTTTGATAATAATCCTCCAGGNTGGTGGGAAAATGAATGAGTTACGATGTCTCCATNNTCTAAAANCCGTGATAGGAGAAATGGGGCTAATTTAACCGCTTCANTGGATTTACCCGTTATATCGCCGACGTGCACCATTAATAAACTATTGCTGGCCGATGAAACAGCTTTCGCACAACTNACTAAATCTGATCCTAATTCCTGTATTGCTGGNGAAACCATACGTAACTTAACGCCCTTCAACACATCNGGACGGGAANTTATAGCTTCTACAGTCCCTTTTGAATCTATGTCGGCTAGGCTTCTGACCTCTGGTATTCGCATTATACCCATAGTGCCNATATTCAGAAGNGCAAAAACATTAGTTTTTGAATTAGCCACCACCNCGTTAACAAAAGCTCCCACATTATAGGCTCCAGTTGAACCTGCATCCAAAACAGTAGTTATACCCGAATTGACGCCGCCCGAATCAGCTGATCTCATTAAATCTTCCTGATGTATTTTNCGAAGNCCACCTGCCACGTGAGTATGTAGATCGATTAAACCAGCAGTGATGATATTGCCANNAGCGTCAATCTTCCTTCGATATTGNATACCCCCNATTTCATCGTTAATTAANGCTATTTTTCCATCCAAGATAGCAATATTAGACACTTGGTTCATATTGTTAGCAATATCAACGATATGGCCGTTAGTGATTAGAAGGTCATATGTAATATTATTATTATCCATTAAAAAAAATAATCGGATTCAGCAATTGTTAATTAAAATAACTTGTGCTAACAAAATTTCAATAGTCTTTGAGGCTACCATCTTCATAAATCATAGGTGGGCGATCATATGCCACAACTGGATAATGCTGAAAAGCCTCTTCATTTAATTCAATCCCAAGTCCTGGTTTGTCGGGTATTATCAAATATCCTCCTTCACGCTTCAGTGGTTCCTTAACTAAATCAGCTTTTATACCCGTATTATCATCACGAGGGTATTCCTGTAGCGGAACATTTTGCAAAACACCGTCAATCTGAGCGCAAGCCGCGGTTAAAACACAACTTAATGGATTATGAGGTACGACGGAAACGTATGAAGCCTGTGCTAAAGCCCCTATTTTTATCACATTAGTGATTCCCCCAACCAAAGACGGATCAGGTCTCAAATAAGAAGCTCCGTTATGATTTAGAAGATCCCGGAATTGGTAAATTGTGTAAAGTCGTTCACCCATAGCTATTGGAATTGGCTGCCTGGAGGCCACCTGTTCCCAAGCGTCCATGTTTTCGGGTTCAATAGGATCCTCAAAAAAATATAGATTGAAATCAGCTAAGGCGTTTCCTATACCTATTGCCTCTGGTGGAGTAAGCCGGTTAACGACATCTATCATTAAATCGATATCAGGGCCCACCGATTCGCGAACTGCTTTAACTCGTTCAACCGCGTACCTTTGCATAGATGTGTAGCTCATCTTTTCCAAACCGGTTCCTTCAGCAAAAGANCGGTTACCAAAATTNCCAAAGGGGTAAAATCTTAAAGCTGTAAANCCTTGTTCCACCATTTCTTTCGATTCNTCCCTTAGTTCTTCNGGCGTTGTGCCAGANAGNTGAGTATAAAGACGGATTTTATCCCTTACCGGACCACCCAGGAGNTCATTTACCGGCTTGTTCAACGATTTACCTTTTATGTCCCATAGAGCCATATCGATTGCTCCGAGTGCGGCCATTACATCTGAACCACCTCTAAATATTTGCCTGCGGAACATATGCTGCCAGTTATTCTCNATAGAATTAGGNTNCTTACCCATTAGGTATTCGGAATGATAATTCACCCCTGCCCTCGACGCGNAAGGNGTACCNCTTGTNCCNGATGCGGGNTGTAGTTCTCCGACACCAGAAATCCCTTCATCAGTCTCTACCTTAACATAATCATATCTGTTTGCTGATAGAACTTTGATAGATGTAATTTTCAACCGTGCCCCCTTATAATAGTTTTACAGTAACTTTACTAACATTTTCTTTATGTAAGTNCAGTTTTTATAGGTTTGAAACAAGTCAATAAGGTAATTTTATTTAACAATGAANACACCGTTTCGGGTNGGATTGGTCGGAGTTGGGCAACGAGGACTTCAACATTTAAAAGCTCTATCAGAACTACAAAANGAAGAGCTTATNCAAATAAAGGCANTGGCNGACCCATNCAAAGAAAATTTAAATNCAGNGAAAATTAAAAATTACGCTCCTGATTATCTTCCTCACAATGTAAATAANTACGCGTCCGCAAATGAAATGATTGAATCNTGTAACCTTGATGCAATTTGGTTCGTTATACCNCCCAATCAACATTCAGGTGAAATCGAAAAAGCTGCAGAAAAAGAAATAGCAATTTTTGCTGAAAAACCACAATCACTTTTTTTGGATGAAGTTCTCAAGCAAGCAGACGTTATAAAAAAACATAACACCACTTCAACNGTAGGGTTTCAAATGAGGTACGATCGTGGATATACNNATATACGCGAATACCTCCTTCAGAATAAATGGGTTGCAGCCGTAACAATGATTTCGGAGGGAGCAGTNGAAGGTCACGGNGTAAAACATACCCATACCGAAAAACAGGGCGGCCCATCNAATAGAATATGGACAGCAAACAAGGCATGGTCGGGCACATCAATTGTAGAGGCAGGCATACATCANACAGACATAATGAGATATTGGACTGATGACGATGTTAAGTGGGTAAGCGCCCATTACACCGAACGNCCTNTGGATTTACATGATACCGAAGGAGACAACCCGATCGCGTATACGGTCACATACGGTTTAAAAAAAGGCGGNATATGCAATTTACTTTTCACTAAACCGGCGAAATCATATTATANGGGTAGNTTCGATAACATAATATGGACCCACGGAACCATAAAATTGGAAAAAGATTACGTGGATTACACNNACAACTTTGACAATTGGCCACCGGTNACTAATCCCACTCAGGAAGAAACANGAANAGTAATATCTAAGGGACCCCATAATNNAGCGATGGGACNGGAAAACACAAAAGCAATATCAAAAGCATTTGCNACTTCGATAATAGAAGATAAACCTGATTTAAGGCGGAATTCTTTNGAATCATCNATAAACTCTATTGCTGCAGTCNTGGCNGCAAATACTTCCAACTCCCTTGGAGGAGAAAAAATTTATATTGANGAATTCATCACTGCNACAAAGTATTCAAAATACCGAAAACGTTANNNTAACTAAAAAANTTAAAGTTGGAGAANCAGTCAAATGTCCGTTTCAGGTGAATGGTTTAGNCCGAAAAATNTAGAATTTCAAAAAATTAAAGNACGAGGACCNACTGAGTGGACCACCTTTTCANTGTCTGATTCCATGGGGATAACNGGTGAGGGAGAAATAACGTTTACNCAACTCAGCGGATCTGTNGCTNCAGTCGTGGCCAGACTTGCAAATAAACTTAGAGGTAACAAAATAACATCAGATTATGACGTATTAACTCTTAATAATTTGACAGATATCAACCTAAAAGAAAATACACTTCTAGCATCAGCCGTTAGTGGGTTGAGATGTGCGGTAACAGACGCCCTTGCGCGTACTTCCAATTTATCTATGGCGTCCTATATTAGAGCTCTCGACGGAGAAAAAACAAGTCATCCATCGAAAATAACATTATATGCAAATATAAACCGATCGATGCTCCCAGATGATAATGGGGTTAGAGATCGTTCACCAGAATCGTTTGCAAAAACAGCGACAAAAGCCGAACAAGAGGGATTTAACACTATAAAATGTGCTCCATTTGATGAATGTACCCCTCCATACGAAAAAAGTGGAATTCCCCCGGCGGCTGACTTAGGGATAAATCGAATAAGTGCTATAAAAGAACAACTGAAACTCAAAACAAAGCTGTACGTAGATTGCCATTCTAGATTTGATGAACAATCCGCCTTCGATTTAGGTAATATTCTGGCATCTATGGGAGTAGATTGGTATGAAGAACCAGTCGATCCCATAAAAAAAACTAACCTAACCAAAACAATACGTGAAAATTGTTCCATACCTTTAGCAGGAGGAGAAATGGGTTACGGGTTAGAATTGTTCGTCTCTTTAATTCAGGAACAAATCTTGGATGTTGTTATGCCTGATATTAAATTCTGTGGAGGACCCGTTGAAGCCTACCGCATTGGAAGAGAATTGGAAAATCTAAAATTAGGTACAGTTTCCATGCATTGTCCATCTGGTCCAATATCTCTCCTAGCAAGTGCCCACTGCACTGCAGCTTTTGGTAATTTTCTTCCGTTAGAGCACGCCGTCTATGAAAATAATTGGAGACATAAAATCCTAGAACCATCGGAATTTGTTCGTGATGGTTTTTTTCACATTCCGGAAGGCTATGGTCTCGGCGCCCATTTAGACCAGGCAATAATTGCAACCAAAGGAGTTAAATGGACGGAATAAAACAACTTAATAACGTGGTTAGTTCCGATTATGTGAGACCCATTTTAACAAGAAAAAATACGCTATTACACATGATTGATTCGTATCAAAAAATAAATGGTGTTAGCCTAACTCTGATCCCTCCAAAAAGTAAAATTCCGGACGATTGGAATTGGTTACCAGATTCAGCAATTAACTCAGGTTCAGGTTTAGGTTTAGTCAAAATTCCTACACAACAAATAAAATCAATAAATTCATTCGCTGTGGCACCTCCTTTCCCTATTTACGATGAGTATAAAGGATCGTCGCTAACCAAGTTGAAAACCGTAGTAGATCAATTTTTCACAGTAGGCTTGATACTGATTCGTTTAGGACACGCTGCTATCGCTATTGCAGAAAATGAAAATATTGTCTTAACCAAAGTCGTTCACAGATACGTCCGCACTAGTCACAAAAAAGGTGGGCAATCCGCTAACCGTTTTAAACGGAATAGAGAAAAATGGATACAAGAATTTTTTCATTTGGTGTCTCAAACAGCAACGGATCGCTTCAATGGATACACTGGTAAATTAGATTGGTTGGCCATCGGAGGCGATAAGTACGTGGTATCCGATTTCATAAAAAAAACAACGTTACCTCGTAATCTTTCAAATAAAATTTTACCCTGGAGAACTCCTGTTAACAAACCGGGAATTTCCCAATTCCATCCTGCCGTAAAAGCGATTTGGTCATCCAGGGTATTTCATCACCCAAGCGAACATCAATGTTAATAAAATATGATCGAGCTATCTATTTATTGAAGTGTTTTCTTTTTATAGGCATATTTTTTTGTGTTTCTTGTTCAACTTCAATTAATTCAAATGATGTGCGCACCATTGAAACTTCTTACGAAAATTCCAAGGCATTAAACCTAGAACCTACCAAACTTCCAAAAAGTATCACTCCCTCAATATCGTCAAAAAAGACCTTACCTAAGCTGATTGATTTCTTTGATGATTCTTGACTTATATGTAAAGCATCGCTACCGGGTATAGCGACATTAAAAAAACGAGTCGGCGTCAATGCTGAGTTTATTACGTACGAAGTGATGAACCCCGATTCCAGAAAATCTATGGAATCTTATCAAATAATTTCCATTCCAACTTTTATAGTTTTAGATNTNGATGGGAAGGAAGTCTGGAGACAAACAGGCGGGGTNTTTAAATCGAACGAAGCTTTGAACGCTCTTTTTGAATGNTATTCAGAAGATAATGGGNCTATCAATCCTTGTTGATAAACTTGTTTTCCAATCATTAATGAATACTTTCCTGTAAACTTTTCGNGAAGGTTTACCTATATCAGATGGAAAATAACAATGACTAAAGCGTCTAAAACTAAAATATCCGAAAGAGTCACTTACTATAACGGAAGGATAATTCCTGAATCTGAAGTAGCNATCTCGTTTAGGGACAGNGGATTTAAATACGGNGATGCCGTTTTTGANATGACAAGAACNTTTAATCACAAAATTTTTAAATTAGAGGAACATNTAAAAAGGTTNTACAACTCGTTGAGATATGTNCAAATTGACCCGCAAATNACNGAATCGCAGATGGTNNCAAAATCCGANGAAGTCTTTGAAGCTAATAGACACTTATTGGGTCAGGACGATGATTTTTGGCTTGGTCAACGGGTATCAAGAGGAATCGACTTGGTCGGNGGGGAAATGTGGGANACAGATGGAAGCCCTACAACAATTATCGAATGCACACCNCTACCACTGAAACCGCGAGCNAAATTATATAGAGATGGTATTTCCGTGGTGGTTCCTTCAGTNAGNCGAGTCCCCCCNGAATCACTNAGCCCNAGAGCAAAATCACANAATTATCTCAACTTAATAATGGCCGATCTTGAAGCCAAAGTTCAAGATCCAGAAGNCTGGGCTATCTTGCTCGATAATAGGGGATTCTTAACNGAAGGAATTGGNTCAAATATTTTTACTATAAAAAATGAAGTNATTTATACCCCTAAAGAACANTATGTACTCGGAGGNATATCCCGNGAAACNGCCATAGAACTAGCAAATNGTTTNGGTNTATCGGTTGTCGAAAAAGANATAGACATTTTTGACGCGTATACCGCTGACGANATTTTCTTNACTTCTACATCNCTTTGTATATGTGGAGTAAGTAANATCCANGGACGACAAATGCCTCACGANGGACCATCTGGACCTATTACTAAAGCACTTATGAACGCATATGTAGACCTTGTTGAGTANGATTGGATAGGTCAATATCTAAAGCAACTAGAAGACTAATGAAGNTCCAGNGCCTNTAGGTGTGGAAAATCGTCCTNANAGCCTNGAAAATAANTCTCTAGCGCCCNACAAAAGAAAACCTCTTTCTGCAAAANCGGGTACTTTNGCNTTNTTACTGTCTACACTTTGGTCAGCGAATCCTGTTGCGACGAAAGCTGGTCTTTTAGACTNCGGNCCTTTGAGATACGGNTATCTAAGATTTNCTCTTGGTGGAATTACCAACCTNATCTGGGCTTTNNNCACAAAAAAATCTTTTAAGATAACACCTAACGAATTTAAACCANTANTCCTGTTGGGAGCGCTTTTTAGTGCNCAACTAGCATTTCTCAATATTGGTCAGGACTTAACGACAGCAGGTCATGGNTCAATCATTATATCTACTTTTCCATTATGGTCAGCAATTTTTGCTCATATNTTTGTTCCTGGTGACCANTTNTCAAAACTTCGTCTGTTCGGAACATTAATCGCTTATGCCGGAGTAGTNGTAGTTTTTTATCATAGCCTATATATTTCACCTGGAATGAATCAAATTTTCTTCGGAGATATTTTNATGCTTTGCTCCGCCGTNNTANTGGGACTAAGACAAATTTACCTTTCACAGCTTGGGCAAGTGATAAAACTACATAAGCTACTAATCGCACAAAGNATCTTCGGAATATTATCCTTCGGGCTAGCAAGTTTGTATTTTGAATCAAATGATCCTTTTTTATTCACACCCCAGTTGTTGATATCNCTTTTTTACACNGGTATTGTCATAGCAGGATTGGCTTTTCTGGGCCAAACGTGGTTATTAAGAAATTACTTGCCATCAAGGGTAACCGTNNTGTCTTTAAGCCAACCAATTTTTGGAATNTTATTGAGTTGGGTTATTTTGGGAGAGCCCATAGGTTCAGAATTGTATATAGGGGCAGTTTTGGTNATAGCGGGATCGTTTCTCGCCCAAAAAAAATAAAAACCGNTCAATTTANAAGTATATNNGATTTTANCTTGAACACTTTTAACATTAGGAAANNTATATGAAAATCACTGACATAAAAACATTCATGATGCAAGGAGGAAGAAGGAATTGGGTGTTTTGTAAAATAGAAACAGCCCGGGATATGCCTTGGCATGATAAGGTTCAAACTTCTCCCCTTGCAATAACCGATGGATATTTTGAACTTCCGAAATCACCAAGACTGAGAACTGATCTTGACGAGTCGATAATTAAAATGCGCCCATACACTCCCAACAAAGAACATTACGTTGGCTCTTGGTACACAGAGGATAATTCACCAGCCGATGTGTAGATTTAGATATGCCTCATAACCAAACATTCGTTCTTAATGTGGGTAGAATTTTTACTGGAATGGGAAACGATATACCTGAACCCCATTCAATAGTAATTGAAAACGGTAAAATAAAAAACATTGACCTTAAATCTCGTATAACTGATTCTTTTAAAACCATTACGAAATTAGATTACCCTGATTGCACCGCGCTTCCTGGACTAGTCGACGGTCACACACACATGATGGCTCCAGGTGACGGAACACCTGGAGATGACATAGTAAAAGATGCAGATGAAAACCTCCTAATTCGTGCAACACATAATGCAAAACTTTTTTTAAATGCTGGTGTTACAACGGCAAGAGAAAATGGAGCCAAAAATAACGTAGGCTTTGCTTTACAAAAGGCAATACGCTTGGGAGTAACCGACGGTCCTGACATGGTAGTTTGCGGGAGACCCATAAGTATAACTGGCGGTCATATGGGTTATTGTGGATCAGAAGCTGATGGACTGGATGAAATTAAAAAAGAGACAAGAAAATTAATCAAACAAGGTGCTGATTTTATCAAAATCATGGCTACTGGTGGTTCTACAATCACTTCCGACCCGTTAAAACCTTCCTACACATCTGAAGAAATGCAACTAATTGTTGAAGAAGCCCACCGAGTTGACAAGTTAACAGCAGCACACTGTTCTTCGATTAAAGGTATCGAAAATGCTTTGGAAGCGGGCGTAGATATGATAATTCATTGCATTTTTGAAGACGAGACAGGTATGTACAACTATAGAGAAGACTTAGCTGAAACATTGGTGAATGCACAAGCTTGGGTTAATCCGACTTTGCATATAAAAATTGCAGGAATTGAAGATATAAAAAAAAGAGGTTACAAAAAAGGTGGGCTTAGTAGATTAGAAATTTTGCAATTAGATAATGCAACGCGGTCTCTTGAAAATTCCCTGGAAACCGTTAATCGTTTTTCTAAAATAGGAGTTAAGATGATGGCAGGATCAGATTCCCCGTGGGGGGCTTATCCTCCCGGAGAATTTGTAAAAGAAATACTAGCTTTAAATCGAGCGGGGCTTTCCATTTATGAATCACTTCTTACGGGTACAAAACATGCCGCACATTCGATTGGAAAGGGTCATGTATCCGGAATACTTAACGTGGGCAGAAACGCCGATGTGCTTATAGTGAAAGGAAACCCCCTAATAAACCTCTCTGACTTATCCAATGTTAAACAGGTTTACAAAAAAGGAATACCACAATACAAAAAATCAAAAGGGTATTCTGGTATTCACACCGAAATCAAATAACAATAAAATGGTGCAGTTACAACAACACTGCAGACTGAGAAAAGGAATTTAAATGACAGGAACAGAACTTATAGCGCACATACTTAAATTGGAAGGGATAGATATGGTAACCTGCTTTCCAAGTAACGCGTTAATCGAATCTGTCGCAAAAGAAGGTATTAGACCAGTTATGTTTCGTCATGAAAGAGGCGCAATAATGGCCGCCGATGGGTTTAGCAGAGTTAATGACCGGAAAAAGTTCGGAGTTGCTTTAATGCAACACGCAGCTGGAGCTGAAAATTCAGTAGGTGCAATAGCTCAAGCATTCTCTGATAATGTCCCCATTTTGGTTTTACCCGGAGGCCATCCGATTGAACAGAAATATGTAAGACCAAATTTCTCTGCTGTAGATAATTATAAAAACATAGTTAAATCTGCCGAAACTATTTACACCACTACTCAAATAAGTGACATTATGCGCAGGGCATTCCATGCGCTAAAAAATGGTCCTCCAGGACCCGTTGTAGTAGAAATGTCTATCGATATTTGCGAAAAAGAAGTTCCAAGTAGTGCAACCTCTTACCACTCTCCCGTTCCTTCTTCAACGGTCCCTTCATTGAATAACATAAAAGAAGCTGTCAAACTTATCCTTAACGCAAAAAATCCTATGATATGGGCTGGAGCTGGAGTCTTATCTTCAGGTGGTTGCAATGAATTAAAAGAATTGGCTGAATTAATTGAAATTCCGGTTTTCACAACCATGGAAGGTAAATCTGCCATAGATGAAAGACATCAACTTGCTTTGGGTGCAGGAAGTGGAGCCACAACTTGGCCTGCCCACAAATGGATCAATGAATCAGACTTGGTTCTTGCAATAGGTACAAGTCTTTCAAAGAACAACTACACCCAAGAAATGCCTAGAGGAAAAACTGTTATACATAACACTATTTCTTCACATGATGTAAATAAAGATACACCATCAGAATTAGCGTTACTAGGAGACTCAAAACTCACAATGGCANCATTAATCGATGAAATAAAGGGAGAAATCGGTGAAAAAGGGAGAAAGACAAATNTNTCCAAAAAAATAGCAAAAGAAAAAGATAAATGGANGCGTGAATGGATGCCNATACTTACGTCTGAAGAAAAACCCTTAAATACTTACAGGGTCATTCANGAAATAAACAACACAATAAATAGGGAAAAGAGTATTGTCACTCATGATGCAGGCGCACCTCGCGACTCAATCGTACCNTTTTTCACAGCAACCACNCCTCACAGTTATATAGGTTGGGGAAAGACAACTCATTTAGGGTTCGGAATTCCACTGTCCATTGGGGCTAAGCTCGCCTCACCGGAAAACTTTTGNCTTAACNTAATGGGNGATGGGGCATTTGGAATGTCNGGAACTGATGTTGAAACTGCNGGTAGAATATCAGCNCCAATTACAACNGTATTGCTAAACAACAANGGTATGGCNACATACCCAGGGGGATTTCCTACAGCGAGGGAACATTATGGNATTTCNCATATGGTTGGGAATTACGCAATGATCGCAGAGGGAATGGGGGCCAAAGGAATTACAGTTGAACATCCATCAGAATTGCANCCAGCTTTAAAAAATGCCATNCAANACAACGATAATGGAGACTCTGTCCTGATNGANGTTCACTCAAATATGGAGTCNAAAAAATCCCGTTTTTAAAAACGNCTAANAAATATTAACTGAAATCTCATTTAGGTAAGATATTTCCNGTTTGAAATCAACNCAAGCCGTTCTTTATGATTAATATCNGGATATGTATCAAACTAGTTTTAAAGCAGTATTATTTGANTTAGACGACACACTGATTGATCGTAAATCTGCTTATGAATACATGTGTCNTCGTTTTTATGATCTTCATAACGAAATTAATTCTTCCATTACCTGGGNGGAAGCACGGAATTTTTTCTGGAATCTCTCGCCCAATAATGCCGCAAATATAACCGACCACATCAAACANATTAATAAACGATGGCCCACNATACCCAACGAACCAGAAGCACACAAAAAATTCTATTTCGAAAAAATGATTGAAAATATTAAGCCTTTGCCCGGAGTTAATAAATTTATAAAAAANTTAAAAAGATCGCACNTTAAATGGGGAGTCGTAACAAACGGAGACGATTATCAATACAAAAAAATAGCCAAAATTGGNTGGACAANNCTGGTTCCGTTTGTATTGGNTTCAGATATTTACGGGGTTAANAAACCNCAACCCGAGATATATAAAGAAGCGGTTAGACTTCTGNATATCAAAATAACTGACTATTCGNAAATTCTTTTTGTGGGAGACAANCTCTATACAGATATAATTGGAGCACAAAATGTCGGTATGAAAACAGCGTGGNTAAGGATGGGGCGAGATCACCCTACTGAACCACCAATACCGGATATTGTTATTNACCACGTCGACGAATTAACAAAAACACTTCNTATTGAATGAGAGTTTANGGTCCAGTATCTCCACGNTATAACGCTATACAACTCNCNTTG
Organism: Chloroflexota bacterium; assembly: GCA_002730795.1. Classification (GTDB taxonomy): domain Bacteria; phylum Chloroflexota; class Dehalococcoidia; order Lucifugimonadales; family Lucifugimonadaceae. The sequence goes on from PCAX01000033.1 coordinate 21,848, forward strand.
ACNTTCTTGTAACTAACTCGATTAGAAATTATTTTAGAAGGCATNAATGCACGTTTGATTAAATCTCTAAATCTTTGATACAAGTATGCNGTAGTTAACAAAAGACNNCCCAACACTAAAAACGCAATTACCCGATAGGCTAAAGCAAGTTGGAAAGAATCGAAAAGGAAGAGCTTTAAAACAGGAATNCCCAAAACAAAAAGGCCAACCAAGCGTATCGTTCGGTTTTTTNCTATAAGCCCAACTACNAGGACTNCNACACTATAGGTACTCCATAAAGCNGTGAGCCCAAGACTTTTTGCATCCCATTTTTCTTTATCGTCAATTGTAAAAATGCNATCAGAATTAACCAATCCTATAACTTCGGCACTTAAAAACCAGACAANNAGAATNTTGGCAGCCACAAGACTTAACGCCTTNAGTATGCGATTTAAATCAACGTGAATATCGTNAAGNCTCCACAAGGAAAATGAGAGGAATGCAAATNCTGCCGCAATAATCGTNGGNAAAAAAGCGATAGAGCGGGTGTTTANAAATATCTTGAAAGTTTGTTCATCAAAATAACTNTCATAGGTNATAGCCCTAATGCCGGCTATAAGTAAAATGATCAGGCCAGCTATCCGATAATATGGAACCCTTCTTATTACACCCACTAAACTGAATAATAGTGAAAGGAAAGCCCANCCAAAGGCGACCCAAGCACCATAAACTTGGGTGGGAACAAGNAAGATTAACATTGCNATTCCAAGNTANGCAGCAACAGGTCCGNCAAAAANCTCTCTTCGGCCTATNGAATNACTGTATTTTCTGTAAAGAAATGCNGTNCCGACCAAAGAAGCAAAACCCATAATATAACCTACGCTCTTAATGAGATCTAGCTGATCTCTCGTAGNTTCTNCNATCAATTCCGGAGTTCTAAAAGCCCCTATATAAATAAAACTAATGAGGTATAAAAACATCGCTCCATATCTAAATTGTTTTACNCTAAGATGCATAGAAATAAACATAATCACAAANCATTCTACAGCCCAAGCTAAACCAACATAANTNGCCCCAAATTGAACCGGCAAAGCCACNGTCAAAAACATAAAAGANAATCCAAACATTATCAATGTCAAAGTTAGGCTTCNATGCGGNANCCCAATTTCCCTAAGTTTNAAACCCGTGANTTTAAAGGCTGNAACTCCTATACAAAAATAAAGNACAGAAAGAAGAACTGTAAATAACCCNGNCAAATGTCTAACTTCGTCCCANATATTCACATAACTCAGNATCATATAAACATTTGGGACAANTATTACTAAACTGAAATCTAACCGTCCGATGTTAATTTTTCTTACAAGNTGNTAAACTATCGTAGAGGCAAGAAAACCCAAAAATATTCCGGTCAATCCTAATTGTGCAATNATTCTGGTGATTGAAATACCGACAACGTCTTCNAATCCACTTGGCCAATCGACGGCAATTAAAAACCATACCACATAGGTACCAAACGCTCCCAATACACCNGCAAGATTAAGTTTATTCCAATGGCGAAACCCTGAAATNANTAGTACGCCAATTTCAACAACAATTATGTAAACCAGAAGAAAAATTACNTTATAAAGGTCAACATTCCCNTAGCCAGGCCCTCCNGACAAANTTAAAGATNGACCAATTATGAATGGNCCAANAAATGCNCCGATTACAGCTAATAAAGCCAAGTAAATTGAATCATGCCTCAANGCAAAGAAANCCGAAACTATACTNGTCGCAAGCAAAAATAAACTTGAATAATATATTCCAAAATATCCGTACAACNTAAATGCAGCTAAGAAAGTNACGTNTAAAACCACNGANCCNCCACCAGTCAGAGCAAGGGCNTATGGAGGATATTTTAACCTCCAGAATTGACCACCCATCCACAATAGGATTCCAGTCAAAATTCCTACGATTACTCTGATGAGTTCATTAATCCAAGAATTATCAACTGCTAACTTAAATAAAAACCCAATTCCTAAAACAACAGCTATGGAACCTATGATCGCAAGCCAATTAATGCCTGCAAGTTTTTCTATATTTAAATTTATTCTTTTTGGAGTTGCCTGTTGACTGGGAGTCTTTTGAGAAGTTTTTGTTGGGCGGTTTTCTTGCCTTGATTCTTCTAATTTTATGCCTCTTGAAATAAGAGCTTGTCTCAAACTATCGACATGAGAACGTAAAGTGTTAAATTCTTCTCTAGATACTGGACTCGCACTTTCTAGGATTTTTATCGTACTACCACAAGAAATGCAAAAATGGTGTTCGTCTTTATTTTGAAACTGACATTTTGGACAAGTAATCATAATATCTCTAAGTTATCGGTAATGTAATCTATAATATATCTTTCATTAATACGATGCTCCAGCAATATTAACGCGATTTATTGCCAAGCTTGGCCTCGACTTGGATTCTTTGTGAAAATTGAAAATTATCCTATGAAAACATTCCCGAATTGTTTGCGGTCCCTGCTATTCGACTTTGACGATACACTTGTTCCCGAATTAATACCAGAAGAACAAACTTTAAAAGAACTGCATAAAAATATTTGTAACAAACACATTAATTCAACTAATTTTTCAAATAAAGTGCTGTTCGTAGCGAATAAATTTTGGAATGAATCAAAATACTTTCCTTATACCAACAATATTGGCTTTACTCCGTTTGAAGGATTATGGAGCCCCTTTTACGATGTTGAAACTACCGGAACCAAAGGCTTAAATAGCTGGCTCACTTACTATAGAAAATCCGTCTGGTCTGAAACTTTAAACATATTTCATATACCTGGTGACTGGAAAGAACTTTCTGAATTATTTTGTTCCATACGGAAAAATAAAATTAAACCCTATCGAGGGGTAAATAAACTCTTGGCATATTGTAAAACCAAATATTCTATAGGTCTGATTACTAACGGGTCTTCAGCTCTGCAAAACTATAAAATATCGGCTTCCGGGTTAAAAAAATACTTTGATACCATCGTTATCGGCGATGAAGTCGGTAATGGGAAGCCCTCAAGGGTTCCGTTTCAAAAGGCTTTGGAAGATTTAAACTCATCCCCGAAGCAAGCCATAATGATAGGAAATTCCTTAACACATGATATTGTTGGGGCAAATAATATAGGAATTTATTCCGTTTTAGTTAAAACCAGCGAAACTAATATTGTAGACACGTATCCCGACAATATAATTGAATCTGTAACCGATGTTCTAACGGTACTAAAACAAAAGACCAGAGGTAAAAATGAAACCAGCAGATCTAAAATCGACACTTAAGTCCGGAAATCCAGCGTTTGGATTTATGCTATCAGCAATTATTACGTCAAAGTGGGCTCGGTATTTCGAAGGGTGCACGTTAGATTATTGTGTAATCGACTGGGAACACGGAGCTAGGGATAGGGCAGAGATTGCTAATCTCGTATATATATTGCAAAAGTCGAATATAACCGCAATAGTTAGAGTCCCATACCCTGATCCTGTTTTTGTAGCTATGGCTCTCGATGCTGGGGCAGATGGAGTGTTAGTCCCATACGTCGAATCCATCGATGACGCCCGCGCATGTGCAAACAAATTACGACTTCACCCGTTCAAGGGTGAGTATTTAGAAAAAGCAACTAAGTCCAATGAGTTTCCAAGTGATAAAACCAGAAATTATTTATCTAAAAGACATGAAGATCATTTCTTCATACTCGGTATAGAAAGTGTTCCAGGAGTTGAACGTTTAAACGCTTTACTTGAAGCTTCAAATCCTGATGGTATCTTTGTTGGACCTAACGATCTAAGCACATCCCTTGGTATTCCAGACGAAGTTGACAATCCTTTGTACTTGAACACCCTAAAAAATATCATCTCTACAGGAAACGATTTCGGAATTCCAACTATGATTCATCAACAGACCATGGAATCCTCTAAAACGGCAATAGAACTTGGCGCTCGATGGATTTTACATTCTGGTGATCTCGGGATACTTCTCCGGGCTACTCAAAATGAATTCAGCGAATTACGAAATTTTTCTACACAATTTTATGGACAAATAAAGGATGTTAAATTAGAAGATACGATTGATACGGTGTAGGTTTTATCTCAAATTAAACCTTCGAAAACCTTCAGCAAATTCGGCGCCAATCTGATTTCCGAGATCTGCTCTTCGTTTTTTCATCCATTTTATAGCCTCGTCAGGGTTTTCAATCTGACTTACATGAGCACGGAGTGCTTCTGTTGATTTTTCCACGTCATCTGCAGAAATCGGGTACCAAAAATTTGAATTTTCTCCAAATGTCATTACCCAAACCTCCTCAACATTATGGGTGTCTAATTTTTCTGATATTAACTCTGGGAATGTAAGGTGATCTCTAGCTGAAGGGAACACAGCGGCAAGAGATGACTCTCCAGCAGCAAAGTGATCAGGATGTCCAATATATTGGGACGTCATTAAATCTCTCTTGGGATTAGTGGTAATGAGTAAATCAGGCTGCCAAATTCGTATTTGTTTCGTAATGTCTTTCCTTAGATCTAAAGTTGGCTCCAAATATCCATCGGGGTAATTTAAAAACACTACTTCTTTGAGCCCTAGTATTTTTCCTGCATTAATTTGTTCGAGGCGTCTAATCTCTGATAATTCTTCTGAAGATAAAGATCTGTTTTGGGTGCCTTTAGACCCGTCAGTGCACAAAACATAAACAACTTCTGCTCCTTCCCGGCACAAACGCGCAACCGATCCCGAACAGCCCCATTCAGCATCGTCAGGATGGGCCACAACAACCATCGCTTTTTTTATTTTTTGTTCTTCTTGTTTTTCTGACATTAAAACAATCCTATTTAATCAAACCTTTAAAGTGTAGTATGGAAACTCTCATTTTAAAAACCCTAAAACAACTTTCTTTGTTTGTTGATTACGATAAAACATACCTCCATGAGTTTCCTCCGGAATAGATAAAAATTTTGAAGACGCCACAACTCGTGAAAAATCCCTGGTTAAACTGTAAAGTGGGTCTTTTTCACCACACACAATCTGGGTAGGAATTTTGTTGTGCTCTAGGGTTTTTTCCGCGCCTTTCCAATTTAGTAAGGCCTCAGTACTTAGCGACAACGCATATGGATTATTAGCAGGTCTTTTATAATTTGCCACCCCCAACGCACGTTCCAAAACGTCAACTTTATTAGACCGCAATATTTGTATACGCCTATTGAGTTGATCAGAATCCCTCGCTGGAGAATACCCGTGCATTGCTAGTATTACCACTTTATGCAGTCGTTCACTGTGTGACGACAAAAGTTCATAAGCCGGACGACCACCCATCGAAAAACCGACAAATGAAAATTTTGTCCATCCAAAATTATTGGCAAGATCTAACACTAATCCGGTCCGTTCTTCAACAGTGTATTGTTTTATATCTCTTGGTTTAGAAGACCTACCGTGACCCGTAGCATCGAATAATAAACATTTAAATGATTTGGACAAAACATCGACCCAACCAGACTCTATCCAATCATCTGCCCACATAGAGAAACCGTGATGAAGAATCACGATTGGTCCTTCACCAAAGATTTCGTAATATATTTTCTTGTTACCTAATTCCAAAATAGGCATAGCTAATCTTTAAATTCAACCTCCAAAAAATAACAAATGTATAGTTATACATTAAAATTATTGAATGTAAACATTAATTAGAAAAGGTTATAACTACATGGAAAAACCTATTGTCTCAATAATTATGGGTAGTAAATCTGACTTACCAACTCTGAAGCATGCTGCTACAGTTCTAGAAGAATTTCAAATTCCCCATGAAATAAAAATTGTGTCCGCACACAGAACTCCTGATCTAATGTTTGATTTTGGGAAAAAAGCTTTATCGAGAGGAATAAAAGTAATAATAGCCGGAGCTGGTGGAGCCGCTCATTTACCTGGTATGATCGCATCTAATACTGTTATCCCTATTATTGGTGTCCCGGTAAAAACTTCGTCTTTAAGTGGTGTAGATTCTCTTTTATCAATTGTTCAAATGCCCAAGGGGGTGCCTGTTGCCACTGTTGCAATTGGATCTGCGGGTGCCACAAATGCTGGGTTATTAGCTGCTCAAATATTAGGATTAAACAGTCCGAAACTCCAATCAAATCTTATAAAAAGCCGAAAAAAAACCACAAATGAAATAGAAAAAGAATCCAATATAAATACTAATGATACCGAATAACATCAATGAGCTCCCTACTGGATCGAAGATAGGTATACTCGGGGGAGGTCAGTTAGGCCGGATGCTCGTTCAAGCTGCTAAAACTCTGGGTTATAAAACCGTAATTTTAGACCCCACGCCTTTGTCGCCTGCAGGGCAAATATCTGATCATCAAATAATTGCCGAATACAGTTCCACAGCCGCCGCCAAAGCTATGGCACATATGTGTGATGTTGTGACATACGAATTCGAAAACGTTGATTTACAATCTGTCCTTGCCATATCTGAAATAGTTGAATTGCATCCTTCACCAGAAGTTCTAAGTATCGCGAGAGATAGAAATAAGGAAAAAACCAAACTTTTTTCCTTAAATATTCCCACTCCAAAGTTTAGTGCTATTGAAACTTTAAATAGTTTAGAAAAGGTTACAACCGAACTTAATTTTCCGTTCGTGTTAAAAACAGCAACATCTGGCTATGATGGTAAAGGCCAGGTAATTGTTGAATCAAAAAAAAACATAGTGCACGCGTTTGAATTGTTACATAAAAAAAATTCTGGGTTAATTGCTGAAGAATTCATCGATTTCGAATGCGAGTTATCAGTGATATGTGCTCGAGATAAAAGTGGAAATATTGCTACTTTTGGTCCATCCGAAAATATTCATGAAAATCATATTCTCGATATATCAATAGTACCCGCAAGAATCCCAGAAAAGATCAAATCATTGGCTGAAGATATAGCAATCACAATCGCTAGAGAGCTCAAAGTGATTGGTTTAATCGCAGTAGAAATGTTTTTAACTAAGGAAGGAAACCTACTGGTGAACGAACTTGCACCACGTCCCCATAACTCGGGACATTACAGCATTGATGCCTGTGACACTTCTCAATTTACCCAATTAATCAGAATATTAACTGGAAAAACTCTAGGAAAAACTGAAAGTTTTTCCTCAGCAGTAATGGTTAATCTTTTAGGGGATATATGGACACAAAACAGTTGTCCTGATTGGAAAAAAGTCACATCAGAAAAAGGATCACACCTTCATTTATACGGAAAAGAAAGTCCTCGCCCTGGTCGTAAAATGGGACATATAACCGTAACCTCTGAAGATGTGGTAACGGCACTTGATAAAGCTATATTTATTCGTAAAAGCTTGGTTGAATAAATATGGTTTATACCAATTTTCCATTTGAAATCTGATAAACCTTATGCGAGAGATCTAATAGCGCTCTATCGTGGGTAGTAGCCAAAATTGACATACCATCTCTTTCAACCATCAATTTAAACAGCCCAAAAATATTTTCGGCGTTCGTTGAATCAAGTTCGCCTGTTGGCTCATCGGCAAGTATTACATCAGGTTTGGTGGCAATTGCTCTTGCTATCGCAATTCTCTGTTGTTCGCCACCAGAAAGCTCATAGGGTCTGTGTTTGGATCTATGACTTAATTGAACAATATCCATTGCTTCCATTGTCATTTGTTCCCTGTTGTGAGCATTTACACCAGCGATCCGTAACGGTAGTTCCACATTTTCATATGCCGATAACAATGGTAATAATGAAAAAGATTGAAAGATAATTCCAATTTTTTTGCGCCTCAATTCAAGTTTTTCTTCTTCTGATAATTTTGCCATATCTGATCCATTAAAAAGAACTTGGCCTCTGGTAGGTAAGTCTAAACCAGCCAATAGGTTTAATAAGGTGGTTTTACCTGAACCTGATCTACCTACAAAGGTCACAAACTCACCTGTAGATACACTTAAATCAATACCCGATAAAGCATTAATTGTTTCTCCTCTAAGTTCGTAATTACGAGATAAATCTAACGCTTGAATGATGTAAGGAACTGAAATGTTTTTATTCATTTGATTCTAGTGTTATTTCTCCCTTAGATGTTTTACCAATTCTTACTCGTCTTCCCAGTTCAGAATCACTTAAAATTTCCTTAGGAATTTGTACATTTCCAGAAGAATCAATTAATAGATATTCATTAATCCTAGGGGGGATTTTTTTTTCTTTTCTTCGAAATAACACAGATTGATCTATTTCTGTGCTTGTTTTACCATCTTTTATAGTAATTGCTCTATTCACTGATGAATATATGAGCGGGTCATGCGTAACAATAATAATGGTGGTTCCAATTTCTCTGTTAATAGTATTCATTAGGTCCAAAACATCGTGACCTGATTCCTCATCGAGTTCTCCTGTGGGTTCATCAGCTAATAACAAAGAAGGAGAGTTACTTAAACCCACTGCTATAGAAACTCGTTGTTGTTCCCCTCCCGATAATTCAATTGGCTTATGGTTTCGCCTGTTAGTAAGACCTACCATTTCCAGTAAATGTTCCGATTTATTTTGGCGTTCGTTCCTTGACATATTAGAAACCATCATGGGTAATTGAATATTTTCTATAGCTGAAAGATATGGAAAAAGGTTTTGGTTAGCCTGCTGCCAAATAAATCCGACTTCATACCTTCTATAGATGACCGCTTCTCGTTCCGTCATTTGTAGTAAATTATGACTACCTACTTGTACCGATCCAGCGGAAGGAAAATCGTACCCCGCAAGAATGTTTAGTAACGTAGATTTTCCGCTTCCCGAAGCTCCAACGATCGCTACTATCTCTCTATAGTTGACAGTTAATTCCAATCCTCTTAGTGCTACCACTTCGAGATCAGAAGTTTTAAATATCTTAAATAAACCGACACAATTAACGTGTGGATCATTTAATTTTTTCTTTTCTCGCTTTTCGGTCATTCACCAATCCTCATCACCGTATTGATAGACATTTTATAAACGGAAATAAGCGTAACAATGGTAACACACGTAAAAACGGCACCTAACAACCCAAATAAAACTGAAAAATTGCCCCAATTCACAGTCATCCGTATTGGGGGAACCACTTCTCCAACTTCACCAGAATTCGCCAAATATGGCATAATTGTCGAACCAAGCTGTAGGCCCAAAAATACTCCAACGACAAGAGCAACAATTATTACAAAAAACTGTTCGATAAACACAAAAAACAATAATTGTTTCATAGAAAGTCCAATCGTCCGTAGAAGAGCCATCTCAGTTAGTCTCATTTTGAAAGAGACGCTTGAGTGTACCAAAAACGCTACAGAAGTCACCGTTAATACGGTCAAAAAAGAAATGCCCAACAAAGCGCGCCACCCTGAAGTGATAAGGGGATTTATACTGATTTTTGACAATTCTGAAGTTCTGTCAAGAATTTTACCATGTTTTACTCTGGACTTTGAAAGCAAATTTTCAATCTCTTGAACAACAGCATTATTCGATTTTTCAGATGTACTTGGTGTAGTTTTATCCACATGATCGTCAGAAACATCCAGATTTATCCAATATTCGTCTGGATGTTTTTCGCCAAAAACCGTTGTACGATTCAGTAAATTATGCAAACTGTCCAAATCCATCAAAATAAATGATTCGTCATCAGATTCTATTGTAGGAAAATAATCTACTATTCGTTTAACAATAACCTTAACTGGCCTTTCTCTTATTAAAATCTCAATGGGGACTCCAATTTCACCTCCAAAATTATCCACAAAGTTTGTGTTCGCAAATACAAAAACATTATTTTGATTATGCCCAAACCCAAAACCTCTAAATTCTCCACTTTCACCCGAAGCCCATCTAAACCTACCAATACCTTTCTCGACCATCGAAAAATTATCGCCCATAGCTTCTCTAGTCGGTATCATTATGTTCCATTCATCAAGGGAACTAAAATCTTCAACAATTATCAAACGTTTTGCATCTCTTGTCATAACAGAAATATCGTCAATATCAAAAGCTGATGGCTTGAGATCTTTTTGTGGTGATACAACGCCTATAGAGTGTAATCTTAGAGGCTCTTCATAAATCAACCCGGGGTCTCGAGTATAAAGAGACAATCCCGTTAAACTACCTCCAATCCTGCACCATTTAAATTGAGTTGACGCAGTCTTATCGCGTATCTTCCGAGCCTGTTCTTTTTCTTCCGGTGTCATAGTATTAAATTTCTCTGCCCAGTCCTCACCATAAATCTGTTCCGCCTCACAGTTAAATCTAGCTCTATCGCTGCCATCAGGAGTCAATGAACCCAAGGGAACAGTAAAATATCTGTTATTTTTGTCCGACAGCCTAGCCAATATGTAAATATCGCTAACGGGAACCATTGTTCGAATACGTAATGATAACCAACGAATACCCTCCGGTAACAAAAGACCTTGATCTATTTGACTTGTTGTTATTTCAGGCAGATACATACCATCTCTTCCCACACCAAAATCCGGTCGTGTCCACCCTATGTCCGAATACTTACCTGGATCGATTCCCATAACCCTTACAATATCTGTTGTGTAAAGGCCCGTAGCGGTTCCTCTTTCTCTGTAAACGGGCATACTAATGTTGATTCCAGCCAGATCATCAAGTAAATCCGACAATGAAAAACTAAAACCACCTCTTTTTACTGAAACCGATTTAATTCGAATATCCGACCCACTTTGATAAAAAACCTGATCTCTGCCAGATTGAATTAACGTCGAACTAAAACTTGAAGCAAAAACACCAAGCCCCGCTGTCAAAATAATTAATAGAGAAAGTCTAGAGTAATGAGCAGGATTACGGGCCATTTGCCAAAGCGCTATAACTATAACGGGCGGTATAAATTTATTTATGAATTTTAAGGAAAGAAAACTGCCCGTCAAGCCAACCAGTATTGGAAAAACCCTCAAAACAACAATACCAATAGAAACCATAAATATCGCAGGAAAAGCAAGAATTAAATTGTTCATCGCCGTTTCACCAAAAATATCAACTGCCACAAATGACCCTTGCTTAGAAAGTTGCCAAAAAATAAACAAAGACAGGAAAAGTAATCCGATATCTAAGTAGTACTTATACAAAAAATTCTTTTTCGCGGGCCTAGATTTGGAAAATCTGGAAGTTATCACCACGGACTTAGTTACCCTATATGCCGGTAATAAAAGGGCGATAAAGCTCAGCAAACCACCAAACGATGCCATTTGAAAAACCTTAAATGTTAAATCAACTGGTAATAACAAACCTTCGTTTAGATCGGTATAAATTAGACCTAATAGTGAAACTCCAAAGACAGCTAAAAAGGGGCTTAATATTGTGGCTGCAAGCAATATAAAAATCGCCTCGATTATGAAAACCAAGAGTATCTGTAAGGGTGTTGATCCTCGTGTCCTTAATAAAGTAATTTCTGTTTTTTGAGCATCTATTAACAGTGAACTCAGGACCATAACATAGTAAAGAACCACCAAAACTATAATTGACATGACAATAATCATTGGCAATCGGTTGAAAAAAAGATCAGTTTCAAAAGTTTTTAGTATGTTTTCTAAGTCAGATCGTAAGATGAAACCATCTATGAATGGTTTCATGTCTCTGCTCATATCATTAATTATCGATCGTATAATTACCGAATCTCGGCTATCGATCTTTTCTGGCGCTACATCCAATAGCCAAGCATATTCCGTTCCCATGTCGGGAATCCATTTCCCTATCCCATTGATAATTGTCTGTTCAGAAACCACAAAACTAGTAAATACCAGTGTGTCCGATTTATTGCCAAAGGCTCCATCAAAAATATGCCATATATCAGCTTCCGGATCGGTCCTTTCGTAAAGACCTGAAATCCTCACATTGATATTGTTATATCTATTGGTCCAATGGGGTTTTACTGGATAAAAATCTCCGACTTTCAAATTGACTTTATTTGCGGTGGATTTATCCAGCATGGCGTTCACTTGATAATCGTTTTGAGGTGGTAGAGAAGCTCCCGGATATTCTCCATCCGTTAGGGTAACAATTCCGTCGTATACTGGTAACGTAACAAAATTGGCTCTTCGACAGTCACATTCAATACGGGCATCAGGATCATCTGTAATATGAACTGGAGCGGTTCTACAAGGGCATTCACTGGGATGCACTTTTTCAAGTGGTAAATCGACAAAAAAAGTCCACGTTTTTATGGCTAGAAAGCCATCGTTAATATATTCACCAAATCGATTGTTGGTCGAATCTACTATATTTTTCATTGACTTATGGGTATCTTCGTTAGTTGGTACTGTACTAACTTCGATAAGTAAATCCACTTTACGGGGTTCGACTGAATTAAAAGCGTCCCTTAACGCTAAGTCTCTAAGCGATTGGAAATAAACCTCCGAGGTTGCCATAATTGTAGAAGCGAGTAACACACCTAAAATCACCGGCAAAAGTAGACGCCAATGGGCTAGTGTTCTGATAAATATAAGTTTTACTGCATCACGTAACATAATCACTATTAAGGTTACTTAATAATAATTTATTACACTAATATTTAAACAAATGAAGTTACATAACAAAGATTATAAAAACCTTGGCGTCATCATCTTGTTACTGCTAACACTAACATGTTCGGTGAATACCAAGATCGACGATGCTTCACCAGATTTTGAATCCAGTTTGCCTACTCGGCAAACTGAACAAGCTCCATTGGCCTCCCCTGAAAATAGGCAAACATCTAATAGTGTACCTTTGACAATAGGAGAGTTATCCGTACCGAATATTATCGAAGCTTTGGCACCTTCGGTCGTAGAAATAGCTACAAATGGAAGGTTCGGTCCAGGAGGAGGAACTGGTTTGGTTTTGGATGAAGAAGGCAACATATTAACAAACAAACATGTAGTCCAACATGCTACCGAAATCACAGTAGCATTTTCTAGTGGAAACGTGTTAAAAGGTTCCAAATTCAGAGAAGATCCTGTTTTAGATTTAGCCATAATTCAAACAGAAGGTAATCCAACAACGCCTGCTCCTTTTGGAAATTCATCCGAATTACAAATCGGAGAAGACGTAATAGCTATAGGGCACGCTTTCGGATTCGAAGGAGGGCCAACTGTAAGCAAAGGAGTTGTTAGTGCACTAAATCGAACATTAAGCGATATGACCGGTTTAATCCAGACCGACGCTGCAATTAACGATGGTAATTCAGGTGGTCCATTGGTCAACATGCAAGGAAAAGTTATCGGCATTAATACCTTTAAAGAAAGGAGGGCAGATGGGATAGGGTTCGCCATCAATATAAACCAAGCAAAAAAATCGGCTGAAAAATTAATCTCTCTAGGGGAACCTCTTCCTCCGGGTTATTTAGGAATAGGTTTTGAAGAAATAACCCCCGCTATGGCCTTCTTATTTGATCTCCCTCGAAATGGTTTATGGGTCGATTATGTCCAGCCAAAATCACCAGCTGATAAAGCTGGTATTAAGACAGACGACATTATTATAAAAATGGATAACCATGATATATTAAACGGGTCAAATCTAGCCGATTTTTTAAAGAATCGTCCAAGTGGTTCCACCATAACAATAACGATTATCCGTAACGGTAATGACCTATACGAAATTGAGGTAATATTAGGCGATAGACCCTCTTAATCTGATATTTGGATTCCTATAGGTTTTTTGTTTCTAACATCAACTATTGTTCAGATTTCAGAGTTAAATTTCCAAAATTATCAACTTCTGCCATCCACCCTGGGGGGATCACAGTGGTCGAATCAGACTCTTCAATAATTCCTGGTCCGCTGAATATCATGCCAGCGTTTAGAGATTCCCTATTATATACCGGTGTCTCTAACATACCACCTTGCTCGTCAAAATAAACCTCACGAGTTCCTTTCAATGCAATAGAAACATCTCCGCCCTTTTTTTCAAGTTCCTTCATACGGGGTCTGGTAATTTTTCCAACGGTGGTGACCCGTAAATTCACTATTTCAATCAATTCGTTATCAGCTCGGAAACCATAAGTTTTTTCATGAGCTTTATGGAAAGATTCAATCAATTTATTCAACCAAACATCGTTAACGGTTTTTTCTTTTGGTGTAGGTAAATTCAATTCAAAGCTTTGGCCCCAATATCTCATTTCCACTGCTCGCTCGAAAAATGGCGGAGCTGATGAGGAAGCAGCAGACTTGTGAGCTTTAATGCCCTCACCTTCAAGACGTTTAAATTCATCCGCTATAACTGACAGATCAATAGAATCCGATCTAACTATCAGAGAAGAAGACCTCTCCATACGAACATCCGTAGCCAGCAACCCAAGGGCTGAAGCTGTTCCGGGTGCCAGTGGAATTAAAACCCTAGGGATACCTGCTTGTTCTGCCAACCTCACTGCATGAGCCGGACCCGCCCCACCAAACGCAATCAGCATGAAGTCTCTAGGATCATGCCCTCTCTGTACAGAAACTAACCTCAAGGCGTTAACCATGGCTGTATTAGCTATTTCAATGATTCCGAAACCAGCACCTTCAATAGATAATCCAAGAGGTTTCGCGCAATATTTATCTATCGCGGCTCGCGCTCTATCAAGGTCAAGAATAATCTCTCCTCCAGCAAAATATTGAGGATCGAGTCGTCCTAGTACCAAATTAGCATCTGTAATCGTTGGTTGGATTCCCCCTCCTCCGTAGCATACAGGGCCTGGATCAGCACCAGCTGAATGAGGTCCAACCCTCAACGCTCCCCCTGAGTCGACCCAAGCAATGGAACCTCCACCTGCCCCAATTTCAACAAGATCTACAACTGGGGTCCGAATAGGGTACCCCGAAGCACCGCCAAATGCTCCTGATCCAGTTTTTGACATATCCCCAACACTGTAGTCTTTTGTCACGTTCAATCGCCCATTTTGAACTAGGCTAGCCTTCGCCGTGGTTCCACCCATATCGAGTGAAATTATATTTGGAAACCCAAGGGAAGATCCTAAATTTGCCGCAGCAACAGCCCCAGCTGCAGGTCCAGACTCCACCATAAAAACCGGAGATGATACGGCAGATTCAACCGAATATACACCTCCGCTCGATTGCATGACCAGTAAATCTCCCCGTATACCAGATTCCGTTAATTTTCTGGTTATAGAAGTTAAATATTTACCTACTAAAGGGGCAACAGCTGAATTGATAACTGTTGTAGAAGCTCGAAAATATTCCCGAAATTCTGGTACAACGTTTGATGATAATGAAATGGCTAAATTAGGGAGTTTGGATTTCAGTATTTTACCAACTCGATTTTCGTGATCTGAATTACGGTAGGAATGTAACAGGCAAACCGCCACAGCCTCAACATCTAATTTCGCTATTTGATCAACAACATTTTTCACTGCTTCATCATCAAGCGGTTTAATAATGGAACCTTTTGCATCCAAACGTTCAGGAACCTCAAAACACAGTTGCCGCTGTACTAAAGGCTTTGGTTTTTCGAATTGTAGGTCATAAAGAGAAGGGCGGATTTGTCGAGCTATTTCAAGCATATCTCTAAAGCCTTCTGTTGTTATAAAAGCCGTCTTTGCAGTTTTACCTTCAATAATTGCATTTGTTGCTACTGTAGTTGCATGAACGACATGTTCAATATCCTGAGGTGAAGGAGACCCTTCCATACCCAAAAGTTTATTAACTGCTTCGATAAAACCAATTGACGGGTCGGATGGAGTTGATAGTACCTTGGAGGTTATAACGGTGCCTGTGGATGAATCAACCAATGTTCCATCTGTAAAAGTACCTCCTACATCAACCCCAATTCTAAATGTTCGCATGATTTTGTTATTCAAATCACCGGTCCTTTGGGATTTTTTATCAAGCTTCGTCTTTTGATCGTTTTAGCTTTATCCACTATTTGATTTTCCTGGTCAATTACAACGCCGTATAAATCCAAGGCTCTATTCAAAGTAATCTTGCCATTGATAACATCTCCCAAAACCAAATAAGGGTCCCGATCCTCAGGGTTACCATAGCCACCCCCACCTGGTGTTTGAAAACTTACGGTATCACCAGGACTAAGATCAACAATACATTTAGAAGAAAGTTCCACAGCTTCTTCATCTGGATTAAGAAGATAGCTAGCTTTCCTCCCATCCAGACCGCCGAAGATCCCTATAGGTCCGGCAATGTCGCGATCAGATAAAATGGTGAAAGTCGCTGAAACATCCGGAAAATAATAATCTCGTCTCATACCCAAACCACCACGAAATTTACCGGGGCCTTCAGAATCTTCAATCAGCGACAGTTGAGATACTTGCATCGGAAAATGGGATTCAATCTCTTCAACTGGAGCATTTTCGGTGTTCTGACCGTGCTGTTGGACTGCATCCGGTCCATCCGACCCGACTCTAGCACCATATCCACCACCCAAGGCTTCATAGTTACAGTGATATTCACCAGATTCAGGGTCAACAATTCCAAAACCAGCTTGAGCCATCATAGCCTTGGTCGACGATGGAACTTTCTCTGGCATACCACTAGATAATGCTCGAAATAAAAGGTCATTAATCCGTACTTGGGTCTCCCAACCTCCAACGACAGGAGAAGGATGTATCGAGTTAACAACCGTTTTTTCCGGAGCATTCATACGGATATGACGATAAAAACCATCATTAACGGGCATGTCGTAAGGCATGAGCGTCCTGAGAGTGTAAGCACATGCAGCAAATGTCATCGCTTTTGTAGAATTGACAGGAGCNCGCCTTTGTTGATCNCAACCTTCGAAATCGAAAAATATNTCCTGTCTATTNACAATGATTTTAGTTTCAAGAGATACAGNTTTTTCGGTAAATCCATCGAAATCCAAAAANCCCTTTGAAGTGTACGTTCCATCAGGAATGTTATNTATTTCAGCCNTTGTACGCCGATCCGTGTAATCTAATANCGCTTCCATGTAACGGTTAAAATTNCTTTGCCCANNCTTTTCAATTAGNTCAATGAGNCGCCGAGCACCCACTTTATTAGCNGAAATTTGTGCACGAAANTCTCCTGATGTTACNCGTTTNGATCGTATTTGAGCAAGAAGAAACCGAAAAACATCNTCCACAATGTTTCCANTTTGGACCAGTTTTACAGGAGGAATAATTACNCCCTCNTGAAATATTTCTTGAAATGGCCCTATCGANGCTGGAGCACCACCTCCCACATCAACNTGATGTGCCAATGATGCAACATATCCAACAAGTTGNTCTTGNTAATGAACNGGTCCAAATACTGTAATATCATTTAAATGAGAACCNCCACCAAATGGATTGTTCACTACCAACATATCNCCNGGNCTTAGGTTCTTTTCTCCGTANGCGCGTACGNACGAAGGAATTAATTCAACAAATGAACCCANGTGTACAGGTTGGGTAAAAGCCTGGGACACAGTACGNCATTGACTATCAAAAAAGGCACATGAAAAGTCTTGTCTGGTTTTGACGTTAGTAGAATATGCAGTTCGGCGAAGGGCTGCAGCCATTTCCTCNGTTACNTGAATTAGTGANGACNTCATCACTTCAAATTGAATAGGATCCATTGGTTTAGTGNCCATCGCGTAATTCCTCAGTCGCNTTTTTATTNATTATTTTGGATTTGACATCNATTTCTACCCCNTAACGGTCNCGGGCTCTCGCTATTGAAATCTTACCTTGAACAACATCATGCAACACCGCTAGAGNATCTCTTTTATANGGATCACCGTAACCACCTCCNCCCGAAGTNCGGTAGCTGATTACATCTCCCGGNTTTANGTGGACCGTAGTTTTNGAAGATAATGGAATTTCGTGNGATTCNTTATTTTTTTTAAGAGCATACACNGAAGTACTTCCTGNTTCACCACCAAATAAACCATGTGGTCCAGCTTTATCCCGATCAGCTAATATGGTNAACGTAACTTCTTGAGGGAACNTATAATCTCGCCGTAATCCTAATCCTCCNCGAAATTCGCCTGGTCCTTCCGAATCTGGTACCAATTCGTACCTTGTNATAGAAACAGGGTAGTTACTTTCAGTTTCTTCTATNGGGGCGTTTTCGGTATTTTGNCCATGCGATTGAACGGCATCTGGTCCGTCAGACCGAGAACGAGCNCCATANCCNCCAGCCAGGGTTTCCAAAAAACANTAATATTCTCCCGTTTCATNATTTTCTCCACCAAANCCTGAATGACATTGCATAGATTTTGTACCAGCACAAACAGCATCAGGCATTGCCGGAGCAAGNGCCTTAAAAATCAGNTCATTCAACCTCACNTGTGTCTCCCACCCTCCAACAACCGGCGCAGGGTGAACACAATTGGTAACAGANCCAGCGGGAGCAACAANGTTCACNTAACGNTANAANCCGTCATTGACCGGAAGATCCCGGTCCATTAGGGCACGNAGGGCNTAAGCACATGCTGAAAATGTNTGGGCAAATGTTGAATTTACCGGAGCNCGCCTTTGCATATCCGATCCTGCGGTATTAAAAACTACCCCATCTTTATTTATCGTTATTTTAATTTTTAATTTGACAGTCTCGTCAGTGAATCCATCATTGTCTACAAAACCCTCAGCACAATACTCCCCTTTNGGNAGTTTTTTTATCTCATTTTTGGTTCGCCTNTCCGTGTATTCTATAATNGAGTCNATGTATTTAAAAAATTCCGTCACACCATATTTTTCTACCAATTCATTTANCCGTTTCATACCTGTCAAGTTTGACGCTATTTGAGCCCTAAAATCCCCAGTTGTTTCTCGTTTCGACCTTATTTGAGAAAGAACTAATCTAAATAAATCGTCTACAATTTGCCCATTTTTAACGAGCTTAATCCGAGGTATGATNACNCCTTCTTGAAAAATTTCACGGAAAGATCCCACNGAAGCCGGAGCTCCTCCTCCNACATCCACATGATGAGCNAGNCAAGAAACATAACCAATTAATTCACCNANATAATAAACTGGGGCTACAAGAGAAATATCATTTAGGTGTACCCCNCCAAGNTAAGGNTCATTTGAGAGAATCATATCGCCTTCATTTATGTTGTTAGNNCCGTATTCTTCAATNATTTTCGGTACNTGCCTTATAAATGAGCCNAAATGAACNGGTTGNGTAAAAGCTTGAGAAACACATCTAACATTCNTNTCGAAGAAAGCGCATGAAAAATCTTGTCTCGTTTTTACGTTTGTTGAATANGCGCTNCGCCGTAACGTTGTTGCCATTTCTTCNGTTGCCTGACCCAANCCATTTCTTATTACTTCGAATTTAATGGGGTTAATTGAATAAGACATTATNATTTACAGATTTCTTANAACCGGAATTTTTATTTTNGANGNGTAGNCACCGCCNNTCCAAACAGTATTCGTAGCCTTGANCAACGATGTATGTTTACCCATCGCTTGTCCCGTATTTGGATTNNGGTCAAATCTAGGGAAGTTTGAACTNGATATATCTAACCTTANTTTNTGACCTTTTTTAAATAAATTGGATGTAGGCCATANATTNATTCTAACTTTATACACATCATTTTTTACCATNTTAACNTCNCGATCATAGCCTTCCCTATACCGCATNCGGAAAATTGTGTCNGTTAAATTAAGGTGNTANCCNTCAGGNAAATCTTTGGAANATGGATATATATCAAGTATTTTAACNGTNANGTCTGTATCCNNAGCGTCNGANGAAACAAAAATTTCTACTTCAATAACCCCNGTAATTTCTATTGCNTCTTTCATAGGNGAAGTTTCAAATNTCAAAACNTCATTTCTATCCTTAAGCANTTTATATGGAGNTTTTGCTCCGAAAATTTCNGCTGTNTCTTTTTGATGAAAACCACCTGCTGGAATAACTTCCTGTATGTANTTCTTAACAAATGCCCACTGATCNAGATGGTTTGGAANAACGTTANGGTCAGGTCCACCNGAATCGGGTTGTTTAATTTCAAACATACCCACTAATGGNCCACCTANTGTTGGCACTGGATTAGACGGGTCATATANATAACTTAAATTTGATGNTGTTTCAGATGCAGANTGATTGTCAAGGAANCCATTANCTTTTAAATAATAAATTTCTTTNACTTGATTCCTTGGGGGCCAATCATCTTCATANCTCCATTTACCGCCATGGTTTAAGTTTCCAGANACGGTTAAATCACCGTCACCACAACCCATAACATATAAACGAACNGCTTTTTTTTNNNCGATGTTATTTGCCTTGTTTTTNAACCATCGATCAAAAAATTTTANTCTTTCTGGATTATAAACACTNTTNGACCAGACACCCATNTCGCCNGTATCNCAATCNCCNTGGAGCGCCGACGGCGACCTCATTCCACCGTGTCACCAAGGACCCAATATCAAACTTACAGGTGATTTNTTTTTTTTCTTCATTTTTATGTAATAATCAATAGTTGCTCCGATAAAATTATCGTACCACCCACAAGCAAGAACCATAGGAACATCAGCATGTTTGCCCATTACGCGTTCCTGGTTACAACATTCTTGATTCCACCAATCATCATAAATTCCCCTGTAATAGTAATCAAAGGCAGTTTTCTCTAAACAGGGAGCTACACGTAATGCCGTTTCTCCTGGCTTAATTGGGAATTTACTAATCCAATTTTTCATGTTCCGCATACCTTCGATGATAATTCTAGCTTTATTTGGGTCATCTTGAATTTCTTGAGCGTCCAAAGCATGCAAATGTAAAGCAGCGAACATCTGAAGGCTCATTGCTCCACCTTCCCTGGCTTCATGTGAAAATATGTTTGTAGGACCGGCTTCTACCCACATAGCGGAAAGATGTGGAGGATTTTCTAATGCAAGTTGCGTTTGAGTTATGGCACGATGGGAGGACCCCATAGTACCGATTTTTCCTGAGCTCCATTCAGCGTCTGCGAGCCATTCAACGGTATCGTAACCATCTTGACCTTCCCAGGGATTTGCTGTGTGGTAATATTTTCCATCACCTTCAGACCTATACCTGGACCTGAGGTCTTGGATGGCGACTGCATATCCCCTTCTTGCATAATATGGCCATACATCGTCCCATTCATTGGATGTTTTATCGTAAGACGTCCTAACAAGAATTACAGGAATTTTGTTTTTGATTGGTGATCCGTAACCATCTGATGGTCGGTAAATATCTGTCGCCAGCCTTATTCCATCACGCATGGGAATCATTACATCTTGATTCTTATAAATTCCATAGATAGGTTGGGATTCTTGGTTGGACATGGAGTGGCTATTTAAATTTCACGAAATAAAATTGAATGCATTTACACACAATATACGAACTGAAATCAATTATATAATCCAAAAAAGAGTTTACAAAAACAAATTCAAGTAAACTCTCATAAAAAGAGCTTTTTTGTTACCTTGGACACAACGAAACATTTGGAGGAATCCATGCCTAATTTAGAATTGAAAGATCACGTCGCAATAATAACGGGAGCGGGACGAATGCGTGGTATCGGCCGGGCTTCAGCTAATGTTTTAGCAAAAATGGGAGCAAATATAATTGTAACAGGTACCGGAAGAAATCCAAAAACCTATCCGGAAGACGAACAAATTGCCGAGTGGAAAGACATTGAATCAACCGCCAAAGAAATACAAAACAGTGGGCATTCAGCATTACCTATTGTTGTGGACGTTACAAACCCTGACTCGGTTAATAACATGATAAATAAAACATTGGAAGCCTTTGGCAGAATTGACGTATTAGTAAACAATGCAGCTGCTCCATATGGTCCTGATAGAGTACCTGTACTCGAATTGGATGATAAAGTATTTCAAAAAACACTGATGGTAAAAGTATTCGGTACTTATTTGTGTGCCAAGGCAGCGGCTACTCAAATGGTTAAACAGGGTAATGGTGGAAGAATCATTAATTTATCTTCATCAGCTGGAAAACGTGGAGATGCTAACATGGCAGCTTATAACGCTGCAAATTTCGCTGTTGATGGATTTACCCAAGCTATGGCGAAAGAATTGGCGAAAGAAAATATAACTGTAAATGCCGTATGCCCTGGTTTAACTGAAACTGCCAGGATGGACCCTATGGGAAGAGGTGAAAAATGGTTGAACCGTGTCGCTGAAATTCCAATGGGAAGAGTTGCAAAAGACGAGGAAATTGCGAATTTAATCGGATTTTTGAGTAGTCCCCGAGCATCTTATATAACGGGTCAAGCGATCAATATTAACGGCGGTTATCTGACCGCAAGATGAATTAAAAATCCCCGCCTTCATAATATCTGACTTCAATAAACTCTTTTTCTTTGTCATCCCATGAATAAAGTCTCGATTCTTGCACTATTTTGCTATCGATTCCTACAACTAGTTGCTGAACCGGATAAGATGGTCCTTCATTCCAAGGATCCGTAGCTACCACTTTGTCTGTTTCGGAGAAATAGGCTTTACCGTTTGGGTGAGAATGATAAATCACCAACGGTGGATTAATTTCCTCCATTTGAGCATTCATATGGAGAACATCTTTTGAAGATATTACATATGCTGTTTCACTGGTCCTATCAAGTGTCACAGGATGATTATTGGAATTATAAACATTTTCGGCGGGCCTAATTTCATTAATAATTTTTTTTTCGGAGTCCCCGCGTAACCATCCGCAGATTTCATTGGGAAACCCTAATCGTGCCAAGCGATATATTTTTTCGAGAATCTCTCTGGATATAGATACAGGTGGTTGATTCATATTTTGTTTATGACTCCAGAATGTGCCAAAGACCTTATTTCATCTTCACTTATACCCAGTTCATTTAATATTTCGTTTGTATGTTGTCCTAAGTGAGGTGAGGGAGATTTTTTTGGCATCCCTTCAGTAAATTGTAAAACTGGACCTGATGACCGATAGTGAAATCCTGCAGAATGTTTTAACGAAATAACATAATCATTATCCAAAGCTTGTTGATCTTCGAGAATTTCCTTTATGAATTTTATAGGTTCGCAAGGAATGTCTCTGGGTCTTAGTTCCTTGATCCAGTCCTCTGTAGTTTTTGTTAGAAAAATATTCTCAAATTTTTTCGTCAATTGATTGCCTAACTCTTTTGCGGCATCACTTTCCAGATCATAATAGGGATCAGTAACCCGAGGATCATCCAAATCTAGGCAGAGGAGTAATTTTTTTCTAGCGTGTTCAGCTAAAGTTCCTAACGTGAGACCTCCATCCTTCGTTCTATAAGATCGGTAATAACACAGGTATAGGGGATGTCTGACTGTCTCCTGATAGCTCTCTTGTAATTTTTCATATGAAAAACCTTCTTTTTCTAGCCTTGGCATATCTTCGGTGATCCATTTATATTGCGGTGACGGATGTTCATCAACCTCAATTAAAGATAAGCTTTGCATGGCTAGTGCATTCGAATAGAGACTTGTATTTATTAACTGCCCTTTGCCAGTCTTATACCTCGAAAAAAGACCAGCCACAACACCACAGGCAGCCGAATATGCAGTAGAAAAATCAATATATGAAGATGACCAAACAACTTCAGGTTGCCCTTTTCTTATTTTACCCTCAGTGGACACGACGCCGGAAAAGCCCTGCATTATCAGGTCGAATCCCGGATCCTCAGATCGGGAGCCCTTCGGTCCATATCCAGTAATATCTACATAAACAAGTTTCGGATTTATTTTAGAAAGGTTTTTATAATCAATTAGCAATTTCCTGGAGGTAAGAGGTTTATTATTAGACACTACAGCATCGGAAACAGATATAAGTTTATCTATTATTAATTTAGATTCCTGTCTTGACAGGTCGATCGCTAAGCTTCTAGTACCTCTATTTATGGAGAGAAAACCTCTTCCTTCGTTCGGCATAATTGGAGCGGCTTTCCTCCATGGGTCACCAGTAATTGGTTCGATTTTTATTACGTCTGCGCCCATATCAGCAAGTATCTGTCCCGCGAAGGGGCCGGCAATAAAACTACCGAACTCGACGATACGTACGCCTTCGAGAGGTCCCTCTTTTTCGCTGTTCAAATTCATTGTAATACAAAGTAATATTTCTTAAGAGTTAAGTAGCTGAATACAAACACCATAGTTGTATCCAATTCTATATAACTTCACCGGAAAATTTTGCAACTGTTTCCAAGTCCTTGTCACCACGTCCACTTAATAGCAGCAGTATTTTTCGCTTTTTGGTTAGTGATGGAACCCAAGATTGCATGTAACCCAAAGCATGGGCAGGTTCCAGTGCGGGAATTATTCCCTCAAGCCGGGATAAAAGCCTAAAACCGGATAATGCTTCACTGTCGGTTGCGGAAACGTAAACTGCGCGTTCATTATCTTTTAAATAACTGTGCTCTGGTCCGACACCTGGATAATCGAGCCCCGCCGAAATAGAATGAGCCTCCACTATTTGACCATCTTCATCTTGTAACAAATAACTCATTGATCCATGAAGAATTCCTGGTCTACCCCGCGACATTGTGGCAGCATGTTTGCCTTCCAGTCCTTCTCCTGCAGCTTCAACGCCGATTAAACCAACATCCTTGTCATCAATAAAACCAGAGAATATCCCAATAGCGTTTGATCCACCACCGACACAAGCTATCACATAGTCAGGTAGTCGACCCGCTTTTTTTAACATTTGTTCTCGCGATTCTTTACCAATTACCCCCTGAAAATCTGCCACGATTCTAGGATAAGGGTGAGGACCTACAGCACTACCAATGAGATAGTGCGTGTTTTGTACATTGGTGACCCAGTCCCGAATTGCCTCATTAATTGCATCTTTCAGTGTACGCGTACCTGATCGCACTGTCACAATTTCAGAACCCAATTCCCGCATTCGATAAACATTTGGAGCTTGACGTTTTATATCTTCTTCCCCCATATAAACGACACATTCCATACCCATTTGAGCACAAACAGTCGCAGTTGCAACCCCATGCTGTCCAGCTCCTGTTTCGGCAATAATACGGTGTTTTCCAAGCCTTTTTGCCAATAAAGCTTGTCCTACAGCATTATTAATTTTATGTGCTCCGGTGTGATTCAAATCTTCTCGTTTTATGTATATATCCTGACCCATTTCTTTGGATAAATTTCTCGCGTAATAGAGCGGTGAAGGGCGACCAACGTAATCAGTCAGCAACAGATTCATTTCTTTCTGAAATTTTTCATCCGATCGAATTTCCTCATAGGCTTTAGTCAGTTCTGACAGGGCGGCCATTAAGGTCTCTGGGACATACTGCCCTCCATATTTGCCGTATCTGCCGTTTTTATCTGGGATTTTTTCGGTTTTACTGTATGCCATTTTTATTCACTAGTTTGTTAGCCATGCTTCTTTTAAAAACTTTAAATATAATTATTAAGATAACAGTAACATTTATCTGAATAACCATGCGTTTTTTTTATTTAGTTCCTTAATAATGTCAAATACCCGACCCACAATAGAAGAATATATGATGAATATTGCCCTAACTGTACGGTCTCGCGCTAATTGTAAAGGAAGTAAAGTTGGGGCAGTGCTAGCTCGTGAAGGTCATATAGTTTCAACCGGCTACAACGGAACGCCACACAATATGCCAAATTGCGATGAAGGCGGATGTGTGAGATGTTCTGATCGAAAGAAATTTCCAAAAGGGACAGCATATGATCTCTGCATCTGTGTTCACGCGGAACAAAATGCACTCCTTTCCGCCGCTCGATTTGGCATCAGTGTAGAAGGTTCTTTACTATATTCAACCATCAGACCTTGTTTCAGTTGTGCAAAAGAAATGCTTCAAGCTGGAATAAAGGGTGTTAGATTTCTTCACGAGTGGGTCC
Source organism: Chloroflexota bacterium (assembly GCA_002730795.1). GTDB lineage: Bacteria > Chloroflexota > Dehalococcoidia > Lucifugimonadales > Lucifugimonadaceae. The sequence goes on from PCAX01000033.1 coordinate 47,593, forward strand.
CAGAAAATAAAAATCTAAACGACGAATATTCCAGACTGCTTGGTTATTTCCCAAATGGAGTTGTTTTTGTCAAAGCCAGCGATGAAAATAAGGCTTGGGCCCTATCAAGCAAAATAAACAAAACTGATCAGTCGAACAAAAATGTTTCGTCTGATGAGTGACTTAACATTTACCTTTTGCCATTATGCTGATTAGTTGTATTATGACGTCAGGTAAACCACCAGAAAAGCAAAAACTGTGATCTTGTTGACCGCCATAATACCTATTTTCATAATAGGAACCTTACTACTATACAAATTGTTGGTTAACACCCTGCCTTTATCCATGAGAGGCAAATTGCGGAAAGAAACTCGAAATCCTTCAACTACGACAGTATTATTAGTCATTCTTCTTTCAATTATTATCTGTATTTCACCTTTCATAAACGACTGGATTACCACAACAAACAAAAACGTGGAATCATTAAATACCAAAAGACTCCGCAATGAACAGTTACGAATCCCATTAGAAACTCTTGTCCCTAGTCAAATCACACCATGGATAGCTCATAACGCTAAAATAATGATGAATGCTAAAACGCCTTTGGATTGGAGGGTGGTTTCATGGAGATCAGGAGCATGTAAAAAGGGAAATCTTGAACAATTACCAAAAGGAAAATTCGGTAAAGCAATATCAGAAGCGTGTTCAAAACTAGATACAATACAAATCAACAGTTCTCCTCACTGTGTAACCGCAAGCACTTGCAACATACCAAAAGAAACACAGTTAGAAATTTCCTTGGTCTTAAAAAATCTTTTTGGTGTTTTTTCCGATGCTGGTTATGTACTGCCACAAGAAGTAACTGAGCAATCAATTCTTCCGTAATTTTCCTGCTAAACTTACCTGTATGTTATCCAACGACGAAAACCGCAGGTAAATCATTGTCTATAAAGCCAGGTCCCCACGGCATAAAAGGTACATCGTATAGACCACCATATGTAGGGGGAAGAGGAGCTGTTGTCGCAAATCATCCCCTTGCCGCTGAGGCAGGTATGAGAACCCTACAAAAAGGAGGAAACACCGTCGATGCAATGATATCTGTCGCTTTTTCATTGGGAGTTGCAGAACCGTCGGGTTCGAGTATTGGAGGCGACGGTTTCATAATGGTCAATATGGCCGATAAGGGAACCATTGAAGTCGCCAATGGAACGGGTGCAGCTCCTTTAGCAGCGACACCGGACAACTATACTAAAGGTATTCCAATGACCGGATTCAAAAGCGTTTCTGTCCCTGGTATTGTGGATGCCCTTCTGGCAGTACACGAAAAATATGGGTCACTAACATTAGAAATTTGTATAGAACCTGCAATCGAATTATGTGAAGATGGTGTTCCCGTAAGTTATTTTCAATCAGAAAACGCAAAAACTTTTAGACCGTTAATTGAATATCCTACATCGGCAGAAGTATTCGCTCCTCAGGGGCAATGGTTAAAACCCGGCGATAAAAGACGCAACCAAAATTTAGCAAAAACGTACAAAAAAATATCAAAACGAGGGCGCGATGAATTCTATCTGGGCGACACAGCAAAAGCGATAGTAAAATTCAGCGAAGAGACTGGAGGTTTCATCAAATCCGTAGATCTATCCCGTCATTCAATGAAATGGCAAAACCCGATATCAACTAGTTACCGTAATAAAATGATTTATGAGGCTCCACCAAATTCTAGCGGCCACGTACTTTTACAGGAACTTAACATACTGGAAAATTTTGATTTATCTGAAATGGACTATATGTCGCCCGATTTAATCCATCTCATGGTAGAAGCAAAAAAATTATCTTTCGCCGACAGGGAAGAATATTTAGCTGATCCAGATTTTGTAGATGTCCCATTGGAAGGCTTGATATCAAAGGAATATTCCCGTAAACGGTCTCAGTTAATATTTCATGAACGTAGCCTAATCGATCCGCCAGCAGGAGACCCTTGGGAGTTTATGAAGAGACTTCCTAACAAAGCAAAGAAACACAAAATAAATGGCAGATTAAACTTACCTGGGGGCGAAACAACCCACTATTGTATCGTGGACAGATGGGGTAATTCACTTAGCGCATTACAAAGTATACAAACTGGATACGGTTCAGGAATGTTAGCGGGAAATACAGGAATATTAATGAACAATCGTATGACTTACTGGCATCTGGATCCAAATCATATAGATTATTTAAATCCTGGACAAAGAGTTCGCCATACAATGAACCCAGTAATGGTTTTATCCGATCCTGTGGAATCGGGAGGTTCCGTTGAATTAGTTTGTGGAACACCCGGAGCTGATACACAAGTACAGACAAATTTTCAAATAATTTCCGCAATTTACGATCATGGATTAAACATAGCGGAAGCGATAGAAGGTCCGAGATGGACTCATTACCAAGGCACTACTAACTCCACATACCCGCATACTGAGGAAAACTTTCTCAATATAGAAAATCGGGTCGACAAAAAAACGGTAGATTCTCTATCTAATAAAGGTCATCTCGTAATTTCTTCTGGTGAATTCGGAGCTGCAGGTTGTGCCGGGGGAATACAGATCTTAGGTAAGGACCGATCTCTATTTGCTGCATCGGATCTGAGACGCGAAGGATACTCAATCGTTTGGTAACATTATCCCCATCCACCACCACGCAAAAAATTGAAAAGTAAGGACATAAATTCAAAAAATCCCCACCGATCAAAATATTTACCGCCATGTAAAACCCATTCGTGTATTAGTTTAAAAAAAGTACAGATTACCAACGAATAAATAATGAAATTTACCTTTTGACTTTTTTCTGACCATAATCTCCGTGCTAAAGCAGTGAATATAAACCAAAATTCAAAAATGTTTGGAAATACCAACAAAAAAAACCGCTGATCTGTAAATTCAAACAGAATCATACCGACAAACCGAAAGATAAAAAGGTAAAGAGCTATTTTGGCAAAAATTCCTCCCCATTTCCGTGCAACTACCAAAAACACAGACATGTATACTAGGTCAAAAATTTTGTCGAAGGCCTGATAATTTCTTATGCCGCCGAGGTGCAAATAATCTTTCCAAAAGAGATCCGAAAGATCAACAAAAACTGCAAATAATGAACCAAAAAAAGCCCACTTAAGTGTAGGAATTGACCCGATAATTCGAATGATGCCTATTAAAATTTCTTCAAGTGTCAACATATTTATAATAAATTCCAAAGCGTAAAATTTGCTATGCAACACAATGTTCTTTCTATAGATCAGGGTACTACATCTACTCGGTCAATTGTTTTCAATTCCCAAGGAAATGTCGTTGCCGCAGCGCAAAAGGAACTTACTCAACAATTCCCTAAACCAGGTTGGGTCGAACATAATCCCATAGAAATTATTGCTGCTGTCAAAGGAACAGCCGAATCCGCTGTAAGGCAGCTTGCATCTGGTTGGAAGAATATAGACACAATTGGCATAGCTAATCAAAGAGAAACTACTTTAATTTGGGATAGGAAAACTGGAATCCCCGTGGGTAACGCAATTGTTTGGCAAGACACACGAACAAATGATTTTTGTTCTGATTTACTCGNCCAAGGNNATAGCTCTNCNATTAAATTGTCNACNGGNTTNAAACTTAATCCNTATTTCAGNGCAACAAAAATTAGATGGTTGTTGGATTCTATTAAAGACGGACAAAAAAGAGCAGAAAATGGTGAATTATGTTTCGGAACGATTGACTCNTGGATCGTTTTNAACCTGACCGAGNGAAAAAAACATTTGACGGATTCAACNAATGCATCNAGGACAATGTTATTAAATATTCATAACCTTAATTGGGATNCNGAAATGTTAANTCTTTTCAATATACCATCAGAAATTCTCCCTANTGTGTTGCCTTCNGCTTCTAATTTTGGACTTGNTTCTCCTAATTTTTTCGGATCTGAAATAAGCATCTCAGGTATAGNNGGGGATCAACATTCCTCTCTCTACGGTCAATTNTGTTTTAAAAAAGGNATGACAAANTGNACATATGGAACAGGCGCCTTTATATTAACAAANGAGGGAAACAGCCCTCCGTCTCCNAANAATCGNANTGATGACGATTTACTATCTACATTGGGATTTCAGGTTGGGANNAGAACATGNTACGCTTCCGAAGGGTCAATCTTCGCAAGTGGTTCCACAATACAATGGTTAAGGGACGGTTTGGGAATCATAAAAAACGCATCCGACACAAATAATGTATCAACTTTGGCGAAAGACAACGGTGGTGTTTATTTTGTACCNGCNTTCTCAGGCCTAGGTTCNCCTCANTGGAATCCCGANGCTAAATCAATCATAGTTGGGATGACACGCGGNACANCAAGGTCTCACATCATAAGAGCTGCACTTGAATCAACAGCTTATCAGGTCAAAGACGTCATTGATAAATCTCTATCATTTGCANCTTCTGATTTCCCNTTGCGAGTTGACGGNGGNCAAGCAAGNAACCCATTTCTTATGCAATTCCAAGCAGACATAATAGATCGGCCTGTTGAANTTTCAAAAACCACCGAANCCACAGCGCTTGGAGCCGCCTTAATTGCNGGAAAACACGTCGGAATATGGNAAACAGAAAAACAAATNGAATCTATTAATAAACCAATTGTTCGATATGAACCGCAAATGAAAAAATCACAGAGAATTTCTTTGTATTCTGGCTGGAAAGATGCTGTCAAACGCTGTTGTATGCCATCCTACTAAATGGTATTTTGGTGATTATAAAGAAATAGATGGAGGTTATTCATGTACTTGGGAACACAAGTCGGNGCACGTGATGATACNGATTTTAAACAATGGTCTCAGCTAGGCGTCNNAAATATTTGTTCNGATCCAGGAGGTGATCCTCANAGTTGGACAAAAGACGTGTTGTCAAAACACNGAGANAAAGTAGAAANCTTCGGACTCACNTTAGANATGGTTCANCTACCNCTTTCNTCAACGCCTATAGAAAATTCTCAGTCTCCAAATATAATGCTAGGTAAATCTCCTGANCGAGATCGCGANATTGAATCTGTACAAAANCTCATTAANATCATTTCNGAATCTGAAATTCCTTCNGNAAAATACAATATGAACATCATNGGAATNCCAAGATCTGAAAAAGAACGTGGAAGGGGTGGNTCCCTCAACTCTACTCTTAGATTTGAAAANATNAAAAATGATGATGCNCCGGGTATCGCTGGCATAGTAGACGAAAATACTTTCTGGGANCGNATAGATTATTTTTTGGGACAAATCATACCTGTAGCNGAAGAATATAAAGTTAGACTAGCCTGNCACCCACATGATCCNTTTACNCCAAACGGNTTCAGAGGAGTAACAAGNGTACTTGGTACTGTTGACGGTCTAAAGAAATTTGTAAAATTACATGAAAACCCATATCACGGNCTTAATTTTTGCCAGGGNACGGTGACNGAAATGNTAGAAAACCCNGGAGAAGAAATATTTGACGTGATTAGNTGGTTTGGAAAACGTGGAAAAATATTTAATGTCCATTTTAGGAANATTCGTGGTCATAANNTGGANTTTATGGAAGTGTTTCCAGATGAAGGGAGTATAAATATGTGGAAAGCATTACAAACCTATAAGGANGTGGGTTACAANTACATGNTNATGCCTGATCATGTACCNCANATCNCGGGGAAGGATCCTCAATCAACAGCATTNGCCTTNTGTTATGGTTACATAACGGCCTTGCTCCAAGTAATAGATGAACCCAGAGTACAACCATGGATAAACAAATGANCCAATCTACTAATCAAATCGTGTATGTTTCCAATGTAACAATTGAACCTGTNNCNGGTGCTATTCGGCATGCCTATCTTCCNCCGGATAAAACTCAGGTCACCTTCGGGGTTCATAATGAGATAGCAGAACATTATGGCGTCNANGCCAGTGAAACGGAAGCACATTCAACTACTTTGGACTACATTGTCGCAGCAACNGGTGGTTGAATGCTTGGNACANTACGCCGGGCCCTTGCGGTCCGTGGAATTCCAACGGATAGTGATCACTTANCTGCCAATGNTTCTGGGGAANTTTATAAAGAAAGTGGAGTATTAGTAATCAAGCGTATAAAAATAACATANANCTTGAATATAGAAAGAAATCTACTTTCTGAAAAAAAAGAATCCATAGACAGNGCCGTAAAACATCATGCTGATCAATGTCCAGTCCATAANTCGATTGGAAATTCCATACAAATTGAAACTGATNTNACNACAAACNTCATTTAAGGATCANCGTGTATAACTTGACNGGAAAAGTAGCATTAATTACTGGCGCTGGAGGTGAAAAAGGNTTGGGANGNGCTATCGCTAATCGTCTTGCCAAAGAAGGTGCAGATGTTTGTATAAANGACATATCNCGTAAACNAACCGANGNTTGGCATGGTCTAGANTCAGTCGCAAATGAGATTAAAATNTTGGGGAGAAANTGTNTCANCGTAACGGGCGATGTGTCGAAAGCNTCAGATGTGAAAANCATAGTTGAAACGACATTATCCAACTTTAGNCAAATTGATATTCTCGTAAATAATGCNGGAGCNCCNGCTGGTCCGGATAGGGTCTCCGTCGTTGACTTGANTGAGGATGAATGGGATAAAGTACAAAATANCAATATTAAAGGCGTTTTTTTAATGTCACGTGAAGTTGTTCGCCACATGCTACAGCATCGAATAAAGGGGAAAATAATAAATATGTCTTCTGTTTCAGGTAAAAAAGGANCNGCAAAATTTGCAGCCTATTGTTCNTCAAAATTTGCCGTATTGGGGTTTACCCAGAGTTTGGCTCTTGAAGTTGCAAAATCTGGCATTAACGTNAACGCTATTTGTCCTGGNTTGNTAAATACAGAGAGGACTTTTGGTATAGCATCAGGCCTNAAACCTNCTGGNACTTCAACCAAAGATTATGANCAANCTATGCTAACTAAATCAACAGAATTAAATCCTTCTGGACGATTAGCAACTACAGAGGATGTGGCAAATGTCGTNGCTTTCCTTTCATCGNCCCANTCCGATTATTTAAATGGAATATCCATACCNGTAGCTGGAGGGTCTTTTACAAATTAGTTCAAGGTTTNAGGAAGAATTATGAAAGCNGCNGTTATGCGGGGGCNAAAACAAATCGANATAGANAATGTTCCAACCCCAGAACCAAAAGACGGACAAATAAGAATAAAAATTAAATNTTCAGCCATTTGTGGTTCTGANGTACATAGATTTCAATTTGGNATGTACAAATCTGGCNCCATAATGGGNCATGAATTTATTGGNGTTATCGACAAAATAGGTNCTAAAGTAACAACGTGGAAAATAGGGGATCGAGTTGTGGGTGGNGGCGGAGTANCACCTGNGNACATNTCNANANNTAAAGGAGCTCGCTANAGTGCNAAGACTGTGGGATTTGAAAATCCTAANTGGGGAGGNTTTGCCGAATTTAAAGTGANGGATAGNTGGGCNCCTCTTAAAATTCCTNANGANGTNACNGANGACGTNGCNCTTTTTACNGAGCCGTGTTCCATAGCNATCCACGCAGTGAGAGAATCTAATTTNAAATTAGGAGATTCAAGTATTNTTATTGGANCNGGNCCCATCGGTCTTCTNNTGATGCAGGTNCTAAAATCAGCTGGCGTTTCTGANCTTTTCGTATCNGAACCNTCGGCAATNCGAGCTAAAGCAGCTTCCNAATTAGGAGCTAAAAAAGTNTTTAACCCTAACAATGATAATNTTNTCGATGAAATTGTTTNNGAATTNCAGGTGGTTTAGGTATTCCTTTAGCTTTCGATTGCGCTGCTGCTAAAAACACTCTACAACAAAGTTTAGAAATGGTGAAAAAAAACGGACAAGTCGTAATTGTTTCACTAGGTTGGGAAGAAATTCCATTAAAAACTGTTGATTGGGTTGGACGCGAAATTCAAATGAAGGCTTCTTACGGTTCAAATTCAAAAGATTGGTCTACTGCCCTAAAGTTAATGCAACGAGGATTAATAAAAACTGAAGATATGCTTTCAAAAAAAAGTTTTGTTGGTTTTGAGTCACTTCAAGAATCTATGACACGTTTAATGAATCCAAGAGACGACGTTCAGGTCGTTCTCGTTCCATAAGAAGATAGGAAACTAAATGAGATTAGCCGATTTACTACTTACCGATGCAAAAGAAAGGGGCCTTGACCATTTTTTCGGAATTCCGGGTAGCGGATTTCCTATGGATGCGATGGAATCCGGCAAACGAATATCCGTGGATTTCGTGCATGTCGCCCATGAATCAACTGCTGGCATAGCTGCTGCTTACTACGGACACGAGAAAAATACAGCTGGATTAGCATTAGCGGTAAAAGGGGTCGGAGCAGCGAACCTCGTTGGGGGAGCAGCAAATAGTCATTTCGAAAGAAAACCTCTAATTTGCGTTTGCGAGTCCGGACCTAATGAACAAGATATCGATCTTGTACAAGTATGCGATCAATTGAAGTTGTTCGGATCAGTGTCTTCCTATCAAGCCGATATTACACTATCAAACGCTAGGGAACAATTACGCACAGCAATTGAAATGGCAACCAATGGCAGACCTAATGTTTCAGTGCTAAATATTCCTTCTGATTACGTTGATGGCAACTGTGGAGATCTGCCGGACCATACAAATTTAAACTCTTCCATAGAATGTAACGAAAGAGATGTTCAACTGGCAGCTAACCGTATTTCCAATTGTAGAAAACCACTATTTATAGTGGGCGCCGACGTGGAACGAGACCACGCAAAAAAAGAATTACAAGCTCTTACGGAAAAATTAGGGGCAGCTGTACTTGTCAACATGGATGCTAGAGGTGTTTACCCCGAACGGTTACCTCGTTGGGCTGGTGTTTTTACAGGTAATTACAACGAAAATACTATCGAAGGAGAGATAGCCAAGGATTGTGATTTAATAATTTTGATCGGAACTGATTCAATGATGACTCATATTCCTTGGCAATACAACAAACCGTCAATCGAAATAACGGCTAACCCTGACTATAAAACTACGTCAACTAACCCTAAATTGCGTGTTGATGGAAATTTGAAAAACACTATAAAAACACTCACTCAACTTGTTGTTTCTTCTGGTGGTTTCCATATTGATGAAATAAACGCTATTAAACAAAGTGTTTTAAGACATTTCAATAGGGATCCTGACGCTAAGTTCACAGTACAGGATATCGTCGAATCTTTACGAGCAGAAATGCCTTCCGATGGAACGTTGATCACAGAAACCGGAGCATTTATAAGGATGTTCGAATATCTTTGGCCAGTAAACACCTTTGGATCTTATTTAGGTACTTCTGGTGGTCGAACAATGGGGTTAACCATTCCTGCTTCAATAGGATACGCATTGGCGCATCCAAATAAAACAAAAATTGGAATAGGAGCTGATGGCAGTACCCTAATGAGATTAGGAGAATTGGAAGTTTTTTCACGTATGGGGATAAAAATGCCCCTGGTTATTATCAATGACATGGCACTAGGTACGATGAAATCCAGACAAAAATCTAGGGGATTTGACCCTCATGGGTTAAATTTCCAAGGTGTTGATTTTGCAAAAATCGCTCAATCCTGCGGTTTATACGGGGTAACTGTTGACGATCCTGAAAGTTTTCAATTGGCTTTAAGAAATTCACTATTAGCAAATAAGACCACATTAATCGATGCCCGGATAGATCAGCAACCGTACTGGGACGGATTTGCATTATCCATTGGTGCAATCTAATAATCTTCGAAGGATATTAAAATGTCAAAAGGTGTTTTTATTGGAATTGATGTAGGTACTTCAGGAGTAAAAACAGTAGCAATTGATATCACTGGAAAAATGATCGGATCCCATACGGAACCATTAGAAATGATAACTCCGAAACCTGGTTGGACCGAACAAAATCCTGATGATTGGTGGTTGGCTACAAAACAGTCGTTAAAACTGGTCAACAAAGAACTTTCCCTGCAAGGTAAATTTGAGATTTTATCGATTAGTCTTTCCGGGCAAATGCATTCTCTAGTAATGTTAGATAAAAATGACATTCCGATCCGCAATGCTATTCTTTGGAATGATGGTCGTACCCACGAAGAATGTATATACATAACCGAAAAAATCGGAGTTGAGCTAGGAAAAATAACTGGCAACCCTCCTCTCGAAGGGTTTACTGCTCCGAAAATATTATGGGTGAGAAATCAGGAACCAAGTCTTTTTAAAAAAATCCACTCTATTTTACTTCCAAAAGACTATATACGATTTATGTTGACAGGTCAGAAATTTACTGAACCAACCGACGCTTCTGGTACGTTGTTATACGATATTAATGCCAACAAATGGTCTGACTCTCTTTGTGGCAAATTGGACATAGATGCTTCATTCTTACCGGAAATAGTAAAATCAGATGAAATCGCTGGATATTTAAAATCAGATATTGCCTCCGAAATCGGCTTTAAAAAAGACATTCCAATTGTAGCCGGAGCAGCCGATAACGCATGCGCGTCATTAGGAGCCGGGGTAATTGAAAGTGGCTCCCTAATGATAACTGTAGGAACTTCAGGGGCTGTTGTGGCACCCTGCGACACCCCATTGGTCGATCCTAAATTACGTATTCATCTTATGCGGCATGTATTACAAAATACTTGGTATCAGATGGGAGTTGTACTTTCTGCAGGAGCCACTTTAAATTGGTGGGATTCGGTTTCAGGAGAGAACGGTTTGGAAACTTTGTTAAGTCAAGTTTCATTTAATGCCAACTCGAACGATGAAATTTTGTTCCTACCTTATTTGACAGGGGAGAGAACACCTCACGCTAATCCTAAAGCTCGCGGAGTTTTCTTTGGTTTGCACACTGGAACCACAAGAGGTGATTTAACACGTGCTGTTCTACAGGGTGTGGCTCTAGCCTTGCGTGATTCACTGGAATTAATGACTAATAAAAACAGATTTTTTGATGAAGCTGTCATAGTGGGAGGAGGCGCTAAATCTTCCAAATGGAAAAAATTGATTTCCGATACCCTGCAGGTCCCTTTAAAAGTTACAGGTCCCGGGGAAGGAGCACCACTAGGTGCTTCTATGTTAGCGGCTTCAACATCAAAAGATAATTTTTCCGACCTAGAGGAAGTGGTAAACAACTGGGTCCACACGTTAGGAACCACTGAACCAGACACTGGTAAATCCGAATATTACTCAGATTTACATAAAAAATACAAAAATTTATATGATTCTATAGTTTCAGAATTTCCCTAATTGAAACCCAAGCTGTTTCGATACTCCCCGTATAAATTATCGAGATTCTATAAGTTCAATTCTGATATCACCCGGTGCGGATATGAAAGCTATTATTGGTCCACCCGGAACGTCAATTGGTCCTTCTTTTAACTCTGCGCCTAAACCAATTAGTCGGTCGATGTCTTTTTTTATATCTGCTGTGTCGAACCCAAAATGTTCGATCCCATAATGAGCATCAGCATCCGCTGGTCCCAGAGTTTCTCCCGTTCGTTCACTGGATATGTTTATTTTTAATCCCCCCTCTGTTTCGGTAATTACAAACCTATCCCCAAATGATCTCAAAGTATCAGATACGATTTTTACGTTGAACGCTGATACAAACCATTCCGCTGTAACCTTTGGATCTTTCGATTTAATATGTATGTGATTGACAATGTATGGCATGTTCTATTCCCCATTTCAGTTTTTCCAAAAATACCCCTATGTGAGATTACTCAGGATATCAGGCTGAGTCAACCGGTTAAACTCTGCATCCTGGTTATCAATTGATTGTGTACTTCTGGCCAACCAACAACTACAACCCGGTTTTCTTTTTCATTTTCCCAATCAATACCATTATTTCTACCATCAGTCACTTTTAATCCTAGTTCCGTCGCCAAAAGTGCGCCTGCCGCAATATGTACTGGTTCGACCCCATAAAAAACCACCGCCGCTAATCTACCCTGACAAACTTGAGTTATTGGATAAGCCGCCGACGCAAATGTATTAACCTGGTTAACCGCTGTAAGCCAACTTAACTTTTTTGGTAGCAATTTTTTCCATTCTTCACCTCCATCTATTTCTAACCCAATTATTCCATCGCTTAAATTTTTAGTTGGCGTTTTACATTCTAAAGTCTCCCCATTTAACGTTACCCCACGCCCGAGAATCGATACAAATATTTCACTAAAATAAGGAAGAGACACAACACTTAAAAGCAATCGTTGATCAAACCGCAAAGCAATATTTAACCCCCAATGGGGCATACCCGTGGAAAAAGGCATTGTTCCACAAAGAGGGTCCACCAACCATGTTAAGTTAGATTCATTTAAACCACTTGTGCTTTCTTCCGACAAAATTCTGATTTTACTTTGAGATAATATCGTACCAATGGCATTGTCACTTTCTATATCCGCATTTGTAACAAGACCATCATCACTTTTTTTCCATTTTTCAAGTGCACGTACATTAGAAAAATGTTTCAATAGAATTTCAGATCCAGCTTCGTTGGCTTTTTCGGCAAATTCTAGGAATTTTGATATCTGATTATTATCCATTTCTAAATATTAAAGCAAAGTGCTGAACTTTATCAATAAATTGATTTTGTTTGGATCCACAAAATTCCTCCCTAGGATGTTTGTAATTAAAGTATATGTTTCTTTCCTTTTTTCCTAAAAATCTCACATACTTTATCCCCATTTTGAAGTAGTATGAATTGATCTAGCCTAGTTATGAACATTTATATTACATGATGGAAAAAATTAAAGGGAAAAAAATCCTAATTTTGGGTGGTGGATTCGGAGGAGTACAAGCAGCTATTAACGCCAGAAATGAACTTGATTCATCTCACTCGGTCTCTATTATTGACCGATCTCGAATGTCTTATTTATGTGGTATGAATCCAATGTTAATCATAGGGAAACGACAGATTAGTAAAACGGGAAGATCACTGGGAAGGCTAGCAAATAGGGGTATTAATTTTATTGAATCAGAAATAAACTCCATTGATTTAACCAAAAAACATGTCAACACTTCACAAGGTGATTTTCTTTTTGATTATCTGGTTATTGCACTGGGAGCAGAATATGATATCCATGCCGTACCAGGCTCCCAAAACGCCTATTCTTTCTGGGATTTTCAATCTGCAAGAAAATTAAGACGCCGATTAAGTAGATTTAAAAAGGGCAAAATCATTTTAGCTGCAGCAAAGCCACCCTATAAATGTCCTCCTGCCCCGCTTGAAACCGCAATGTTGATCAATTCGTGGGCCAGAGAAAAAAACATTAGACAAAACGTTGATATTCATATTTATATACCTGAACCTAAACCACTTGGCGTGGCCGGCCAAGAAGCATCGCAACAAATAACAAGTGATTTAGAGAGGCGTGGGATTACTTTACACACCTCAGCAGGAATTACAAAAATTTCCGATAATGGAAAAAAAGGATTCTTCCAAGATGGTTCCTCTAGTTTTGCAGAAGTAATAGCTGTTATCCCTGTCCACAAGTTGCCAGTGGCAGTCCAACAAAGCGGTATATCTGGTAATAAACCATGGGTACCGGTTAACAAAAAAACCCTCGAAACAACAGTCGAAAACATTTTTGCAATAGGGGATGTAAATGTCATACCCACAGGGGATTTTGCAATTCCAAAAGCAGGAGTTTTTGCATCAGATCAAGGTACAACAGTTGGAAAAATCATAGCGGGACGAATTAATAATTCTCAAACCCCAACCTACAATGGCTATGGAAAGTGTTTTTTAGCCTATTCAATGGGAACAGCGGCAATGGTTGGTGGAAGTTTTCTCGAGGATTCAGGCCCTAAAACTTCTCTTTCAAGTCCTTCGGTATCGTCGATGCGAATCAAAGAAACGTTCGAATTAAATTGGAGAAATTTCAAAATTTAATTACACCTCTAAAGTAATTTTTATCGCCCCGAAAGTCCTTTTAAAACAGTTTCTACATCAACTACATAGGGACCATTAATATCAAGTGCAATTTCTACCCGTCTATCTGGTAACAATTCAACTTCACGCTCTCCGTCCAATGCAACGGTGCCATTTTGCACATTTACGGAATGGAATTCATTTGGCTTCATTTGATACCACGAAGAAATACTTAATTTTTCGACGATACCTGGAGCCACCGGAGCGGAAATTATTATCTTAGGTTTCCCAGTAAAATTAATGGCCATACCTTCGGGATCATCTATATATATGGTTTTTAGTTTTGCCCCAATTGAAGATAGACCTATGCTCAGAGGTTCAGATCTAGTTAAAAACACAGAATCTATTACTTTTGGATCCCAAACTGCCCTTGCACCTAAGAACATCTGTGTTGTAACCGCTACATCCACAAGTGATATATCCGTTAACTTCCCATTTACGTAAATATTGATTTTTTTACTTCTTTTACAGCTCTCCGTTATAGGTATATGGCGGCTTGCCACATTTCCGGCGGCTATTCCTGCTAGAGTTCCTTCGGTCATTTTCGGAAAAACATTATTCGTACCTGTAGAAATTGGTAATATCGGTACTTCACCACAACCTTTTGCAACAACACGATTAGTACCATCACCTCCTAGAGTAACAATACAACCCACCCCCATTTCCGCCATTAAACTGGACGCCTTAGTTGTGGCTCCCTGATGCGTAGCGGGGGGCATATCTAAGTGGACCACTTCCATTCCATTGTCTATATCGCTTAATCCCGGCCTCGACAACCCAGAGGGATCTGGCATCACAACTAGCTGCTCAACCTCCGTTGAATTTATGCCCGCAAAAACACGCCTTAAAACATTGGATTTCTCCTGATTTGAAACAACTCGTCCGTGAGCAACCAATCTACGAATATCTTTGCCCGCTGAGGGGTTCGCTATAATTCCAACACTTGTTTTACTCATCCATCCAACTTGGATCACTGATATATTTGGATATTGTCTTTAAAAAATTAGATGCAGGGGCTCCATCCCAAGCTCGATGATCGAACGTTAAATTTAAATGTCCTACGGATCGTGGTACTATTTTTTCGTCCTCAAAGAGAGGTACTAGATCAACACTCCCAACCCCAAGTATTCCAATTTCCGGAGGATTTAATAACGGGTTGAATACTTCAATACCAAAAGACTCAAGCGTTGTTACAGAAAAGGTACTTCCTGACATTTCGTCTACGGTTATAGAATTCGCACGAGATTTTTTTGCTAAATCTCTTACTTCCATTGCTATTTCTAATAGTGTCTTTTTATCAGCATTTTTTACCACCGGAACAATTAATCCATCTTTTACAGCCATTGCCACCCCTATGTTGACCTCTTTTATAAAACGTATTTCATTATCAACCAAATGGGCATTTGCTTCTTGCGTTTCAGATAAAGCCCGTGCCGTTGCTTTTAGAACAAGATCTTGATACTGAGGCCTTAATTTATGCTTTCTCCATTCAGAAACAAGCCGTTTTTGAAATTCAACTGCACTATTAACATCGACAGTCATATTTAAAGTGACAGTAGGAATTGATGCACTTTCTGTCATTCTCCTAGCAATAGTAGCTCGGAGACGTTCCAACTTCACGACTTTTTCTACGGGTAGGTCAGAAGCATTTGCTTGAGTCGCCCCAGATCCACTTTGGGCGTTTTTTACGTCATCTTCTGTTATTCTTCCACTTGGACCTGTTCCGTCAATGGCGTCAATATCAATATTAAGTTGATTAGCAAGGCGTCTTGCCCTCGGAGTAATAACCTTCCTTTTTTGCGGCACGCCAGAAACTACCGCTTCTTTTTGGTTTAATTCGACAGGGGGGGAGGCTTCTGGAGATTGGAGATTTAATACTGGTAAATCTTTTTCTGTTTCCCCCGATAACAATATATAACCCAACGTCGTACCTACTGCTACAACTCGACCTTCTTCAACGTCAATTCTTCCTAATGTTCCGTCTGCAGTTGATTCAACTTCCGCGTTGACCTTAGATGATTCAATTTCCACTAAATTATCGCTTTTAGAAATTGGATCGCCTACTGACTTTAGCCATTTCATCACTTGGCCATCATTCATCCCCATCCCCCATTGCGGTAAAATAATTGGTGTTGGCATATTGTTTTCCTTTTATTTCGTGTCTACTTATAATACTTTAAAATTTACATTAAAAGAGCTCTAGATAAATCTTCAAAATTTACTACCGTTAAATCTGGTTTAAACTGCTCATGCGTATCCTCAAAAGGTAAATTATACCGGTTCACGTAAATCCCTCGGAAACCACAAGTTCTCGCACCCATAACATCGAAGGAATTTGACGAAACCATAATAATTTCATTTGGTTCAAGCGCTATTTCCAGAGCGGCTCTGCGATAAACCCCTGGATACGGCTTAAAAGAGCCAACTTTTTCAACGGATATTATGGCATCGAAAGGGTATTTAATCCTGTTTTTGACCAAATGTTCCAAAAACCACGGATTCCCGTTTGATAACGCTACTAATGAAAATCGTTTTTCCATCTTTTGCAACCCATCCAAACAATCAGGGAACGGTGAAAGTGACTTCCAATTATCCATAAATGTATCAACCTGCTTTACCGTCGTTTCCATTTTGTTAAGTTCACAAACGTAATTGAAGGATTTTTTTACTGTCTCCAAATAACCACTATGACCCAATCCCATCAATGAATCTTGATATTGTTCTATTCTTTGTCTGTGTCGGAATTGTTGCCAAAACCCTTCCGAGGATATCTCAGTTTGAAAATCTTGTAAAAATTCGGAAATATGCGGTTTAATCGAACCTTCCAAATCTAAAATTGTCCCAAACAGGTCAAACGTGATCGCTTTGCAACTTTCAAATACTTGGTTCATCGCATGTGTCTAACGCACAAATTTTTCTAGTTCTCTAAAGTCTTTTTAATCCCTTTGGATATTTTGTCAACGTCTGGATAAACCAATTTCTCGAGAGCCGGGCTGAAAGGTATATGAACCTGTTCGGATGCAATTTTTTGGATTGGCGCTTGCAAGTCCCAAAACCCCTCTTCTGCAACAATTGAGGAAATTTCGGACGCCGCACTACAAACTTTATGGGCTGGATCAACAATTACCAAACGACCTGTTTTTGCAACCGATTGAAGTATAGTTGCTTTATCTAGGGGTACCAAAGTCCTTGGATCAATGACCTCAACAGAAATTCCTTCCTTTGATAAGTTATTAGCTGCAGTTAGTGCATGTCCTACGCCTGCAGCAACACCTACGACGGTACAATCCGTTCCTTCTTTGACGATTTTTGCTTGTCCGAAGGGTACCAAATGTTCACCTTCTGGTACTTCTCCTCTCGAACCATATAGGGTACCATCCTCGAACACAATAACTGGATCGTTATCACGAACAGCGGTTTTTAAGAGCCCTTTCATATCAGCAGGATTCGAAGGTATAGCCACCTTGAATCCTGGCATATTCATAAACATAGGGTACGAACGATCAGAATGATGGGCCGCAGCTCCTCCCCCGTACATCATTAATGCCCTATACACAACTGGAAGGGTTGCCTGCCCTCCAAACATATAACGCATTTTTGCCGCTTGGCTCACCAACTGATCCATCGCGACCCACATGAAACTCGTCAAGGTTTCAACTATAGGTCTAGACCCAACTAACGAGGCCCCCACAGCAGCGCCAAAAAAACCATTCTCTGAAAGGGGGGTGTCAAGAACTCTCTTCTCTCCAAATTCCGATAATAAATTAGCCGTAGAACCATAGACTGCTCTTCGAATATCCTCACCCATAATAAAAACCGCTTCATCGCGTCTCATTTCTTCTGCAGTTGCCTGGTTTATTGCTTCAACAAAAACAGTCTCGGCCATTTTTTGATTATCTCCTATCTAAGTTAAATTATGTAACTCATATTTATGGTAACGGTATCGGATCAGCCCACATGTCATCAAACAGATCTTCTGGTTCAGGAAAAGGGCTATTCCGAGCAAATTCTACTGCTTCATCGACTTCCTTTTGTGTTTCAAGTGCGACCGAATCACATTCTTCACGAGTTGCTATTTTGTGTTCAATCAAATAATTTTCGTGAATGACTATAGGGTCTCGTTTTCTCCAATCATCAATTTGTTCTGTGGTTCTATATTCACCTCTCCTCACTCTCCCAAGTCCCAACGAATGTTCCTCATAACGGTACGTCAATCCTTCTATCAGAGTAGGGCCATCACCTGCCCGAGCCCGTTCTACTGACGCCTTNGTGGCTTCATACATAGCTATCACGTCTTGACCNTCCACTAAAACCCCNGGCATATTATAAGCCGATGCCCTATCNGATACATGATCGNCAGCTACCGTNTCGTCGTACGAAGTAGTTACGGCAAATTGGTTATTCTCGCACAAAAAAATTACTGGNAGTTTCCAAACTGACGCCANATTCATCGATTCATGGCANGCTCCTTGATTTGAAGCTCCNTCACCAAAAAAAACAAGCGACACAAAATCTTTTCCGGTAANTTTCGCNGATAAAGCTGCNCCAGTNGCAACAGGNACNGACGAAGCAACNATACCNGATTCACCCAAAATCCCAATAGAAAAATCAGCNANATGCATNGAACCACCTTTCCCCTTACAATAACCNTCAACACGNCCATATAATTCNGCCATAGCTTTCTTCACAGANCCNCCTTTAGCTAANGGNTGCCCNTGNGACCGGTGATTNCCNGCTATATAATCAGTNTCGTTTAGTGCTGCGCACGCCCCCACCGCNACAGCNTCTTCTCCTATATATGGATGNGCNGCCCCNGCAAATTCNCCAGCGGANTGCACTTCNATCACTTTNGTTTCAAAATTTCGTATTGTCCACATTCGNCTCAACATCAACANCAACGCATCCTGACTTATATCCATAANTTTTTCCTATTGAAATCTTTTGNTGGCAAAAGANANATTTTTTCTTGTTCTTCCAANTATTTTTNATAAAGAATNTTACTACGTAAATACCCTTGNGTTAAATATGACAGATTTTNTAAGAAATTTCCCTNNCTAATGATAGAATATACTATGGAAACCAAATAAGCGGTAACTNNCTCCGCATGGTTAGAAGACGGAATGTTATTTTNATCANTTTAAATAACCANAATGTTCGTCAATTTACTTGTTCNATGTTTTAAAAAAACGTTAGCAAATTNACNACANCAATCGTAATTGTTGCAGNCGATAGGAAATCATAATTGGCNAAAAANACAAAAGTAGATAAAGATCATACCGGGGCNGCGGATTATAGTGCTGAGCACATTGAAGTTATGGAAGGGTTGGAAGCAGTACGTAAACGTCCGGGAATGTATATCGGAACTACNGGGCCAGAAGGTGTTTTCCATCTGGTAAGAGAAATCGTTGATAATTCCGTTGANGAGGCCATGGCAGGNTTTGCTNCNNGAATTGACGTAACAATACACNCAGACGGATCAGTAACNGTTGAGGACGATGGTAGNGGAATACCNGTGGACCNACACGATAAAACCGGGGTATCTGCNCTTCAAACCGTAATGACTACCCTNCACGCCGGTGGNAAATTCGGNGGAAAAGGATANCAAGTTTCTGGTGGTCTACATGGAGTTGGNGCATCGGTAGTNAACGCCTTATCNTCNACAACTATAGTNGAGGTNNTNCGGGACAAAAATATTTATACACAGAANTATTCAAGAGGTAAAACAATCGGAGANATAGAAGAAACTCCNCAAGATCNAAAAAGTAAAGNAAAAACAGGCACAATCACCACATGGNCTCCGGACAAAGAAATATTCCNCGAAATTGANTATGANTGGGATGTNATTTCAGGAAGATTTCGAGAAATGGCGTACCTCAATCGTGGTTTGTTGATACATCTCAAATCCGATTGGCATNCTGTTAAATGGCCACACAACGATNTAACTTACTATTTTGATGGTGGNGTTCAAAGTTTTGTTAGATCACTCAATAAATCAAGNGGTACGGGCGTTCACGAAAACATTATCTANACCAGNGAAAAATCCAACGATGTNGTNGTTGAATTGGCNTTACAATATAACGATTCTTTTGTCGAAAATTGCTTGTCGTTTGCAAATGTTATCCGAACCAANGATGGTGGAACTCATGTAACNGGGTTTAGNTCTGCCCTAACACGTGTTTTGAATGATTATGCTAAAAAGAATAATTTGCTCANCGGNGGGAAAGATGACATAAAAACTCTTTCNGGNGACGATACTCGGGANGGNCTAATGTCTGTGNTCAGCGTCAANGTAAAAGATCCACAATTTGAAGGCCANACTAAAGGGCGTTTAGGAAATCCTGAAGTAAAAGGNGCCGTNGAACAAATTCTCGGAAAACATCTTAGTGAATTTCTAGAAGACAATCCCGAGGACGCNCGNAGAATTATTGAAAAATGTTCCACAGCTGCCAGGGCTAGGGANGCCGCAAAGAAAGCGCGNGATTTAATTATTCGGAAAAATGCCATGGATGGTGGNTCANTNCCNGGCAAGCTTGCCGATTGTTCAGAAAAAGACCCATCCAAATCCGAAATATACATCGTTGAGGGGGAGTCAGCAGGAGGTTCTGCTAAACAAGGGCGGGATAGACGATTCCAGGCAATATTACCACTTAGAGGTAAAATTCTGAATGTCGAAAAATCGAAATTTGAAAAAATGCTCGCCCATGAGGAAATAGGCGCATTAATTACTGCTTTGGGTGCAGCCTTAGGTGAAGATTACGACGAATCTAGGTTACGATACCACCGTGTCATTATAATGACTGATGCCGATGTCGATGGATCTCACATTCGGACTCTTCTGTTAACTTTCTTTTACAGATATATGAAACACCTCATAACCAATGAGCACCTTTTTATAGCCCAACCACCTTTATACAAAGCTTCTCGAGGTAGATCCGCCAAATGGATTTATTCAGAATCGGAATTAGATGATTGGATGGCTCAAAGAGTCTACGGAACTATGGAAATATCTAATCCGACTAACGACTTTGTGATCAAGGGTAAGGCTATAGGTAAAATTCTCACACCACTCCGTGATTTCATTGATTCAAGTGAAGTAATTAAAATTTTAGGTGTTCCCGAAGAGGTCATAAAGACCCTTCTTACTGATCCAGACTACAAATCACTCGATTTCTCACCTGAACCAATCGTAACTGACGTTGTTCCTGATTCTCAAACTTCATTGTTTGAGCAAACAGACATTGTTGAAGAACCAGATATAACACCTCAGGATCCAACTGAACCTAACACTAACGATGCAAATATAGTCGAACCGATTCCCTTACAAGATAAAACTTATGAAATCCATAATTACACTTTAACCAAGCAAATTTATGAAAACCCAGCCATTCAAAGAATGTTTCTACTATATCCAATAATCTCCCATCTTGTAGATGAAAATTCATTCACCCTAAAGAAGAACTCGGAAATAGTAGATGAAAGTATTTTATGGAATGATCTGCCGTCAAAATTGGAGCTACATTCAGATAAATCTGGTGTTAATGTTCAACGATACAAAGGTCTTGGCGAAATGAACCCAGAGCAATTATGGGACACAACTATGGATCCGGGAAACCGTCTAATGCTGCGAGTGACTGCGGAAGAAGCGGAGATTGCAGATGATATATTTAGAACGCTTATGGGTGATGAAGTTGCTCCACGAAGAGACTTCATACGAGCGAACGCTTTAGAAGTTAAGAACCTAGACGTGTAAATCACGCCATAACTTCGATTTTCCCTAGATCAGATGCTTGCCATATTTTATATAGCGGAATTCTACGTTCTTTTAGTGCATCGCTGCCACCTTGCTGCCGGTCCAATATAGTCATAGCCAACACAACTTCACAACCGAAAGCTTCAACCGCGTTTATCGCATTCAATAAACTGCCTCCGGTTGATAGGGTGTCGTCAAAAACAACTACTTTCATACCTGGTTCAATCGATCCTTCGATTTGCTGACCAGTACCATGGGCTTTTTTCTCTCCTCTAACAAAAAACCCTGTTAGATTTAAGCCTTCTAATGAACTTTTTAGCACAAGGGAACCAACAATAGGAATAGCCGCTACAGCTGGACCTCCAAAAGCGTTCGCCTTGCTAATCACAATTTGCTTCATGAAAAGTTCCGTAATAATATTGCAACAGGCTGGGTCCAAGGAAAGTAACCGGCCATCAAAGTAATAGGAACTGGTTACTCCGGATGCCAGTGTGAAATGTCCATATTTTAAGGCTTTTAACTTTTCGGCCCTACCATATAACTCCGTTGCTTTTTTACGGCTCATCAGGTTCTAATCCTTCCATACAAATTCCTTTTTAGTATTATTTCCTCAACTTTTGGGTGAACCAATCCACTCACACTTAAATCAAGAGATAAAAGATTTCTAATTTTAGTAGATGATAAATCAATATATGGACCATCAATAAACACAGGAGGTGAGGTAAAGGGATATAAATTTGTATCCAAAATCGCATTTCTATTTTTTCTT